>JAFLDH010000015.1 GCA_017302505.1 Burkholderiales bacterium
CATGGTGCCCAGCAGCTCGGTGGCCTTGGCCTTGCTGACCAGCCCGACCTTCAGCTCGCCGTGCGCCACCGCGGCCAGGAAGCTGGCCTTGACCTTGGCGGCGTCGTCCACGCCCGGCGGCACGCGGTAGGTCAGCAGTTCCATCAGGAAGGCTTCCTCACCCGCCGGCGGGGACTTGATCAGTTCGATCAGCGCGGCTACCTGTTTGGCGTCCAGCGGCAGTGGCGGGATGCCGAGGGCCTGGCGTTCGGCGGCGTGTTGGCGGTATTCGGTCAGCATCGGGGTTCTCCTGTGTGACGTGAGGTGGGGGCGGGGCGGCGCCGGGTCGGCATGCAAGCGCAGTGCCGGCTCAGGCGGCCCCCGCGGGGGGTTCGAAGAAGGCTTCGCGCACCGAAGCCGGCAGCTGTGCACCGCCGGCGTACGAGGTCTGGTGCGCGCGTTGCAGCAGGTGCCAGAAATAGCGGTAGCTGGCGCGGTCGTGCAGGGTGTCGCGGTGGCGGATCGGCGCCCAGCCGGCGTCCTGCGCCGCCAGCAGGATCTCGATGGCCATGTCCACCTCGGCCGTGCTGGGCGCGAAGGCGTCGACGATGACCCGCACCTGCGCCGGGTGGATGCTCCACATGCGGGTGTAGCCGAGCTCGCGCGAGGCCTTGTGCGCCGCTTCGGCCAGCGCGCCTTCGTCCTTGAATTCGGTGACCACGCAATGCGAGGGCGTCTTGCCGTGGCCATGGCAGGCGGCGGCGATCTCCAGCTTGGCGCGGCGCACCAGTGGATGCTCAAACTGGCCGGTGGCGCTCATTGCCGAGGCCGGAATCGCGCCGCGGTGGGCGGAGACGAAATCCATCAGCCCGAAGGAGAGCGACTCGATGCGCGGGTGCGCGGCCAGCGCCTGCACCTCGCGCAGCGCGCCGTGGGTCTCGACCAGCGCCTGCAGCGGGATCGGCTGGGCAAGCCCGACGGCGCGCGTGGCCGTATCTACCGCATCGACCGCGCGCTGCAGGTCGGCCAGGCCGCGCGGCTTGGGGATCATCAGGTAGGCCACGCGGGCGCCGGCCTTGGCGACCACGGTGGACACCATGGCCTCGAAGGCCGGGTGCTCCACCGGCATCACGCGGATGCCGACGCGGCCGAAGCGATTGAGCGGCGAATTCACCAGCTCGCACATCAGCAGCGCATGCTCGTGCTCGCCGCCCACCGGCGCGCCGTCCTCGCCGTCGAGCGTGACGTCGAACACCGGGCCCAGCTCGGCCTGCAACTCCAGGCTCTTGCGCATGCGCGGCTCGACGCCGCTGTAGTGGTCGCAGACCGGGAGCGGGCGCGCCGCCTCGCCGTCCTCGAACAGGGCCTCGCGCGGCGGAATGCGCGCGGGCCGGTCCGGCAGGTCGGTGGGCGGCTTGCTCACGGCCGGATCAGAGCAGGTGCTTGACGCCGTCCTGCTCGCCCTGCAGTTCGGCCAGGGTCTTGTTGATGCATTCCTGGCTGAACGCGTCGATCGGCAAGCCTTCGACGATCTTGTAGTCGCCGTTGGCGCAGGTGACCGGGTAGCCGAACATCACGTCCTTCGGGATGCCGTACTCGCCGTTGCTGGGCACGCCCATCGTGACCCATTCGCCGTTCGTGCCCAGCGCCCAGTCGCGCATGTGGTCGATGGCGGCGTTGGCGGCGCTGGCCGCCGAGGACAGGCCGCGCGCGGCGATGATCGCGGCGCCGCGCTTGCCCACGGTGGGCAGGAACACATCGCGGTTCCAGGCCTGGTCGTTGATCATGTCCTTGACCGAGGCGCCGTCGATAGTGGCGAAGCGGTAGTCGGCGTACATGGTCGGCGAGTGGTTGCCCCACACCGCCAGCTTCTTGATCGAGGCCACGCTCTTGCCGGTCTTGGCGGCCAGCTGGCTGGCGGCACGGTTGTGGTCCAGGCGCAGCATGGCGGTGAAGTTGCGGCGGTCCAGCGAAGGCGCGCTCTTCATCGCGATGTAGGCGTTGGTGTTGGCCGGGTTGCCGACCACCAGCACGCGCACGTCACGGCTGGCGGCCTTGTCCAGCGCCTTGCCCTGGGCTGTGAAGATCTGCGCGTTGGCGGCCAGCAGATCCGCACGCTCCATGCCGGGGCCGCGCGGGCGGGCGCCGACCAGCAGCGCGTACTGCGTGTCCTTGAAGGCGGTGTCCGGCGTGCTGTGCGCCTCCATGCCGGCCAGCAGCGGGAAGGCGCAGTCCTCCAGTTCCATCATCACGCCCTTCAGCGCGTTCTGCGCCTTCTCGTCGGGGATCTCCAGCAACTGCAGGATCACCGGCTGGTCCTTGCCCAGCATTTCGCCCGAGGCGATGCGGAACAGCAGGGCATAGCCAATCTGGCCGGCGGCGCCGGTGACGGCCACGCGGACGGGTTTCTTGCTCATGGGGGACTCCGTGGGTCTGGGTTGAGTAGGGAGGGCGAGGGTCTGCAAGTGTAGGCCAGCGCGGCGGCGTGGCTAAGGGTTGACCCGAAGCATAGCGTACTCTTATGTCTTATAGAAGATATATGTCAAGAGGCTGTGGACTTGGCGCCGCAGCTGTGCTGCAATCCCGGCATGCCCGCTGCTGCCCGGACCCTGCCCGCCGCCGACGGCGCCGTCGAGTCCGCGGCCCCGGCCTTCAGCCCGCTGTACCAGCAGATCAAGGGGCTGCTGACACGCAGCCTGACGCTGGGGGAATGGAAGGCCGGCGAGGCGCTGCCCAGCGAGCCCGAACTCGCGCAGCGCTTCAAGGTCAGCCAGGGCACGGTGCGCAAGGCGCTGGATGCGCTGACGGCCGAAGGGCTGCTGGTGCGCCGCCAGGGCAAGGGCACCTTCGTCGCCACCCATGCCGAGGCGCAGGTGCAGTACCGCTTTCTGCGACTGATGCCGGAGCGCGGCCTGCGCGAGGCGATGCAGCGCCGCTTCATCGATTTCCGCCGCCTGCGTGCCAGCGCCGAGGTGGCGCGCGCGCTCGAGCTGAAGGCCGGCGACCCGGTGCTGCAGGTGCGCCGGCTGCTGCTGTCCGAGGGCCGGCCGGTGGTGCTGGACGACATCTGGCTCAGTGCGCGGCTGTTCAAGGGCCTGACCGCCGAGCGGCTGCAGGCCTATCGCGGGCCGATGTACGGCCTGTTCGAGAGCGAGTTCGGCGTGCAGATGATCCGCGCCGAGGAGCGCATCCGCGCGGTGGCCGCGGGTGCGGACGAAGCCGCGCTGCTGGGCATTGGCGAAGGCGGGCCGTTGCTGCAGGTGGAGCGGCGCGCGTTTACCTATGCGGACCGGCCGGTCGAACTGCGGCTTGGCCTGTATCAGACCGATGCCCACTACTATCGCAACGAGCTGAGCTGATGGCCCTGCCGGGCGCGCGGTGCTGCCCAAGCTTCCTGTAAGCCCGACGGGTTGAAATAAAATCGACAGGCTCGACGCGCACTGCGCCCAGGGCCAAGACAACCAGGACACAAGATGGCCAACACGCTGAAGGAACGACCGGTCTATCGCAACATCCACGTCTCGCAGATCGTCGCCTACAGGCTCCCGCCAGCGGGCATCGTATCGATACTGCACCGCGTCAGCGGTGCCATGATGTTCCTGCTGCTGCCCTTCGTCATCTGGCTGTTCGACAACAGCCTGACCAGCGAAATCTCCTTTGACCGCTTCACCAGCGCGTTCAGCGCCGGCATCGGCTTCGTGCCGGGCTGGTTCATCAAGCTGGTGTGCCTGGGGCTGATCTGGGCCTACCTGCACCACTTCATCGCCGGCGTGCGCCACCTGTGGATGGACATGACACACAGCGTCACCAAGGCACAGGGCCACAGCAGCGCGATCATCACGCTGGCCTTGAGCCTGCTGCTGACGGTGGCGCTCGGCGCCCGGCTGTTCGGGCTGTTCTGAAGGAGACGCCGATGAGTTCGATGTACGGTTCCCGGCGTCTGGTCGTCGGTGCGCACTATGGCTCGCGCGACTGGCTGAGCCAGCGCGTCACCGCGGTGCTGATGGCGCTGTTCACGCTGGCGCTGGTGGTGCAGTTGCTGCTGCCCGGCGAGATGGGCTACTACAAGTGGGCGGGCATCTTCTCGGCGCAATGGATGAAGGTGCTGACCTTCGTCGTCATCGTCGCGCTGGCCCTGCATGCGTGGGTGGGCGTGCGCGATATCTGGATGGACTATGTCAAGCCGGCAGGCATCCGCTTGCTGCTGCAGGTGTTCTCCATCGTCTGGCTGGTGGGCTGTGCCGGGTGGGCGGTCCAGGTGATCTGGAGACTGTAGAAAACCATGGCTTCGATATCCAAGCGCAAGTTCGACGTCGTCATCGTCGGCGCCGGCGGCTCCGGCATGCAGGCTTCGCTGCGGCTGGCCCAGGCCGGCCTGAACGTGGCGGTGCTCAGCAAGGTGTTCCCGACGCGTTCGCACACCGTGGCGGCGCAGGGCGGCATCGGTGCCAGCCTGGGCAACATGTCCGAGGACAACTGGCACTATCACTTCTACGACACCGTCAAGGGCAGCGACTGGCTCGGTGACCAGGACGCGATCGAGTTCATGTGCCGCGAGGCACCGAAGGTCGTGTACGAGCTCGAGCACTTCGGCATGCCCTTCGACCGCAACCCCGACGGCACGATCTACCAGCGCCCCTTCGGCGGCCACACCGCCAACTACGGCGAGAAGCCGGTGCAGCGCGCCTGTGCCGCGGCCGACCGCACCGGCCACGCGATGCTGCACACGCTGTACCAGCAGAACGTCAAGGCGCGCACCAACTTCTTCGTCGAGTGGATGGCGCTGGACCTGATCCGCGACGCCGACGGCGACGTGCTCGGCGTCACCGCGCTGGAGATGGAAACCGGCGAGGTGCACATCCTGGAAGGCAAGGTCACGCTGTTCGCCACCGGCGGCGCCGGGCGCATCTATGCGGCCAGCACCAATGCCTTCATCAACACCGGCGACGGCCTGGGCATGGCGGCGCGCGCCGGCATCCCGCTGCAGGACATGGAGTTCTGGCAGTTCCACCCGACGGGCGTGCACAACGCCGGCGTGCTGCTGACCGAAGGCTGCCGCGGCGAAGGCGCGATCCTGCGCAACGTCGACGGCGAGCGTTTCATGGAACGCTACGCGCCGACGCTGAAGGATCTGGCGCCGCGCGACTTCGTGTCGCGCTGCATGGACCAGGAGATCAAGGAAGGCCGGGGCTGCGGCCCGAACAAGGACTACATCAACCTGGACATGACGCACCTGGGCCTGGACACGATCATGAAGCGCCTGCCCAGCGTGTTCGAGATCGGCCACAACTTCGCCAACGTCGACATCTCGAAGGAACCCATTCCCGTGGTGCCGACCATCCACTACCAGATGGGCGGCATTCCCACCAACATTCACGGCCAGGTGGTGGCGCCCAAGGGTGGCCAGCCCAGCAGCGTGATCAATGGCCTGTATGCGGTGGGCGAATGCGCCTGCGTCAGCGTGCACGGCGCCAACCGGCTGGGCACCAACTCGCTGCTCGACCTGCTGGTCTTCGGCCGTGCGGCGGGCTTCCACATCGTCGATGCGCTGAAGGGCGAGAAGCACCACAAGCCGCTGCCGGCCGATGCGGCCGACCGCTCGCTGGCGCGCATCGCCAAGCTCGAGGCGGCCAGCTCCGGCGAGTACGCGCAGAGCGTGGCCAACGACATCCGCAGTTGCATGCAGCAGCATGCCGGCGTGTTCCGCACCCAGGCCAGCATGGACGAGGGCGTGCAGCGCATCGAGGCGCTGGCCGAGCGCGTCGACCACATAGGCCTGAAGGACACCAGCAAGGTCTTCAACACCGCGCGCATCGAGGCGCTGGAGGTCGAGAACCTGATCGAGGCCGCCCGCGCCACGATGGTCTCGGCCGCGGCCCGCCGCGAATGCCGCGGCGCGCACACGGTCAAGGACTACGAGCGCGGCGCCGACGATGCCGAGTTCCCGCTGGGCCGCAACGACCGCGAGTGGATGAAGCACACGCTGTGGTACTCCGAAGGCAGCCGCCTCGAATACAAGCCGGTCAACCTGAAGCCGCTGACGGTGGAATCGGTGCCGCCCAAAGTGCGGACGTTCTAGTCCGCACCTGCCTGAGGCATCCGCACCTTCTGATCGAGATCGAACCCCATGACGAAGCGCACTTTCCAGATCTACCGCTACGACCCCGACAAGGACGACAAGCCGCGCATGCAGACCCTCGAGGTCGAGCTCGATGGCACCGAGCGCATGCTGCTGGACGCCCTGATCAAGCTGAAGCAGGTCGACCCGACGCTGAGCTTCCGGCGCAGCTGCCGCGAAGGCGTCTGCGGCTCGGACGCGATGAACATCAACGGCAAGAACGGTCTGGCCTGCCTGACCAACATGCGCACGCTGCCCGGCACCATCGTGCTGAAGCCGTTGCCGGGCCTGCCGGTGATCCGCGACCTGATCGTCGACATGACGCAGTTCTTCGCGCAGTACCACTCGATCAAGCCCTACCTGGTCAACGACACGCTGCCGCCCGAGAAGGAGCGGCTGCAGTCGCCCGAAGAGCGCGACGAGCTGAACGGCCTGTACGAGTGCATCCTGTGTGCCAGCTGCTCCACCAGCTGCCCGAGCTTCTGGTGGAACCCGGACAAGTTCGTCGGCCCGGCCGGGCTGCTGCAGGCCTACCGCTTCATCGCCGACAGCCGCGACCAGGACACCGCCGCCCGGCTGGACAACCTGGAAGACCCGTACCGGCTGTTCCGCTGCCACACCATCATGAATTGTGTCGATGTATGCCCGAAGGGCTTGAATCCGACGCGCGCCATTGGCAAGATCAAGGAAATGATTGTGCGCCGCACAATCTGAGCCCTTTCCCTGGCGGATGCGTTCATGCCCGATGCAGACCTGCTTCTCGACGAACGAGGCCTGAGCCGGCTCAGGTGGGCCTGCCGCCGCGGCCTGCTGGAAAACGACCTGTTCATCCAGCGCTTCTTCGAGCAGCACGGCGAAGGCCTCAGCATGCGCCGGGCACGTGGTTTGCAATGCCTGATGGACCTGTCCGACAACGACCTGCTCGACCTGCTGCTGCGGCGCTGCGAACTGCCGCCGGCGCTCGACCGGCCGGAAGTGGCCGAGGTCCTGTCCCTGATGCGCCGGCCGGCGCCCCCGATTTCTAGCGAAGGAATGACGCCATGATGTCCCTGTCCGATGTGAAAGCCACCCTGTCGTTCTCTGATGGCAGCCCGACGATGGACATGCCGATCTACAAGGGCAGCATCGGCCCGGACGTGATCGACATCCGTAAGCTGTACGCGCAGACCGGCAAGTTCACCTACGACCCGGGCTTCCTGAGCACCGCGTCCTGCAACAGCACCATCACCTACATCGACGGCGACAAGGGCGAGCTGCTGTACCGCGGCTACCCGATCGAGCAGCTGGCCACGCAGTGCGATTTCCTCGACACCTGCTACCTGCTGCTGTACGGCGAGCTGCCCAATGCCGACCAGCAGAAGTCGTTCCACAAGCTCGTCAACAACCACACGATGGTCAACGAGCAGATGCAGTTCTTCCTGCGCGGCTTCCGGCGTGATGCGCACCCGATGGCGGTGATGACCGGGCTGGTGGGGGCGCTGTCGGCCTTCTATCACGACAGCACCGACATCAACAACCCGCGGCACCGCGACATCGCCGCCATCCGGCTGATTGCCAAGATGCCCACGCTGGTGGCCATGGCCTACAAGTACGGCATGGGCCAGCCCTACATGTACCCGCGCAACGAACTGTCCTACGCCGGCAACTTCATGCGCATGATGTTCGCCACGCCCTGCGAGGACTACCACCCTAACGAGGTGCTGGTGCGCGCGATGGACCGCATCTTCATCCTGCACGCCGACCACGAGCAGAACGCCAGCACCTCGACCGTGCGGCTGTGCGGCAGCTCGGGCACCAACCCCTTCGCCGCGATCGCTGCCGGCGTGGCCTGCCTGTGGGGCCCGGCGCACGGCGGCGCCAACGAGGCGGCGCTGAACATGCTGGAAGACATCCAGAAGGCCGGCGGCGTGGAGAAGATCGGCGAATTCATCAAGCAGGTGAAGGACAAGAACTCCAACGTCAAGCTGATGGGCTTCGGCCACCGCGTCTACAAGAACTACGACCCGCGTGCCAAGCTGATGCGTGAGACCTGCCACGAGGTGCTCAACGAACTGGGGCTGCACGACGACCCGCTGTTCAAGCTGGCCATGGCGCTGGAGAAGATCGCGCTGGAAGACGACTACTTCGTGTCGCGCAAGCTGTACCCCAACGTCGACTTCTACTCCGGCATCGTGCAGCGCGCCATCGGCATCCCGGTGAGCCTGTTCACCGCGATCTTCGCCCTGGCCCGCACGGTCGGCTGGATCGCCCAGCTGAACGAGATGATCGGCGACCCGGAATACAAGATCGGCCGCCCGCGCCAGCTGTACGCCGGCTCGCCGTCGCGCAACGTGCTGCCCGTGGCGCAGCGTTGAACGCCGTGCTGCGCCGTCCGGTCAGGCTTGGCCTGCCGCTGCTGGCGGTGTGCCTGTGGCTGACCGGCTGCAACACGATGCTGGCGCAGAACCCCTCGTCGCCGCTGCGCCCCGTCAATGCGGTACGTGATGGCGACCAGTCGCGGCTGGTGCTGCGTGGCTACGACGTGGTGGCCTACGGGAGCCAGGCGCAGGCGGTGCCCGGTCTGCCGCAGTTCCGGGCCGAGTACGAAGGCGCCACCTACCAGTTCGCCACCGCCGAGAACCGGGCGGCCTTCCAGCGCGAGCCGCAGCGCTACCAGCCCGCCTACCACGGCTTCGATGCCACCGGCATCGTCTACGCCATCCCGGTGGCGGGGGACCCGACCGTCTTCAAGCGCATCGACGGGCGCACCTTCATCTTCAGCGATGCCGCTTCGCTGGCTGCCTTCGAGCTGGACGTCGCCGGCAACATCGCCATGGCCGACCGCTACTGGAAGGATGAAGTGGCTGGCAGCATGACCAGTTGGCAGAGCCTGAAGCGCCGCATCGATCGCGTGCCGCACTACCGCAGCCGCGACGAGCTCGCCCGGGCGGTGGCCGCCGCCCAGGGCAAGCCCGGCTGAGGCCGGCACCTGCTGCGCCGATGGCTGCGGCCCCGGCCTCGACGCCGCAGCGCTTGCGCCGCCTGGCCGTTCGCGGCGTGGCGCTGCTGGTGGCGCTGCTGCTGGCGGTGGCCCTGGGCTTCACCATCTATGCGGTCGGGGCCTTGCCGGCGCTGCAGCCCTGGCACACCGAGCTGCTGCGCAGCGAATTCAAGGCCACCCAGCACGCCGACCTGGACTTTGCGGGCTATCAGGCGCTGGAAGAGCGGCTGTTTGCCGAGCTGCGCGAGAAGACCGAAGGCTGGGCGCGTGGCGGCCTGGGCAGCGAATGCCCCGTGGTCACCGACGCCCAGGCGCCCGTCAGCGAATGCGCCGCTCAGGCCGAGGAGAGTTTCCTTCACAGCCGCTTCAACCAGGCCGGGTGGTTGCATCGGCTGGTGGGCGGCGCGCCGTTCAACCGCTCGTTCCGCCTGACGCAAGCGCAGCCGGTGGCCCAGGCGCTGCTGGTCCATGGGCTGACCGATTCGCCGTATTCGATGCATGCGATGGCCCGGGCGCTGCATGCGCAGGGCGTGGACGTGACCGTGCTGCGCCTGCCCGGCCACGGCACGCTGCCGTCGATGATGAGCACCATGTCGGCCCGCGACTGGACTGCAGCCGTGCGCCTGGCCGCGCGCGACGTGGCGGCGCGTGCGCTGGGCGGCCAGCCCTTCATCGTGGGCGGCTACAGCTCGGGCGGCACGCTGGTGCTGCAGTACACGCTGGATGCGCTGCAGGACGAACAGCTGCGCCGGCCCGACCGGGTGCTGCTGGTCTCGCCCGCGATCGAGCTGACGCGCGTCGCTGCGCTGGCCGAGGTGATCGACATCTTCGCCGTGGTGCCGCTGCCGGTGCTGGACAAGGTGCGCTGGCAGGCGATCGCGCCGGAGTTCGATCCCTACAAGTTCAACTCCTTCCCGGTCAATGCCTCGCGACAGATCAACCGCGCCACGCGGCAGTTGCAGCGCTCGCTGCAGGAGGCGCAGCGAGCCGGCCGGCTGGCGCAGCTTCCGCCGGTGGTCAGCTGGCAGTCGGTGGTCGATTCCACCGTGGGCTCCACCGGCCTCGTCGACCAGGTCTATGCCCGGCTGCAGGGGCCGCAGCATCGGTTGGTGATGTTCGACCTGAACCGCCTGCCCGAGTTGGGCGGCGTGGCGCGGCCGGCGGCGCGGGCGCTGATCGAGCGCATCGCCACGCGGCCGCGCGCTTACACCTTCGACGTGGTCAGCAACGGCGACGAGCGGCTGCCGCGCATCGCCGTGCGCCGCATGGCGCCTGATGGACGCAGCGAGCTGCTGCCGACCGCGCTGGACTGGCCGCCCGCGCTGGTGTCGCTGGGCCATGTGGCCTTGCCCTTCCCGGCCGACGATCCGGTCTACGGCTTCCAGCGCGGCAGCGGGCGCGATGGCATCCCCAGCATCGGCTCCTGGCTGCTGCGCGGCGAGAACGGCGCAATCACCATCTCGCTGGGCTCGCTGACGCGCCTGCGCAGCAACCCTTTCTGGCCATTGATCGCCGAGGACGCCGCCGCGCTGGTGGCGCAGGACGTGGCGGCGAAGCGCCGCTGATCAGCGCACGCGCAGCCCGGGCACCGCGCCGGGCCAGGGCTCCAGCACGTACAGCCCCGGGTGGGCTTGCTCATCGGCATGGCTGGCGGCCAGCACCATGCCTTCGCTGACGCCGAACTTCATCTTGCGCGGCGCCAGGTTGGCCACCAGCACGGTCAGCTTGCCGGCCAGCTGCTCGGGCGCGTAGGCACTGGCGATGCCGCTGAACACATTGCGTGTGCGACCCTCGCCGGCGTCCAGCGTCAGCCGCAGCAGCTTGGTGCTGCCCTCCACCCGCTCGGCGGCCACGATCTTGGCGATGCGCAGGTCCACCTTGGCGAAGTCGTCGATGCCGATCTCGGCAGCCAGCGCCTCGCCGCCCGGGGGCGGGGGCGCCGCGGCGGCCGGCGGCTCGAACAGCGCGTCCAGCAGCTTCGTGTCCACGCGCTGCATCAGGTGCTGGTAGGCGCCGATGCGGTGGCCGCCGATCGCGCGCGTCGCGTCGTGCCATTGCAGCGGCTCCACCTTCAGGAAAGCCTCCACCTGGGCCGCCAGCGCCGGCAGCACCGGCTTCAGGTAGACGGTCAGCACGCGGAAGGCCTCGATGCACACGCTGCACACGTCGTGCAGCACCGCTTCCTCGCCGGCCTTCTTGGCCAGCTCCCAGGGCTTGTGCTGGTCGACGTACTCGTTCACCCGGTCGGCCAGCGCCATGATCTCGCGCAGCGCCTTGCCGTACTCGCGGGTCTCGTACAGATCGGCCAAGGTATCGGCATGCGCCCGCAGGCCGTCCAGCAGCGTGCGGCCCTCCACGCCCAGGTCGGCGCTGAGCTGGCCGCCGAAGCGTTTGGCGATGAAGCCGGCGGCGCGGCTGGCGATGTTGATGTACTTGCCCACCAGATCGGCATTGACGCGGGCGACGAAGTCCTCGGCGTTGAAGTCGATGTCCTCGACGCGCGCGTTCAGCTTGGCGGCGATGTAGTAGCGCAGCCACTCGGCATCCAGGCCCAGCTCCAGGTAGCGCAGCGGGCTGATGCCGGTGCCGCGGCTCTTGCTCATCTTTTCGCCGCTGACGGTGATGAAGCCGTGCACGAACACATGGTCGGGCACCTTGCGGCCGCTGAACTTCAGCATCGCCGGCCAGAACAGCGTATGGAAGGTGACGATGTCCTTGCCGATGAAATGCACCTGCTCCACCTGCGGGTCGGCCAGGTAGGCATCGAAGTCCCTGCCGAGACGATCGAACAGGTTCTTCAGCGACGCCAGGTAGCCGATCGGCGCGTCCAGCCACACGTAGAAGTACTTGCCTGGCGCATCGGGGATCTCGATGCCGAAGTAGGGCGCGTCGCGGCTGATGTCCCAGTCGTCCAGGCCGGGGCCTTCGTCGCCGTCGCCGGCGAACCATTCCTTGACCTTGTTGGCCACCTCGCTCTGCAGCTTGCCGTCCTGCGTCCAGCCACGCAGGAACTCCACGCAGCGCGGGTCCGACAGCTTGAAGAAAAAGTGCTCGCTGCTGCGCAGCTCGGGCGTGGCGCCGGTCAGCACCGAGTACGGGTTCTTCAGGTCGGTGGGTGCGTAGACCGCGCCGCAGACCTCGCAGTTGTCGCCATACTGATCCTTGGCGCCGCACTTCGGGCATTCGCCCTTGATGTAGCGGTCGGCCAGGAACATGCCCTTCACCGGGTCGAAGAACTGCTCGATGGTGCGCGTGCTGATCAGCTCGTTGCGGCGCAGCGCGCGGTAGATGTCCTTGGCCAGTGCGTGGTTCTCGGGCCCGTCGGTCGAGTGCCAGTTGTCGAAGCCGATGTGGAAGCCGTCGAGATAGGGCTTGCGGCCCGCCGCGATGCGGCCGACGAACTCCTGCGGGGTCAGCCCGGCCTTCTCGGCAGCGATCATGATCGGCGCGCCGTGCGCGTCGTCGGCGCAGACGAAGTGCACCTCGTGGCCGCGCATGCGCTGGAAGCGCACCCAGATGTCGGCCTGGATGTACTCCATCATGTGCCCGATGTGGAACGGCGCGTTCGCGTAGGGCAGGGCGGTGGTGACGAAGAGCTTGCGGGTCATGCCCGCGATTCTAGGTGGCGCCCTATGGCTGGCGGCCAGGCTGCAGGGCCTGCAGTTCCTCAGGCGTGTTGGCGTTGGCGAAGGCCTCCACCTCGTCGAAGCGCAGCAGCGTGCAGCGCTGGCTGCCGGTCCAGCGGTCGATTTTGCGCTGGCCGGCATCCAGATACGCCTGCAGGCTGGGCAGCAGCTCGCGCCGCAGCAGGCTGAACACCGGCTGGTGGCGCAACTCGCCGTCTTCCCAGGTGGTGGCCATCGCGATGTCGGCTTCGGCCGCGGCGGCCGCGGCGGCCAGCCGAGCCACCAGGTCGGTGGGGAACTGCGGGCTGTCGCAGGGCACCGTCACCAGCCACGGCGTCTGGCAATGCATCAGGCCGGTCAGCAGGCCGGCAAGCGGGCCGGCAAAGTCGGGCAGCACGTCCGCATGCACCGGCACGCCCATCGCCGCATAGACCTCCAGGTTGCGGTTGGCGTTGATCATCAACGGACCCACCTGTGGCGCGAGGCGGCGCAGCGCATTCAGTGCCAGCGGTTGTCCGGCATGGCGCTGCAGGCCCTTGTCGAGGCCGCCCATGCGGCTGCCGCGGCCGCCGGCCAGCACCAGGCCGGTGATCTGCGCCCGGGGCGGCGGGGTCATCCCACCGGGTGTGCCAGGTCGCGCAGCACGGTCGGGCCGGCGCGGCGCTCCACCTCGTGCTGCAGCGGCCGGGCCAGGCCCAGCGTGAACAGCAGCTCGGCGGTGACGAACATCGGCCCGACCAGCAGGCCGACCAGGTCGTCGGCGAAGGCCGGCTTCTTGCCCTCGTAGTAGTGGCCCACGAACTGGATCAGCCAGCCGACGGTGAAGAAGCCCAGGCCCCAGGTGAGCCAGTGCGCTACCGTGCCGGCCGAGGCCAGGTGCGCCAGTGCGAACAGCAGCGCATTGCCCAGGCTGACCGCCAGCCCCAGCAGCAGGTGACCGCGGCTCAGGTACCACAGCGTGGCCGCGCCCCAGGCCAGCCAGGCCAGGCTCAGGCCGCCGGGGGGCAGCTCGCCGCGGGCCAGCAGCACGCCCAGCCCGAAGACGATCATCGGCACGCCGATCATGTGGGTGGCGATGTTGCGCTGGTCGCGGTGGTAGCGCGCGTACCGCACCATCAGTTCGCTGGCGGGAAGGAACAGGCTGCGTCCCATGAACGTCTCCGAAAGCGGGAGCTTCGTTGTGTGCCAAGCATAGCCGCTGTACGGCGCCGCCGCATGGCGAGCAGCGGGCCGCGTGCCAGAATTCGCGCCAGGCCAGGCTGCAGGAGGGCGCCGTTGAGCATCAAGAGCGACAAGTGGATCCGGCGCATGGCGGAAAAGCACGGCATGATCGAGCCCTTCGAGCCCGGCCAGGTGCGTGAAATCGACGGCCGCAAGATCGTCAGCTATGGCACTTCCAGTTACGGGTATGACATCCGCTGCGCGCCGGAGTTCAAGGTCTTCACCAACATCCACAGCACGGTGGTGGACCCGAAGAACTTCGACGAGAAGAGTTTCGTCGACATCGAGGCCGATGTCTGCATCATCCCGCCGAACAGCTTTGCGCTGGCACGCACGGTGGAGTACTTCCGCATCCCGCGCAGCGTGCTGACCATCTGCCTGGGCAAGAGCACCTATGCGCGCTGCGGCATCATCGTCAACGTCACGCCCTTCGAGCCCGAATGGGAAGGCTTCGTGACGCTGGAGTTCAGCAACACCACGCCGCTGCCGGCCAAGATCTACGCGGGTGAGGGCTGCGCGCAGGTGCTGTTCTTCGAGAGCGACGAGGTCTGCGAGACCAGCTACAAGGACCGCGGCGGCAAGTACCAGGGCCAGCGCGGCGTCACGCTGCCCAAGACCTGAGCGGCCGGCTCACGCCGCCATGGGCGCCAGCAGCCCTTCGTCGTGCTGCTTCAGGTGGGCCGCGGCGCGCTCCAGCACGAAGTAGCGGAAGGCCTCGGCCGCCGGCGACAGCACCTTGCTCTGCAGGTGTACCAGGTGCCAGCCGCGGATCAGCGGCGTGCCCTCCACATGCAGCAGCTGCAGCAGCCCGCTGCGCAACTCCAGCCCCACGGTGTGCAGCGACAGGAAGCTCACGCCCATGCCGGCCATCACCGCCTGCTTGATGGTCTCGTTGCTGCCCATTTCCATCGTGATGCGCGGCTCGAAGCGGTGATCGGTGAAGAACTTCTCCATCGCCTGCCGCGTGCCCGAGCCCTGCTCGCGCACGATGAAGGGGTAGGGCGCCAGCGCCGCCACCGGCGGGTGGCCGATGCGCATCAGCTCGTGCCCGGGCGGGCAGACGAAGACCAGCGGGTGCGGTGCGAAGGCCTCCGCGCGCGCCGCCAGCTCGCGCGGCGGGCGGCCCATCACCGCCAGGTCGCAATCGCCGGATTCCAGCAGCGCCAGCAGCGCCTCGCGGTTGGCGGTGACCGACAGCCGCACGTCGATGCCCGGGTGGTCTTGCCTGAACAGCGCCAGCAGCCTTGGCACGAAATACTTGGCGGTGCTGACCATGCCCACCGTCAGCAGGCCGTGCTCCAGCTTCTTGAAGCGGTTCATCGCGTTCTCGGTGTCGCGCAGGGCACCGAGCATGCGCTTGGCATGCACTGTGAAGTACTCGCCCGCGGTGGACAGCGACAGCGTGCGGCCCGAGCGGTCGAACAGCAGCAGCCCGACCTGCGATTCCACCTCCTTGATCTGCATCGACACGGCCGGCGGCGTCAGGTGCAGCGCCTCGGCTGCGCGTGTCACGCTGCCCTGGTGGGCCACTTCCAGAAACACCCGCAGCTGGCGGAAGGTGAGGTTCATGATTCAGGCAAAGCTGAACTGAATTGCAAATTCAACTGACTTTACTTTAATTTAGCCGGGGCTGATGATCCAACCCGGCGCTTCGCCACGACTTCGCTGACCGGCCATGCCCGCACACCTGATCGCCCCGTCCATCCTGTCTGCCGACTTCGCCCGCCTGGGCGAGGAGGTGCGCGCCGTCATCGAGGCCGGCGCCGACTGGATCCACTTCGACGTGATGGACAACCACTACGTGCCCAACCTGACCATCGGTCCGGCGGTGGCCGCGGCATTGAAGCCGCACTGCCAGCGGCCCGACGGCCGCGCAGTGCCGCTCGACGTGCACCTGATGGTCGAGCCGGTGGACGCGCTGGCACAGGCCTTCGCCGAGGCCGGCGCCGACATCATCAGCTTCCACCCCGAGGCCTCGCGCCATGTGGACCGCACGCTGCAGCTGATCCGCGCGGCCGGCTGCCGCAGCGGCCTGGTCTTCAACCCGGCCACACCGCTCGGCGCGCTGGAATGGGTGATCGACAAGGTCGACGTGGTGCTGCTGATGAGCGTGAACCCGGGCTTCGGCGGCCAGTCGTTCATCGACGGCACGCTGGCCAAGTGCGAACGCGCCCGCAAGCTGATCGAAGCCAGCGGCCGCGACATCCGCCTGCAAATCGATGGCGGCATCAAGATCGACAACATCCGGCGCGTGGCCGATGCCGGTGCCGACACCTTCGTGGCCGGCAGCGCGATCTTCGGCAAGCCGAACTATCGCGAGGTCATCGACGCGATGCGTCGCGAACTGGGAGCCTGAGGCGATGGCTCTGGCGCTGGTCAGCTTCGATCTGGACGGCACGCTGGTGGACACCGCCGGCGAGATTGCCGAGGCCGCCAACCGCGCGCTGCAGGAGCACGGCCTGCCGCGCCAGCCCGATGCGCATCTGGCGCTGCTGATCGGCCATGGCGCGCATGCGCTGATGCGCAAGCTGCTGGCCCAGTTGCAGGCACGCATGGACGAGGCGCCGGTGCTGGCCAGCTTCGACCGGCACTATGCCGACACCACCGGCACCACCGGGCAGCCCTATCCCGGCGCGGTGGAGGCGCTGGATCTGCTGCGCAGCCGCGGCCTGCGCGTGGCCTGCGTCACCAACAAGGAGCTGCGGCACACCCAGCACCTGCTGCGGCACCACCGCCTGCAGGACCGCTTCGACCTGGTGATCGGTGGCGATTCGCTGCCGCAGAAGAAGCCCGATCCGGCCGTGCTGCGCCATGTGTCGGCCACGCTGGGCGTGCCGCTGCAGGCGATGGCCCATGTGGGCGATTCCGCCACCGACGTGGAGGCCGCGCGCAATGCCGGCGTGCGGGCCTGGGTGGTGCCCTACGGCTACAACGCCGGCCGGCCGATTGCCGAGGCCGGGCCCGACGCGATCTTCCCGGACCTGCTGGCCGCGGCGCATGCCGCGCTGCAGGCCGACGCGCGCTGAGCGGCCGGCCTCGCCGGACACTGCACAATCCTGCGCCGGGCGCGGCCCTGAGCCGCGTCTTGCCACGGAGAACGAACCATGAACTTCGACAAGGAAGTCGATGCCGCCGGGCTGGCCTGCCCGATGCCGATCGTGAAGACCAAGAAGGCGCTGGCCAGCATGGCCAGCGGGCAGGTGCTGCGCGTCGTGGCCACCGACCCCGGCTCGGTGGCCGACATGGCCGCCTTTGCCGAGCAGACCGGCAACCCGCTGCTGCATTCGGGCACCGAGGGCGAGCGCTTCGTCTACTTCCTGCGCCGCGCCTAGTCGGGCCATGGAGACTTCGCCGGCGTCGATCAGCGCCCTGGTGGTGGCGGGCGGCTTCGCCATCGCCTTCGGCTTCGGGCTGGTGGCGGCGCGGGCCAACTTCTGCACCATGGGCGCGCTGTCCGACATCGTCAACATGGGCCACTGGGGGCGCATGCGCACCTGGCTGCTGGCGCTGGCGGTGGCCATCGCCGGCACCGCGCTGCTGGCGGCCAGCGGGCAGGCCGACATCGCCAAGGCGGTGGCGCTGCGGCCCAGCCTGTCGTGGCTGTCGCTGCTGCTGGGCGGGCTGCTGTTCGGCGTGGGCATGACGCTGGCGGGCGGCTGCGCCAACCGCAACCTGGTGCGTGTGGGCGGCGGCAGCGTGCGCTCGCTGGTGGTGCTGACCTTCCTGGCAATTGCCTCGTACATGACGCTGAAGGGCCTGTTCGGCCAGTGGCGCGCGCGCTGGCTGGACCCGGTGCGCATCGACCTGGGCGAGCGCGGCTGGGCCGACCAGGGCCTGGACACGCTGGTGGCGCGCGCCACCGGCCTGCCCGACGGCACCGCGCTGCTGCTGGTGGCCGGGCTGCTGGTGCTGGCGCTGCTGGTCTTCGTGTTCAAGGACGCACGCTTCCGCGCCAACGGCGCGCAGGTCTTTGCCGGCGTGGCCATGGGGGCGCTGATCGTCGCCGGCTGGTACGTCACCGGCCACCTGGGTTATGGCGAAAACCCCGACACGCTGGAGCATGTGTTCTTCGCCACCAACTCGCGCACGCTGGAAAGCCTGAGCATGGTGGCGCCACTGGCCTACACGCTGGAACTGCTGATGCTGTGGACCGACGCCTCGTTGCGGCTGACCTTCGGCATCGCCACGGTGGTGGGCATCATCGCCGGCTCGCTGGCCCATGCGCTGGCCGCGCGCAGCTTCCGGTGGGAGGGCTTCGCCTCGGTGGCCGACCTGCGCAGCCAGCTCTTCGGCGCGGTGCTGATGGGCTTCGGCGGCGTCACCGCGCTGGGCTGCACCGTGGGCCAGGGCATGACCGGCCTGTCCACGCTGGCCATCGGCTCCTTCCTGGCCGTGGCCGGCATCGTCACCGGCTCGGTGCTGACACTGAAGTGGTTGCTTTGGCGCGCCGAGTCGGAGTGAGGCGATCCCTTAGGCCCCAAGCCGCCTGCAGCCAGTAAGCTAGGGTGGCCGTTGCCGACTGCGCAGCAGCAAGCACAAGAACAGCATGTCCAGCCCGCTGCACGACCCGACCGCCCCGCCCTTGCCCGGGGCCGCGACCGACGTCCGCGAGACCACCTGCTACATGTGCGCCTGCCGCTGCGGCATCCGCGTGCACCTGCGCCAGGGCGAGGCCGGCCCCGAGGTGCGCTATATCGAGGGCAACCCCGAGCACCCGCTGAACCAGGGCGTGATCTGCGCCAAGGGCTCGTCGGGCATCATGAAGCAATACTCGCCGGCGCGGCTGACCAAGCCGCTGAAGCGCAAGGAGGGCACGGCGCGCGGCGACAACGCCTACGAGGCCATCGGCTGGGACGAAGCCTTCGCCCTGCTGGAAGAGCGGCTGCGCAAGATCCGCGCGACCGACCCGAAGAAGTTCGCGCTCTTCACCGGACGCGACCAGATGCAGGCGCTGACGGGGCTGTTCGCGCGCCAGTTCGGCACGCCCAACTACGCGGCGCACGGCGGCTTCTGCTCGGTGAACATGGCCGCCGGCATGATCTACACGATCGGCGGCTCCTTCTGGGAATTCGGCGGCCCCGACCTGGACCGGGCCAAGCTGTTCGTGATGATCGGCACCGCCGAGGACCACCACAGCAACCCGCTGAAGATCGCGCTGTCGAAGTTCAAGCGCGCCGGCGGCCGCTTCGTGTCGATCAACCCGGTGCGCACCGGCTACTCGGCCATCGCCGACGAGTGGGTGCCGATCAAGCCCGGCACCGACGGCGCGCTGCTGCTGGCCCTGGTGCACGAGATCCTGCGCCTGGGCCTGTACGACCGCGACTTCATTGCGCGCTACACCAACGGCGGCCAGCTGGTGAACCAGGACGCGGCCAGCAACGATTTCGGCCTGATGCTGCGCAACCCGGAAGGCGACATCGTCAACCCGCTGCGCCCGCACAACTTCTACTGGTGGGACCGGCTCACCCACAGGCCGGTGGCCGACCACAGCGAAGGCGCCGACCCGGCGCTGCTGGGTCACTTCACGATGCCGGACGGGACCCCTGCGGTGCCCGCCTTCCAGCTGCTGCAGGAGCGCGTCAAGCCCTACACGCCCGAGTGGGCCAGCGGCATCACCGGCATCCCGGCCGACACCATCCGCCGCCTGGCGCACGAGATGGGCATCACCGCACGCGACCAGAAGATCGAGCTGCCCATCGCCTGGACCGACAGCTGGGGCCGGCACCACGATTCGGTCACCGGCAACCCGGTGGCCTTCCATGCGATGCGGGGACTGGCGGCGCACAGCAACGGTTTCCAGACGATCCGCACGCTGGCCATCCTGATGAGCCTGCTGGGCACCATCGACCGCCCGGGCGGCTTCCGCCACAAGGCGCCGTACCCGCGTGCGGTGCCGCCCAACGCGCGGCCGCCCAAGGGGCCGGAAGCCATCAAGCCCGAGACGCCGCTGAACGGCGCCCCGCTGGGCTGGCCCGAGGGGCCGGACGACCTGTTCGTCGACGCCGCCGGCGAGCCGGTGCGCATCGACAAGGGCTTCAGCTGGGAATACCCGCTGTCGGCGCACGGGCTGATGCACAACGTCATCACCAACGCCTGGAAGGGCGACCCGTACCGCATCGACACGCTGCTCATCTTCATGGCCAACATGGCCTGGAACTCGACGATGAACACGTCCGAGGTCCGCAAGATGCTGAACGACCGCGACGAGAAGGGCGACTACAAGATCCCCTTCCTCGTCGTCTGCGATGCCTTCCAGTCGGAGATGACGGCCTTTGCCGACCTGATCCTGCCCGACACCACCTACCTGGAGCGGCACGACTGCATGTCGATGCTCGACCGGCCGATCAGCGAGTTCGACGGCCCGGTGGATGCGGTGCGCATCCCGGTGCTGCCGCCGCTGGGCGAGTGCAAGCCCTTCCAGGAGGTGCTGGTCGAGCTGGCCTCGCGCCTGAAGTTCCCGGCCTTCACCCAGGCGGATGGCAGCCGTAAGTTCCGCGACTACCCGGACTTCATCGTCAACTACGAGACCGCGCCCGGCTCGGGCATCGGCTTCCTTGCGGGCTGGCGCGGCAAGGGTGGCGAGAAATCGATGCGCGGTGAGCCGAACCCCAGGCAGTGGGAGATGTACGCCAAGAACCACTGCGTTTACCACCATGTGCTGGCGCCGTCGCAGCAGTACATGCGCAACTGGAACGACGGCTACATGCGCTGGGCGCAGGAAGCCGGCCTGCGCCGCGACCGCGACCCGATCGTCATCCACCTGTACTCCGAGTTCCTGCAGCGCTTCCGCCTGGCGGCCGAAGGCAAGCAGCCCGGCAAGCAGCCGCCGCAGCGCCTGCGCCAGCGCGTGCAGACCTACTTCGACCCGCTGCCTTTCTACTACGCGCCGCTGGAGCAGCAAGCCACCGACACCACCCGCTTCCCGTTGAACGCGGTGACGCAGCGGCCGATGGCGATGTATCACTCGTGGGACTCGCAGAACGCCTGGCTTCGGCAGATCCACACCTACAACTTCCTGATGGTCAACGCCGCCACCGCGCAGGCCGCGGGCATTGCCGACGGCGGCTGGATGTGGGTGGAGTCACCCTGGGGCAAGGTGCGCTGCCTGTGCCGCTACAGCGAGGCGGTGGAGCCTGGCACGGTGTGGACCTGGAACGCCATCGGCAAGGCCTCCGGCGCGTGGAACCTGGCGCCCGACGCCAACGAATCGCGCCAGGGCTTCCTGCTCAACCACCTGATCCGCGAGGAGCTGCCCACCAGCGGCGGCGGTGCGGTCAGCAACAGCGACCCGATCACCGGCCAGGCCGCCTGGTACGACGTGCGCGTGCGCATCTACCCGGCCGAGGCCGGCGAACCGGCCGAGTCCTGGCCGCGGCCGGCGCAAGCCATGCAGCCGGTGCCGGGCATGAGCGGCGCGCCGCAGCGGCGTGGCTGGATGGCCGGACTGATGAAGGTGATCAAGTGACCCAGCTCGCGTTGGTCATCGACCTGAACGTCTGCGTCGGCTGCCATGCCTGCGTGACCAGCTGCAAGCAGTGGAACACCTCGGGCTCCGCCGGGCCGCTGGTCGATGACCAGCCCTACGGCGCCGACCCGACCGGCACCTTCTTCAACCGCGTGCAGACCTTCGAGGTCGGCGAGTTCCCGAACACGCAGACGGTGCACTTCCCGAAGAGCTGCCTGCACTGCGAAGACCCGCCCTGCGTGCCGGTGTGCCCCACCGGCGCCAGCTACAAGCGCCAGGAGGACGGCATCGTCCTGGTCGACTACGACAAGTGCATTGGCTGCAAGTACTGCAGCTGGGCCTGCCCCTACGGCGCGCGCGAGATCGACGAGGAACGCAAGGTGATGACCAAGTGCACACTGTGCGTGGACCGCATCACCGACACGAAGCTGCCGGTGGCCGAGCGCAAGCCGGCCTGTGTGCTCGCCTGTCCCACCAACGCGCGCTTGTTCGGCGACGTGCACGACCCCGATTCGGTGGTCTCGCAGGCCATCCGCGAGCGCGCCGGCTACGCGCTGATGCCCGAGTGGAACACCCGCCCGGCCAACCACTACCTGCCGCGCCGCCGCACCGAGATCCCGGTGCATGCGGAAGACCTGGTGCGCGTGGACAACCCGCTGAAGATCGACGGCAGCCAGCCCGAGCCGCCGCATCACGGCGCGGGGCGCGAGGACTTCGCGACCTGAGCCCGCCATGAACCCAGCCTTTTCCGTGGTCTTCCTGACAACGCTGATCGGCGCCGGACAGGGCCTGTTCCTGGCGCTGTTCCTTGCCGAGCTGATGGGCTTCGGCGCAGGCACCCCTGGCGAGCATGCGCTGCTGGCTGCCAGCGGCGCGGTCGCGCTGGTGTTCACCGCCTTGGGCCTGTTCGCGTCGGTGTTCCACCTGGGCCGACCCGAGCGCGCCTGGCGCGCCGCGGCGATGTGGCGCACCTCGTGGCTGTCGCGCGAGGTCATCGCGCTGCCCGCGTTCATGGGCCTGGTCTTCGCCTGGAGCGTGGCGCACTGGTTCGGCAGCGCGGCCACGCTGTGGATCGGCTGGCTGACGGTGCTGGCCTGCCTGGCGCTGTTCGTCTGCACCGGCATGGTCTACGCGTCGATCCGCTTTCTGCAAGAGTGGGCCAGCGCCTTCACGCTGGTCAACTTCACGCTGCTGGGGCTGGCCTCGGGCTTTCTGCTGGCCACCGCGCTGGCGGCCTATGCCGCGCCGGAGTGGGCCGGCAACTTCGGGCTGCTGGCCTTCGTCTTCACGGTGGCCGGCGGCATCAGCCGCGGGCTGTCACTGCAGCGCAATGCCCGGCTGAAGCCCAAGTCCACGCTGCAGAGCGCCATCGGCATCCGCCACCCAAAGATCGCGCAGCGATCGATGGGTTTCATGGGCGGCTCCTTCAACACCCGCGAGTTCTTCCACGGCCGGCCCGCCGGCTTGCTGCGGCAGATCAAGTGGATGTTCCTGGTGGGTGCCTTCGTGCTGCCGCTGCTGCTGCTGGCGCTGGGCCTGGTCAACGGCGTGCCGGGCCTGCTGGCGCTGGCCTTCGTGGTGCAGTACCTGGGCCTGCTGGCCGAGCGCTGGTTCTTCCTGGCGCAGGCCAACCACCCGCAGAACCTGTACTACCAGGTGGTGTCCTGATGATGCGTGCGGCCACGCTCGCAGCAGGGCTGGTCCTGGCCGCGGCATCCGCACATGCGGCCACGCCGGCGGCGGCCGGCGGTACGCCCTGGTGGGTCTGGCCATTGGCTCTGTTCCTGGTGTGCTTCGTGATGGGCATCGTGGCGGTGCCGGCAGGCATTGGCGGCGGCACGCTGTTCGTGCCCATCGTGAGCGGCTTCTTTCCCTTCCACCTCGACTTCGTGCGTGGCGCGGGGCTGCTGGTGGCGCTGGCCAGCGCGCTGTCGGCCGGGCCGATGCTGCTGCGCTCGGGGCTGGGCAGCCTGCGGCTGGCGCTGCCGCTGGCGGTGCTGGCCTCGGCCTCGTCGATCCTCGGCGCCCAGCTTGGGCTGGCGATGCCGGCAAATGTGGTGCAGATCCTGCTCGGCGTGGTGGTGCTGGCCATCGTGGTGCTGATGTTCGTGGCCAAGAAGTCGGAGTTTCCGCGGGTCGAGCGGCCCGATGCACTGTCGCAGGCGCTGGCGCTGAACGGCGTGTTCTACGACGCGGCCTCGCGCAATGCCGTCGCCTGGCAGGTGCACCGCACGGTGCCCGGGCTGGTCGTGTTCCTGGGCATCGGCGTGATGGCGGGCATGTTCGGCATCGGCGCCGGCTGGGCCAATGTGCCGGCGCTGAACCTGCTGATGGGCGCGCCGCTGAAGGTGTCGGCGGGCACCTCCAGCGTGGTGCTGTCGCTGGTCGACTCCTCGGCCGCCTGGGTCTATGTCAACAAGGGCGCGGTGCTGCCAATGATCGCGGTGCCCTCGGTGGTGGGCATGATGCTCGGCGCGCGCATCGGCGCACGGCTGCTCAACGTGCTGAAGGGCCAGGTGATCCGCCGCCTGGTTATCGGTGTGCTGCTTTTCGCCGGATTGCGCGCACTGCTCAAGGGCCTGGGGGTGTGGGCATGAAGCCGCCAGTGGTCGAGCAGCCACCCGAGCAGCAACGCTACGCCCGGGTGCTGGAATGGGCCTCGCGCGCCGGGCTGCTGGTGCTGGTGCTCAGCTTTGCGGCCTACGTCACCGGGCTGATGGACGCGCACGTGCCGCCCGAGAAGCTGCCCGGGCTGTGGATCCATCCGGTGGACCGTTTCATCGAGCTGACCGGCTCGCCGCGCGGCTGGGGCTGGCTGGGCCTGGTCCACCTGGGCGACATCGCCGGGTTGCTGGGCATCGCCATCCTGGCCGGCGGCTCGGTGCTGTGCCTGCTGTCGCTGGTGCCGCTGTATGCCAGGCGGCGCGACCGGGCCTTCGCCGCCATCAGCCTGGCAGGTGCGGTGGTGATCCTGCTGGCCGCTTCGGGCTGGCTGATAGGCGGGCATTGAGCATGACATCACCGTTCTCCCGGCTGCTGCTGGCCACCGAGCACACCGAGTTCGACCGCGGCGCGGAAGCCATCGCCTTTGCCATGGCCGCGCGCTGCCAGCTGCCGCTGGCCGGGGTCATGCCGCTGGTGAGCAATGCCGAGTACGAGGCCGCCGCGCCGCAGTTGGCGGCGCGCGCCGATGCCGAGGCCGGGGCACGGGCCGACGCACTGGAAGCGGAGGCGAACGCGCGCGGCGTAACGCTGACGCTTCGTGTGCGCCGCGGTGCCGAGCCCTTCGAGGAGATCGTCGCCGAGGCGCGCGAGCGCGCGGCCGACCTGATCGTGGCCCGTCGCCGCGGCAAGCGCGGCTTCCTGGCCAAGCTGATGTTCGGCGAGATGGTCGGCAAGGTGGTGGCTCATGCCCCCTGCAGCGTGCTGCTGTGCCCGCGCTCGGCGCAGATGTGGCAGCGTCGCGTGCTGGTGGGGGTGGACCCGCAGTTGCCGGGCACGGCGCCGGTGGAGCTGGCGGCGCGCATCGCCGCGGAATGCGGCATCGGTCTGCAGATCGTGGTGGTAGCCGATGCCGCCGATGCGGCGCTGGTGCAGGCCCGGTCCTGCGCCGGGCAATGGCTTGATGACGTGCAGACCGAAGCGCGCCGGGGTCGGCCGCACGAAGGCCTGATCGCTGCCGCGGCCGACTGCGGGGCGGACCTGATCGTCGTCGGTCGCCACGGCCCCGGCCTGGCGGGCCGTGCCTGGATCGGCGGCACCGCACAGAAGGTGGTGGGGCTGGCGAGTTGCCCGGTGCTGATCCAGGTCTGAGAGTGTGTTCAGGCCGGCGGCGCAGCCGCCTGCAGCTTCTTCCAGGCCTGGAAGCCGCCGGCCACCGACAGCGCCTTCGGGTAGCCCAGCTCGCGCAGCATGTGCGCCGCATGCAGGCTGCGCCGGCCGCTGTTGCACAGGCACAGCAGGATGTGGTCGTGGCCGTGGTGCAGCTTGTTGATCATCTTGAAGAAGCCGCGCACGTCGATCTCGGTGGGGGCACCGGCGTCCAGCGTGTCCTGCTCGTTCTCGTTCAGCGCATGGCCGAGCAGCTGCTTCACCTCCATCAGCGGAATGTGCACGGTGTCGGGCACGGCGCCCTTCAGCTCGATCTCGAAGGCCTGGCGGATGTCGATCATCGTGCCCAGCCCCAGCTTGCACAACTCCAGCGCCGCGGGCAGGCTGATTTCCAGGCCCTCGCGTTCGGGCAATTGTTCTTCGGAGGGTGGGTTGGCCATCGTCGGTCCTCGGCTGCAGGGCCATATTCTGCGGTGTGCGCCGGCAATGCCCCGCGGCCCGGGGTGGGCAGGGGGCTCGGCTAGACTGCCGGCCCCGCTGCGAACTGCACTGCCGACCGCACACCCATGCCTTTGACCGAAGCCGCGCTGCTGGACGCCCTTAAGTCCGTCGTCGACCCCAACACCGGGCGCGACCTGGTGTCCACCAAGGCGCTGAAGAACCTGCGCATCGACGGCGCCGATGTCTCCTTCGACGTCGAGCTCGGTTACCCGGCACGCACGCAGATCCCGGCGCTGCGCCAGGCGCTGATCGACGCGGCGCGGCGCGTGCCCGGGGTGGGCAATGTCAGCGCCAATCTGGGCGTGAAGATCGTCGCCCATGCGGTGCAGCGCGGCGTGCAGCTGCTGCCGGGGGTGAAGAACATCGTCGCCGTGGCTTCGGGCAAGGGCGGCGTGGGCAAGAGCACCACGGCCGTCAACCTGGCGCTGGCGCTGTCCGCCGAAGGCGCGCAGGTGGGCATCCTCGATGCCGACATCTACGGCCCCAGCCAGCCGATGATGATGGGCATCGACGCCAAGCCCGACAGTCACGACGGCAAGACCATGGAGCCGCTGCTCAACCATGGCGTGCAGGTCATGTCCATCGGCTTCCTGGTCGATGCCGACAACCCGATGATCTGGCGCGGCCCGATGGTCACGCAGGCGCTGGAGCAGCTGCTTCGGCAGACCAACTGGCGCGATCTGGACTACCTGATCGTCGACATGCCGCCGGGCACCGGCGACATCGCGCTGACGCTGAGCCAGCGCGTGCCGCTGACGGGCGCGGTGATCGTCACCACGCCGCAGGACATCGCGCTGCTCGACGCCAAGAAGGGCCTGAGGATGTTCGAGAAGGTCGGTGTGCCGATCCTCGGCATCGTCGAGAACATGGCGGTGCACATCTGCTCGCAGTGCGGCCATGCCGAGCACATCTTCGGCGAGGGCGGTGGCCAGCGCATGGCGGTGCAGTACGGTGTGGACTACCTGGCCGCGCTGCCGCTGGCGCTGTCGATCCGCCAGCATGCCGACAGCGGCCGGCCCAGCGTGGTGTCCGAGCCCGAGGGCGAGGCCGCGGGCATCTACCGTGCGCTGGCCCGCAAGGTGGCGGTGCGCATCGCCGCCCAGGCCAAGGACTTCTCGGCCAAGTTCCCGACCATCACCGTCTCCAAGGACACGTAATCGCGTCCGGCCCCCGCATGCCAGAATGGGCCGCGGGCCGCCGTGCACGGATCGATGCGGCCCTCGGCATCCCATCCGGGCGGTGCCAGGAGGAGACAGCATGAAGTGGGAAGGCAACCGCCAGAGCGACCACGTCGAGGACCGGCGCGGCGCCGGCGGCTTCGGTGGCGGCGGCATGGGGCCGCGCATCGGAGGCCGTGGCATAGGCCTGGGCACCATCGTCATCGCGCTGCTGGCCGGCTGGATTTTCGGCATCAACCCGCTGACGCTGCTGGGGGCGCTCAGCGGCGGCGGCATGGCGCCCAGCGCGCAGCAGGCGCCGGCGCAACGCCCGCCGGCCAACGACGAGGTGGCGGCCTTCGTCTCTACCGTGCTGGCCAGCACCGAGGACGTGTGGGCCCAGCAGTTCCGTGCCGCCGGCGGCGCCTACCAGCCACCGGGTCTGGTGCTGTTCCGCGGCGCCACGCGCACCGCCTGCGGCCAGGGCCAGTCGGCGATGGGGCCGTTCTACTGTCCGGCCGACCAGAAGGTCTACATCGACCTGGGCTTCTTCGAAACACTGGACAAGCGTCTGGGCGCGCCGGGCGACTTTGCCCAGGCCTACGTGGTGGCGCACGAGGTCGGGCACCACGTGCAGCGGCTGCTGGGCATCACCGCCAAGGTGGACGGCATGCGCGGCCGCGTGCCCGAGGCGCAGATGAACGCGCTGTCGGTGCGGCTGGAACTGCAGGCCGATTGCCTGGCCGGTGTCTGGGCGCACCATTCGCAGAAGGCCAAGGGCTGGCTGGAGCCCGGCGACATCGAGGAAGGGCTGAACGCCGCCTCGCGCATCGGCGACGACACGCTGCAGCGCCAGTCGCAGGGCGTCGTGGTGCCCGAATCCTTCACGCATGGCACGAGTGCGCAACGCATGAACTGGTTCAAGCGCGGTCTGGACAGTGGCAGCATGTCCCAGTGCAACACCTTCGAATCCCGCCAGGTCTGACCCCCTTATGCGACAACTCAGCGCCCACGACGCCGGTTTCCTGTATTCGGACACCAGCCATTCCAACGCCAACGTCACCCTGATCCAGATCTACGACCAGAGCACCGCGCCCGGCGGCAAGGTGCGCTTCAAGAGCATCCTGGCGCACATCGAGAGCCGGCTGAGCGGCCTGCCGATCTTCCGCAGCAAGCTGCAGCGCGTGCCGCTGGACCTGGACCATCCGTACTGGGTGGACGACCCGAACTTCGATCTCGAATACCACGTGCGCCACATCGCGCTGCCCAAGCCGGGCGACTGGCGGCAGTTCTGCATCCAGGCCTCGCGCATCCATGCGCGGCCGCTGGACCTGAACCGCCCGCTGTGGGAGATCTACGTGGTCGAGGGCCTGGACAGCCTGCTCGAGCTGCCGGCCGGCAGCTTTGCGCTGCTGACCAAGATCCACCATGCCGCGGTCGATGCCGAGGGCGGCAGCCGCATCGCCATGCTGCTGCACGACCTGACGCCGCAGGTGCGGCCCGCGGTGCCGCCGAAGCCCTGGTTCCCGCAGCGCGCGCCGGGCACGCTGTCGCTGCTGCTGCGCGGCTGCGTCAACTCGGTGCTGTCGCCGCTGGAACTGCGCACGCCGTGGGCGCGCAAGATGGCCGACAGCGCCGAGGCGGCCTATGTGTTCGCCAGCGACCTGCTGGCCCGGC
Organism: Burkholderiales bacterium; assembly: GCA_017302505.1. Lineage (GTDB taxonomy): Bacteria > Pseudomonadota > Gammaproteobacteria > Burkholderiales > Burkholderiaceae_C > Rubrivivax. The sequence continues at coordinate 28,556 of JAFLDH010000015.1, forward strand.
CCGAGCAGATTCTGGCCACGCGCTTCAACTCGGTGGTGTCGGCGCACCGCGTGTTCGACACGCGGCGCTTCCTGGTCGAGGAGTTCGACGCCATCTGCAGCCTGGTGCCGGGCGCCAGCCTGAACGATGCCGTGCTGGCGGTGTGCGGCGGCGCGCTGCGCGGCCATCTGCTGTCGCTGGGCGAACTGCCGGATGCCAGCCTCAGCGCGGTGATGCCGCAGCATGCCAAGGGGCCGGGCGCGGGCCATGGCGGGTCCGCCACCCGCTGGCTGCGCGTGCAACTGGGCACCGAACTGGCCGATCCGGTGCAGCGCCTGCTGCGCATCCACGAGCAGACCGCGGCGCTGGGTGCCGATGCCGGCGGCGAGGGCAGCGCCGATGGCAGCCATCAAGCCGCAGCGACGCTGGCGCTCAGCAGCAAGATGCAGAGCCTGCTCAGCCTGGGCAGCGCGCGGCGCGCGCCTTCTGCCGCCTGCACGGTGACCAACGTGGCCGGCCCGTCGGTGCCGCTGTACCTGAACGGCGCGCGCATGACCTACTTCTCGGCCATCATGCCGATCGCCGACGGCATGGGCCTGGTGTTCGCGGTGACCAGCTACGACGGGCGCATCATCATCTCGCCCACCTCGTGCCGCGAACTGCTGCCCGACCCCGAGGCCTTCACCCAGCAACTGCGCGACAGCTTCCAGGCCTATCTGGCGCTGGCCCGGGCCAAGTCGGTGCGCAAGCCTAGATCGGCACGGCCTCGTGCGTCAGCGCCCGGTGCACCATCCCCAGCACGCCCGAAGGCTCGAAGGGTTTCCAGCGCCCCTCGGGCTGCGCAAGCCGGTCGGCCACGATCTGCAGCACCAGCGGGTTGAAGCCCAGGCCCACGTGGCTGCCCCAGACGCGGATGTTCTCGTGCCGCGTCGGGTCGCCCTCGATGGTGGCTTCCTGCGGCGGGACGACGCCGTCGCTCAATGAATAGAGACAGCTCACCGGCACGGGCAGCGGCTTGCCTTCGCGCATGCCCTTGGCGCGCGGCTGCATCGCATGGGCGGCCGAGCCCATCGGATGGGCGATCAGCCGGTACAGCGCGCGCAGCAGCGGCGGCACCGCGGTGCCCGAGGCATCGACGCTGACCGGGCTGCCCAGCGTGATGACGTTGCGCACGCATTCGCTGGCCTGGTGCGCGCCGTAGAGCGCGAACACGCCGCCCAGGCTCCAGCCCACCAGGCTGACCTTGCGGCCGGTTTCGTGGTGCAGGTAGCGGATCTTCTGCTCGATGGCCGAGGCATGGCCGGGGCGGAAGCCGACATTGCGGCCCAGGCCCCAGGTCTGCACGTTGTAGTCGCGGCCGCGCAGGAAGCGCTCCAGCGCGATCAGCGAGCCTTCGCTGCCCATGAAGCCGGGCAGCAGCAGCACCGGGTGGCCATCGCCGTGCGGCGCCTGCATCAGCATCGGCCAGGCGTAAGCCAGCGAGGCCATCTCGAAAACCGCGCGCGTCTCGAGCAGCGAGCTGAACGCGCTGGGTTGCCCTTGGTGGGGATGTCGTTGGGCCATGGCGGCGGGCGAAATAAACAAAGCAAGCGCTTTGCGATATTCGCACCATAGCACGCCGCGGGGCCTTGCGACACGCCTGGACGGGTGGGCTATCCCGGTGTCGCGCAGGTGACGTGGCGCCCGGTCCGGCGCCTGAGCGCCGGCGTTGGCTACGCCAGCTGACGTGCTGGCTACACTGCGCGGCCCCTCTTGCGCATGCCGCGCCACACCTTCCGGAGCAGCCCATGAAACTCGAAACCATTGCCGTGCACGGCGGCCAGAAGCCCGACCCCACCACCAAGGCGGTGGCGGTGCCGATCTACCAGACCGTGGCCTATGCCTTCGACGACACGCAACACGGCGCCGACCTGTTCGACCTGAAGGTGCCCGGCAACATCTACACCCGCATCATGAACCCGACCAGCGCGGTGCTGGAACAGCGCCTGGCCGAGCTGGAAGGCGGCATCGGCGCGCTGGCCGTGGCCTCGGGCATGGCGGCCATCAGCTATGCCATCCAGACCATCACCGAAGCCGGCGACAACATCGTCAGCGCCAGCACGCTGTACGGCGGCACCTACAACCTGTTTGCGCACACCTTTCCGCAACTGGGCATCGAGGTGCGCTTTGCCGACTATCGCCAGCCCAACGCCTTCGAGCCGCTGATCGACGCGCGCACCAAGGCCATCTACTGCGAATCGATCGGCAACCCGCTGGGCAACGTCACCGACATCGCCGCGCTGGCCGCTATCGCGCACCGCCATGGCATTCCGCTGATCGTCGACAACACCGTGCCCAGCCCGGCGCTGTGCCGGCCCTTCGAGCATGGCGCCGACATCGTGGTGCACTCGCTCACCAAGTACTGCGGCGGGCATGGCAACAGCATCGGCGGCGCCATCGTCGACAGCGGCAAGTTTCCGTGGGCGCAGCACAAGGGGCGCTTCAAGCGGCTGAACGAGCCCGACGTCAGCTACCACGGCGTGGTCTACACCGAAGCGCTGGGCCCGGCCGCCTACATCGGCCGCGCACGCGTGGTGCCGTTGCGCAACATGGGCGCAGCGCTGTCACCGATGAATGCCTTCCTGATCCTGCAGGGCATCGAGACGCTGGCGCTGCGCATGGACCGCATCTGCGAGAACACGCTGAAGGTGGCTGCGTACCTGAAGCAGCATCCGAAGGTGGGCTGGGTCAACTACGCCGGGCTGCCCGACCATGCCGACCATGCGCTGGTCCAGCGCATCATGGGCGGCCGTGCCAGCGGCATCGTCAGCTTCGGCGTGCAGGGCGGCCGCGACGGCGGCGCCCGCTTCCAGGACGCGCTGACGCTCTTCACCCGGCTGGTCAACATCGGCGACGCACGTTCGCTGGCCTGCCACCCGGCCAGCACCACGCACCGCCAGCTCGGCTCCGACGAACTGGCCAAGGCCGGGGTCAGCGTGGACATGGTCCGGCTGTCGGTGGGCATCGAACACATCGACGACCTGCTGGCCGACCTGGAGCAGGCGCTGGCCGCCGTCTGATCAGTCGAAGCGGCTGCTGGCCCGCGCCAGGTAGAACCATTCCTGGCGCGCAGCCGCGGCTGCATAGGGGAAGATGATCCAGCCGTCGTGCGGGGCGGCCACCGGCTCGCCGCCGGCGCGCCGGCCGATCAGCTCGCCCTGGCGTACCGGGTCGAAGCTGCGCCAGTCGCGCACGAAGGCATCGGCCGCGTCCTGCTTGTCGACCACGCTCGCCAGCGACAGCGTCCGCAGCTTGCGCTGCGGCGGCGCCGGTTCGGCCGTGAGGCCGAGGTGCGCCAGCACATGGCGAATTGCGTGGTAGCCCACTTCCACCGACTGCGGGTCCTCATGGCCACCGCATTCCAGCGTCAGGCCGCAGCCGCCGATCGAGCGCATGTATTCGGTGGTGCCCACGCCGTAGCGCGGGTCCATTTCCAGCGCCTCGGCCAGGCCGGCAGCCTCAGCCGCGCGGCGGCGCTGCGCCACGCCGGCGGCGTAGGTGTCCAGCCAGCCGTCCACCGCCCGGTCCACGCCCAGGCAGCGGGCCAGCGCTTCCTCGCGCGTGGCCTGCGCGAAGGGTTCCAGCGCGCCGCGGTTGTCGAGCGGGCCCACCATCACGAAGGGCTGGCCGTTGCCGTGGAAGGAGTGCAGGTCCAGCAGCACCTCGTGCGCGGCCAGCAGCGGGCACAGCCAGTTGGCCACGTGGTCCTCGAACTCGCGCGGCGTGTCGGTAGGCTGCAGCGCGCGGTTCAGGTTGCGGTCGCCGGTGCGACGGCCGTTGGCATAGGCCAGCGGGTTGGTGATGGGCACGAAGCTGACGCTGCCGGCCGTGATCACCAGATCGCCGCGGTCCAGCTCGGCCAGCACGCGTTCGATGGCGCGGGTGCCGCAGGTCTCGTTGCCGTGCACTGCGCCCAGCACGATCAGCCGCGTGCCGGGCGCGCGGCCGGCATAGCGCACCGACTTGAAGGGGGGCAGGGCGTTCACAGGTTGTCGATGGCGACGGGCGGCACCGCGTCGGCCAGCGTGAAGCCGAGGATGCGCGCGTAGAAGAAGGCCTCGGCCTCCAGCGCGCGCACGATGTTCTTCTGCTGGCGGAAGCCATGCTGTTCGCCCTCGAATTCCAGGTAGGCCACCGGCACGCCGCGCGCCTTCAGCGCCGCATGCATGCGGCGCGATTGTTCGGGTGGCACCACCTTGTCCTCGGCGCCCTGCAGCAGGATCAGCGGCCGCTTCAGGCCGTCGAGATGGTGGAGCGGCGAGCGCGCGATGTAGACCTCGCGCGCCGCGGGCCACGGGCCCACCAGTCGGTCCAGGTAGCGGGCCTCGAACTTGTGGGTGTCCTCGGCCAGGGTCTGCAGGTCGCCGATGCCGTACAGGCTGGCGCCGCAGGCAAAGGCGTCGTGGAAGGCCAGCGCGCTCAAGACGGTGTAGCCGCCGGCGCTGCCACCGCGGATGATCAGCCGCGCGCCATCGACATCGCCGCGCGCCACCAGGTACAGCGCGCCGCGGATGCAGTCCTGCACGTCGACCACACCCCAGGCGCTGTCCAGCCGCTGGCGGTAGGCCCGGCCAAAGCCGCTGCTGCCGCCGTAGTTGACGTCCAGCACGGCGATGCCGCGGCTGGTCCAGTACTGCACGGCGGCCCGGTAGGCATTGCCGGCCATCGCGGTGGGCCCGCCGTGGCCCATCACCAGCAGCGGTGGCTTCTCGCCGGCCGGGCCCTCGAAGCCGGCGTTGCATGGCCGGTAGAAGAAGGCATGCGCCGTCAGGCCGCCGGCGGTGGGGAACTCGATGGCTTCGGGCACCGAGGTGTCCTCGGGCACGGCCTCCAGCGTGCTGCCGCGGCGCAGGATCTCCAGCTGCCCGCTGCCCAGGTGCAGCAGCCCCACCGACACCGGCTGCAGCGGCGACGCGGCGGTGAACAGCACCCGGCCGCCCGCCGCGGCCACGCTGCCGATGCTGCTGAAGGGCAGGCCCAGCCACTGCAGCTGCAGCGTGTCGGTGTCCAGCACCGCCAGCTGCGACACCGCGCGGCGGGTCACGCTGCACACCAGCTGCCGTGCCGACGCAAAGGCATAGGTGCTCAGGCCGAAGTTCCAGAACGGCTGTCCGAACTCGGCCTCCATCGGGCACAGCGGCTCGGCGCCATCGCCTAACCAGCGGTACAAGTTCCACCAGCCGCTGCGGTCGCTGATGAAATGCAGCCGCCCGTCCGGCGACCACTGCGGCTGCTGCACCGCCTCGTCGCGGCTGCCGGCAATGCGGCGCGCGCCGTGCAGCAAGCCCTGGTCGTCGACGTCGGCCAGCCACAGCTCGCAGCCATCCCAGGGCATGTCGGGGTGATGCCAGGCCAGCCAGGCCAGCTGCCGGCCGTCGGGGCTGAGGCGCGGCGCGGCCACGAAATCCGGGCCCTGCACGACGATGCGGCCACCGGCCTCGTCGTCGGCGGCGTCCAACGCCACCAGCAGGTTCAGCGGCTCGCCGCCGGCGCGGTGGTCTTCGCGCACGCACCACAGCAGGCCACGGCGTGCATCGACGCACAGGTCGGCATAGCGCAGCGCCGCCACCGGCGTGATCGGCCGCGGCGCCCGGCCGGGGTCCGCGCGATACAGCCGCTGATCGGCATCGGCGCTGAAGAACAGCACGCCGTCGTGCATCGCATAGGCCTTGCCGCCGTATTCGTGCACCCGCGTACGGGCGCTGAAGGGCGCGGGGTTCAGCTCGCGCAGCGCGCCGTCGGGCTCGCGGCACATCAGCACCTGGCGGCCCTTCTCGGCCGGCCGCGATTCCTGCCACAGCAGCCGCGGGCCGTCGATGGCCACGTCGCTCAGGCCGATGCCGGCCGCCACGGCGCGCTCGGCACTCAAATGCGAGGCCCAGCTGCCGTAGGGCGCGACGCGGCGCGCGCTCAACCCAGCACCAGCTGCGTCTGCGTGACCACCGCGCACAGGCGGCCGTCCTCGCCGCGGATGGCGGTCTGCCAGACCATCGTGGTGCGGCCCTTGTGCAGCGGCGTACTCTCGCCGGTGACGGTGCTGCCCACCTTGGCCGAGCCGATGAACTTGGTGCTCGATTCCACCGTGGTGGTGCCCTTGCCCTCGGGCAGGTTGACGAAGGTGCCCACCGCCCCCAGCGTGTCGGCAAAGGCCATGTGCGCGCCGCCATGCAGGATGCCGCCGGTGGTGCACAGATCGGGCCGCACGACCATGGTGGCAACGATGCGGTCGGGGCTCACCTCGGTGAGCTGCAGGCCCAGCAGGCCGGGGAACAGGGGCTGCAGGCGTTCCTGCAGCGCGGCGACGGGGATGCCCATGCATGTCTCCTTGGCGCGAAGTCGGGCCGCAAGCATAGCCGTGCAGCCTGCACAATGCGTCGGCCGCCAGGCCCCTGGCGCCCCAGCCAAAGGAGTTGCACGATGGCCCGCCGATCAAGACCTCATGCCGGGCGCACCGCCCTGGTCACCGGCGCCTCGTCGGGCATCGGCGAGGCGCTGGCCCGCTGCTTCGCCGAAGGCGGCTTCGACCTGGTGCTGGTGGCGCGCAGCGCCGACAAGCTGCAGACCCTGGCCGACGAGCTGCAGGCCGCGCACGGCGTGGGCGTGCAGGTGCAGCCCTCCGACTTGGCGCG
>JAFLDH010000150.1 GCA_017302505.1 Burkholderiales bacterium
GACGACGCGGCCTTGCAGCGGCCCGACCTGCTGGCCGGCCGCCAGCCGCGCATCGTCAACATGAGCACCATCGGCGACGACCTGCTGCGCCCGGCCTCGGCCGCCTTCGGCCCGCGCATCGAGGCGGTGGTGGTCTACAACAGCAACCCGGTGGCGGTGGCGCCGCACAGCGCGCGGGTGGTGGAAGGCTTCCGCCGCGAAGACCTGTTCACCGTGGTGCTGGAGCACTTCCTGACCGACACCGCCGACCATGCCGACTACGTGCTGCCGGCCACCACGCAGCTGGAGCACCTGGACGTGCACACCAGCTACGGCCACACCTACGCGCTGCTCAACGAGCCGGCCATTCCGCCGCGCGGGCAGAGCAAGCCCAACACGCAGATCTTCCGCGAGCTGTCCGCGCACATGGGCTTCACCGACCCCTGCTTCCGCGATGACGACGAGACGCTGGCGCGCATCGCGCTGCGGCCCGAGTGGGTGGACTACGAGGCGCTGCGCCGCGGCGGCTGGGTCAAGCTGGCGCTGCCCGAGGCGCCCTTCGCCGAAGGCGGCTTCCCCACGCCGGACGGCAAGGTGCAGGTCGATGCGCCGGGGCTGGGCGTGCCCGACTACGTGCCCAGCTACGAGAGCCGGCGCTCGGCGCCCGAGCTGGCGCAGCGCTTCCCGCTGGAGATGATCTCGCCGCCGGCGCGCAACTTCCTCAACTCAACCTTCGTCAACGTGCAAAGCCTGCGCGACATCGAAGGCGAGCCGCTGCTGGAGATCCATGCCGACGATGCCGCGGCGCGCGGCATCGCCGACCGCAGCGTTGTGCGCGTCTTCAACGACCGCGGCAGCCTGCGCTGCCGTTGCAGCGTCAGCCCGCGTGCGCGGCCCGGCGTGGTCAACGGCCTGGGCATCTGGTGGCGCAAGCTGGGGATGGACGGTCGCAACGTCAACGAGCTGACGCACCAGCACCTCACCGACATCGGCCGCGCGCCCAGCTTCTACGACTGCCTGGTCGAAGTGGAAGCGGTGGCGGCGTGAAGCGGTGCGGCGCCGCCGCGCGCTGATGGCCGGGCTGGGGTTGGCCGGCGCGGCCCTGCTGGCGCTGGGCGCGATGTGCCTGGGCACCGGCTGCGGCGAACTGGGCTACTACCGGCAGTCGGTCGCGGGCCACCTGGACCTGATGGCCAAGGCCAAGCCGGTGGACGACTGGCTGGCCGATGCGCAGGCGCCCGACGCGCTGAAGCAGCGGCTCACCCAGTCGAAGCAGATCCGCGCGTTCTCGGTGCAGGTGCTGAAGCTGCCCGACAACCCCAGCTACCGCGCCTATGCCGACCTGCAGCGCCCGGCCGCGGTGTGGAACGTGGTGGCCGCGCCGGCGTTGTCGCTGCAGCTGAAGACCTGGTGCTACCCGGTCACCGGCTGCGTGGGCTACCGCGGCTATTTCGACAAGGCGCAGGCCGAGGCGCTGGGCGCGCAGCTGCGCGCCGAGGGCTGGGACGTCAGCGTCTACGGCGTGCCGGCCTATTCGACGCTGGGCTGGACCAATTGGCTGGGCGGCGACCCGCTGCTGAACACCTTCATCGGCCAAAGCGATGCCGAGCTGGCGCGGCTGGTGTTCCACGAACTGGCGCACCAGAAGCTCTACGTCGAGGACGACACGATGTTCAACGAGTCCTTCGCCACGGCGGTGGAACGCATCGGCGTGCGGCTGTGGCTGCAGCAGCATGGCGACGAGGCCGCGCGCGAGCACTACCGCCAGGGCCAGCAGCGCCGGCTGGATTTCCGCGAGCTGACGCTGCGCTACCGCGAGCGCCTGGCGCAGCTTTATGCCGGGCCACTGCCCGAGGCCGACAAGCTCGCGGCCAAGGGCGTGCTGCTGGCCGAGCTGCGCGCCGAATACGCCGCGATCAAGCAGCAGCGCTGGGGCGGCTTTGCCGGCTACGACGCCTGGTTCGCCAGCGTCGACAACGCGTCGCTGGGGGTGCTGGCGGCCTACACCGGCCTGGCCGACGACTTCGAGCGGCTGTTCGTGCAGCAGGGCAGCGATTTCGATCGCTTCTACGCCCGCGTGGCCGAGATCGCCGCCTTGCCGAAGGCGCAGCGGCACGACACACTACGCGCCACCCCCTCACAGCGCACAGGAGACCTTCGTGGCGGAAATCCGCATCCATCGTGAGCACAAGCTCGGACTGGCCAAGGCCCGCAAGATCGCCACCCAGTGGGCCGACGACGTGGAGAACAAGTTCGACATGCGCTGCTCGTGGATCGAGGGCGACTTCAGCGACACCATCGAGTTCACCCGCACGGGCGTCAGCGGCCGGCTGATCGTGGCGGCCGACCACTTCGATCTGAACGCCAAGCTCGGCTTCTTGCTCGGGGCCTTCAGCCGCACCATCGAGACCGAAATCCTGCGCAACCTGGACAAGCTGCTGGATGCCAGCAAGGCCGCGCCGGCCAAGAAGCCGGCCGCCGCCAAGAAAACCGCCAAGTAAGGGCCGCGGGCAGAAGCAGACCCGCGGGATTCGTCGGTCGGAAGTTAAGGGTTGCCTTAACGATCGGAGAACAAAGTCTGACTTCCCTTTAATTTCCATGCCGCCTACAGTGCCTTCGCCCCAGTCAATTGCGGTGCGCCGCAGCGAAGGAAACGCATGAACAAGCCCGTGGAAAGCGGCCTCGTCACCGAGGCGACCGACATCACCGCCGACGCGAAGAAGCGCTACAGCGCCGGCGTGCTCAAGTACCGTCAGATGGGCTACTGGCAGCCCGACTACGTCATCAAGGAAACGGACACGCTGTGCCTGTTCCGCATCACGCCGCAGGAAGGCGTGGACCCGGTGGAGGCGGCGGCCGCGGTGGCCGGCGAATCCAGCACCGCCACCTGGACGGTGGTCTGGACCGACCGCCTGACGGCCTGCGACAGCTACCGCGCCAAGGCCTACAAGGTGGAGCCGGTGCCGGGACGGCCGGGCGAGTACTTCGCCTGGGTGGCCTACGACCTGATCCTGTTCGAGGAAGGCTCGATCGCCAACATGACGGCCAGCCTGATCGGCAACGTCTTCAGCTTCAAGCCGCTGAAGGCCGCCCGTCTGGAGGACATCCGCATCCCGGTGGCCTATGTCAAGACCTTCAAGGGGCCGCCCACCGGCCTGGTGGTCGAGCGCGAGCGCCTGGACAAGTTCGGCCGTCCGCTGCTGGGCGCCACCACCAAGCCCAAGCTCGGCCTGTCGGGCCGCAACTACGGCCGCGTGGTGTACGAAGGCCTGAAGGGTGGCCTGGACTTCATGAAGGACGACGAGAACATCAACTCGCAGCCCTTCATGCACTGGCGCGACCGCTTCCTGTACGTGATGGACGCGGTCAACAAGGCCAGCGCGGCCACCGGCGAGGTCAAGGGCAGCTACCTGAACGTCACCGCCGGCACCATGGAGCAGATGTACGAGCGCGCCGAGTTCGCCAAGGAACTGGGCAGCGTCATCATCATGGTCGATCTCGTCATCGGCTACACCGCCATCCAGAGCATGGCCGAGTGGAGCCGCAAGAACGACATGATCATGCACATGCACCGCGCCGGCCACGGCACCTACACGCGGCAGAAGAACCATGGTGTCAGCTTCCGCGTTATCGCCAAGTGGCTGCGCCTGGCCGGCTGCGACCACCTGCACACCGGCACGGCGGTGGGCAAGCTGGAAGGCGACCCGCTGACGGTGCAGGGCTACTACAACGTCTGCCGCGACAGCTACACCAAGACCGACCTGCCGCGCGGCCTGTACTTCGACCAGGACTGGGCCGACCTGAAGAAGGTCATGCCCGTGGCCAGCGGCGGCATCCATGCCGGCCAGATGCACCAGCTGATCGACCTGTTCGGCGACGACGTGGTGCTGCAGTTCGGCGGCGGCACCATCGGCCATCCGCAGGGCATCCAGGCCGGTGCAGTGGCCAACCGCGTGGCGCTGGAGGCCATGGTCAAGGCGCGCAACGAAGGCAAGAACATCATCGAGGAAGGCCCGGCCATCCTGAAGAAGGCCGCCGAGTTCTGCAGCCCGCTGAAGGCCGCGCTCGACACCTGGGGCGAGATCAGCTTCAACTACACCAGCACCGACACATCCGACTACGCCGTGACCCCGGCGGTGGCCTGACAGGAGATCAAGACCATGATGACCAACCCCACCGGCCGTCTCACCCAAGGCCAGTTCAGCTTCCTGCCCGACCTGACCGATGCCGAGATCGCGCTGCAGATCGAATACGGCCTCAGGAAGGGCTATGCCTGGAGCGTCGAATACACCGACGACCCGCACCCGCGCAACACCTACTGGGAGATGTTCGGCAACCCGATGTTCGACCTGAAGGACGCCGCCGGCGTGATGCTGGAACTGCAGGCCTGCCGCAAGACCTTCCCCAACCATTACATCCGCATGATGGCCTTCGACTCCACGCGCAATACCGAGTCGATCACGATGAGCTTCATCGTCAACCGGCCGGCCAAGGAACCGGGCTTCGGCCTGTCGCGGCAGGAGGTCAAGGGCCGTTCGATGCACTACACGGTGCACAGCTACGCCACCGACGCGGCCGAAGGCGAGCGCTACGGCCGCTGATCGAGACCGGCCATGAACGCACCGCTCTACAGCATTCCGGGCGCCGCGCCGGCCGCGGCCGCGGCCGCACCGTCCCCGGGGGCGGACAGCGGCGCGCGTACCGTCAACCAGGTGCTGGCCGAAAGCCAGATCGAGACGGTGATGGACGAGCTCGACCGCGACCTGGTGGGGCTGACGCCGGTGAAGGCGCGCATCCGCGACATCTCGGCGCTGCTGGTCATCGACAAGCTGCGGCGCAACCTGGGCCTGGAAGCCCAGGCGCCCAGCCTGCACATGAGCTTCACCGGCAACCCCGGCACCGGCAAGACCACGGTGGCGATGCGCATGGCTCAGATCCTGCACCGGCTGGGCTATGTGCGCAAAGGCCACCTGGTGGCGGTGACGCGCGACGACCTGGTCGGCCAGTACATCGGCCACACCGCGCCAAAGACGAAAGAGGTGCTGAAGAAGGCCATGGGCGGCGTGCTCTTCATCGACGAGGCCTACTACCTGTATCGGCCCGAGAACGAGCGCGACTACGGCCAGGAGGCCATCGAGATCCTGCTGCAGGTGATGGAGAACCAGCGCGACGACCTGGTGGTGATCCTGGCCGGCTACAAGGACCGCATGGACACCTTCTTCCAGAGCAACCCCGGCATGAGCAGCCGCATCGCCCACCACCTGGACTTCCCCGACTACGCGCAGGGCGAGCTGCTGCAGATCGGCGAGCGCATGCTCGACGGCATGCACTACCGCTTCGGCCCGGGCGCACAGCAGGTGTTCGCCGAGTACCTGGCGCTGCGCCTGCAGCAGCCTCACTTCGCCAACGCGCGCAGCGTGCGCAACGCGCTGGACCGCGCGCGGCTGCGCCAGGCCAGCCGGCTGTTTGCCGACCGCGACCGCGCGCTGAGCAAGGACGACCTGAGCACCATCGAGGTGGCCGACCTGCGCGCCAGCCGCGTGTTCGCCGCACCCGCCGCCTGAACCCGAGACCCCCGAGGACAACCACCATGCCGCTGACCGGACGCTGGACGCTGACGCGTTATCTGATCGAGGAGCGGCGCCGTTACCCGCAAGCCAGCGGCGAGCTGAACGCGCTGATCCTGGACATCTCGCTGGCCTGCAAGGCCATCGCCCGCATCGTCGCCACCGGCGCGCTGGGCGACGCGGTGGCCGGGCTGGAGGTGCGCGCTGGCGACACCAACGTGCAGGGCGAGGTGCAGAAGCCGCTGGACGTGATGTCCAACGAGATCTTCATCCGCATGAACGAGTGGAACGGCCACCTTGCCGGCATGGCCAGCGAGGAGATGGACGAGCCCAAGCAGATCCCGCAGAACTACCAGCGGGGCAAGTACCTGCTGGTCTTCGACCCGCTGGATGGCTCCAGCAACATCGATGTCAATGTCAGCGTCGGCAGCATCTTCAGCATCCTGCGCGCGCCGGCCGACGTGGTGGCCTCGGGCCGCGACGTCACCGAGGCTGATTTCCTGCAGCCCGGCGCCACCCAGGTCGCAGCCGGCTATGCCATCTACGGGCCGGTGACGATGATCGTGCTCAGCGTGGGCAACGGCGTGGCCGGCTTCACGCTGAACCCGAACCTGGGCGAGTTCGTGCTCACGCACGAGAACATCCGCGTGCCGCGCGAGACCCACGAATTCGCCATCAACACCAGCAACAGCCGCTTCTGGGAGCCGCCGGTCAAGCGCTATGTCGACGAGTGCCTGGCCGGCAAGGCCGGGCCGCGCGGCAAGGACTTCAACATGCGCTGGATCGCCAGCATGGTGGCCGAGGCGCATCGCATCCTGATGCGCGGTGGCGTGTTCATGTATCCGCGCGACACCAAGGACCCGGCCAAGCCCGGCCGGCTGCGCCTGCTGTACGAGACCAACCCGATCGGCTTCATCGTCGAGCAGGCCGGCGGGCGCTGCAGCACAGGCCGGCAGCCGATGCTGGGCGTCAAGCCGAGTTCACTGCACCAGCGCATCGGCGTGGTCTTCGGCAGCGCCGCCGAGGTCGAGCGCATCGAGCGCTACCACCACGAGCCGATCGAGGAGCTCGATGAAGCACCGCTGTTCGCCCCGCGCAGCCTTTTCAGAGATTGACGAGTCATCCATGTCCCACAAGCACCCCATCGTCGCCATCACCGGTTCCAGCGGCGCCGGCACCAGCAGCGTCACGCGCACCTTCGAGAACATCTTCCGCCGCGAAGGCGTCAAGGCGGCCGTCATCGAAGGCGACAGCTTTCACCGCTACGACCGCAAGGAAATGCGCGCCCGGCAGGCCGAGGCCGAGAAGGCCGGCAACAAGCACTTCAGCCACTTCGGGCCCGAGAACAACCTTTTCCCCGAGCTGGAGAACCTGTTCCGCAGCTACAGCGAGACCGGCACCGGCCGGCGCCGCAAGTACCTGCACGACCCGGTCGAGGCCGCGCCCTATCAGCAGGAGCCCGGCACCTTCACCGAATGGGAAGAACTACCCGCCGACACCGACATGCTGTTCTACGAAGGGCTGCACGGCGCCGTGGTCACGCCCGAGGTGAACATCGCCCGCTACCCCGACCTGCTGATCGGCGTGGTGCCGGTGATCAACCTGGAATGGATCCAGAAGCTGTGGCGCGACAAGCACGTGCGCGGCTACAGCACCGAGGCCGTCACCGACACCATCCTGCGCCGCATGCCCGACTACGTGCACTACATCGTGCCGCAGTTCCAGCACACGCATGTCAACTTCCAGCGCGTGCCGGTGGTCGACACCAGCGACCCCTTCGTGGCGCGCGACATCCCCAGCCCCGACGAGAGCATCTGCGTGATCCGCTTCGCCAACCCGAAGGGCATCGACTTCCCCTACCTGCTGAACATGATCAACAACTCGTGGATGAGCCGCGCCAACACCATCGTGGTGCCGGGCGGCAAGATGGAGCTGGCGATGCAGCTGATCTTCACGCCCTTCATCTGGCGCATGGTCGAGCGGCGCAAGCGCGCGCACGGCGGAGCGCTGTGATGAAGCCCCCACGCTCTCTTCGTTCGCTGCCCCCCAAGGGGGCGCACAAGGCCCTTCGGGCGGCCGGGCGGACCTTGTAATGGCCTCGAACTCCAACGACAAGGTGCTGCGCGGCGGCCGCGGCCCCACCGACCCCCGGGCCAATGCGCTGCGCGCGCTGGCCATGGATGCCGTGCAGCAGGCCAATTCCGGCCACCCGGGCGCGCCGATGGGCATGGCCGAGATGGCGGTGGCCCTGTGGACCGGCCACCTGCGTCACAACCCGGCCAACCCGCACTGGCCCGACCGCGACCGCTTCGTGCTCAGCAACGGCCACGCGTCGATGCTGCTCTACGGCCTGCTGCACCTGAGCGGCTATGCGCTGCCGATGGACGAGCTCAAGCGCTTCCGCAAGCTGCACAGCAAGACGCCGGGCCATCCCGAGTCGGGCCTGACGCCGGGCGTCGAAACCACCACCGGCCCGCTCGGCCAGGGCCTGTGCAACGCGGTGGGCTTCGCGCTGGCCGAGAAGATGCTGGCCCGCGAGTTCAACCGCCCCGGCCACACGGTGGTCGACCACCACAGCTATGTCTTCCTGGGCGATGGCTGCCTGATGGAAGGCATCAGCCACGAGGCTGCCTCGCTGGCCGGCGTGTGGGGGCTGAACAAGCTGATCGCGCTGTACGACGACAACGGCATCAGCATCGACGGCGCGGTGCAGGGCTGGTTCCGCGACGACACGCCGGCCCGCTTCCGCGCCTACGGCTGGGACGTCATCGGCCCGATCGACGGGCACGACGTGCAGGCCGTCAGCCAGGCGCTGGCGCAGGCCAAGGCCAGCACCGGGCGGCCCACGCTGATCGTCTGCGAAACCACCATCGGCCGCGGCTCGCCGAGCCGCGCTGGCACCGCCAAGGCGCACGGCGAGCCGCTGGGCGCCGAGGAGATCGCCAAGACGCGCGAAGCCTTGGGCTGGACGGCGCCGGCCTTCGAGATCCCCGAGGCGATGCGCGCGCAGTGGGACGCCCGTGAGGCCGGCCAGGCCCGCGAAGCCGAATGGAATGCCCGGCTGGCCGCCTACCGCGCCGCCCATCCGGAGCTGGCCGCCGAGTTCGAGCGCCGCCTGCGCGGCGCGTTGCCGGCAAGCTTCGACGCCACCGTGGCGGCAGCGCTGTCCGCCTTTGGCGCCGCGCCCGAGGCCGTGGCCTCGCGCAAGGCTTCGCAGAAAGTGCTGGCCGCGCTGGCGCCCCAGGTGCCGGAGATGTTCGGCGGCAGCGCCGACCTGACCGGCTCCAACCTGACCGACTTCCCCAACTGCGGCGAGCGCCATCTCAGCTATGGCGTGCGCGAGTTCGGCATGGCCGGCGTGATGAACGGCGTGGCATTGCACGGCGGTTACATCCCCTATGGCGGCACCTTCCTGACTTTCAGCGACTACAGCCGCAACGCAGTGCGCATGGCCGCGCTGATGAAGCTGCGGGTGATCCATGTCTTCACCCACGATTCCATTGGCCTGGGCGAAGACGGACCCACCCACCAGTCGATCGAACACGTGCCGTCGCTGCGGCTGATCCCGCAGCTGGACGTCTGGCGCCCGGCCGACACCGTCGAGACCACCGTGGCCTGGGCGAGCGCGCTGCGCCGCCACGACGGCCCGGCCGCGCTGGCGCTGTCGCGCCAGGTGCTGCCGGTGCTGTCCACGCCAGCGATGGCCGAGGCCATTGCCCGCGGCGGCTATGTGCTGGCCGAGCCGGCCGAGGGCCAGGCGCCGCGCGCGGTGATCCTGGGCACCGGCTCCGAGTTGCAGTTTGCAATGCAGGCGCAGGCCCTGCTGGCCGCCGAAGGCCTGCCGGTGCGGGTGGTGTCGATGCCCTGCACCAGCGTCTTCGACCGCCAGCCGGCCGCCTACCGCGACCAGGTGCTGCCGCCGACGTTGCCGGCGGTGGCGGTGGAAGCCGCCCACCCCGACTTCTGGCGCAAGTACGTCGGCCGCGACGGCGGCGTGGTCGGCATCGCCAGCTTCGGCGAATCGGCGCCGGCGGCTGATCTGTACCGGCATTTCGGCATCGGTGCCGAGGCGGTGGCGGCCGAGGTGCGGCGTTGCTGCGGGCGCTGATCTGGGACGTCGACGGCACGGTGGCCGAGACCGAGCGCGACGGCCACCGCATCGCCTTCAACCGTGCCTTCGCCGAGGCCGGCCTGCCCTGGCACTGGGACGTAACGGACTATGGCCCGCTGCTGGAGGTGACCGGTGGCCGCGAGCGCATCCTGGCCTACCTGGCTGGCCGTGATGACGTGCCGCCGCAGGCCGCCGACCGCGAGGCGCTGGCCCGCCGCCTGCACCCGCGCAAGAACGCCTTCTATGCCGAGCAGGTGGCCCGCGGCGAGATCGGCGCGCGGCCCGGCGTGCGCCGCCTGATGCAGCAGTGCCGCGACGAAGGCGTGGCACTGGCCATCGCCACCACCACCAGCCGGGCCAACGTGGACGCGCTGTTCGTCAGTCTGCTGGGCGCCGACTGGGAACGGGCCTTCGGCGCCGTGGTCTGCGCCGAGGACGCGCCGCAGAAGAAACCCCATCCGCAGGCCTACCACCTGGCGCTGCAGCGTCTGGGCGTGGCCGCGGACGAGGCCTTCGCGCTGGAGGATTCGCCCAACGGCCTGGCCGCGGCGCGGGCCGCCGGCATCCGCTGCGGCATCACCCGCAGCGCCTACTT
>JAFLDH010000151.1 GCA_017302505.1 Burkholderiales bacterium
CCGCCGCCAGCCCGGGGCCTGCAGCCCAGCCGCCATCGCGGATGTCCAGCCAGGCCCAGGGCGTGCCCGCATAGGCCTCGGCATGGCGCAGCAGGTGCACCGCCCGGGCGGCCGCCAGGCCCAGCAGCGTGGCCAGCCAGATGCTGGTTTCGTTGGCCGAGGCCAGTGCCGGCGGTGCCAGGCGCCGCGCCAGCACGGTGGACAGCACCAGCGCGGCCAGCAGCAGCAACGGCGGCAGCGGAAAGGCCAGCGGCCCGAGCGTGATCGACAACATCGGGCGAGAGTGTCTCGCACCGGCGCTGCAGGCTCCCCCATCAGGGTGTGCGCAAAGCGCGGGTTCTAGGGATCGTCCGAAAAAGCGCAACTTCTAGATTCACTCCTGCCCGGCGCACGGCGTGCCGGCCCTTCACACAGGAGACGGAAATGCCCACGATCAGCACGCTCGCCACCGGCCTGGCCGGTGCCATCGGGTCCTGCTACCACGGCCCGAGCAACAGCCTTTACTTCGTCGAATACGGCGGCAAGTTGTCGCGCTACGACTTCGTGCGCCAGCCCGACACCGTGCTGGTCAGCGGCACGCGCACGCTCAAGGGCACTTGGCTGATGGACCTGGACACCGGCGCCATGACCTCCAACATGGCGGCGGCCGACATCTGGTGGGAGCAGATCGACACCGTCAAGCGGCGCATGGTGCCGCGCGCCGGCGCGCGCATCGCCTACCTGGGCACCATGACGCTGGCGCAGTTCACCCTGCTGGGCACCGCGCAGCTGCAGGCGCTGAGCTACGGCACGGCGCCGATCGTCGGCGACAACAACGCCGGCAACCAGCTGACGGCCGGCGCGGTGTTCGCGGTGCGCACCAACGGCGGCAACTTTGCCAAGGTGCGCGTCACAACCTACGGCTACGACATCAAGCTGAACATCCGCACCTACCGGCTGAAGCCCGCCTACCAGGTGCTGGGCACCGGCTACAGCGAGCCCGAGGACGTGGAGGTCAGCGTCGTCGGCAGCAATGCCTACATCACCGAGCGCGGCGGCCGGCTGCTGCGCGTGGCGCTGAACACCGCCGTGCCGCCCAACCGCAGTGCCGCCGTGGTGGTGACCAGCGGCATGCAGGCGCCGCACCAGATCTCGCTGCACGAAGACCGCGGGCTGGCCTATGTGGTGGAGTACGCCAACCCCGGCCACCTGGTGCGCGTCCACCTGGCCAGTGGCGCCAAGAGCCACGTGGCCTTCGGACTGGACCGGGCCATCGGCTTGCTGGTCAGCGGTGACCACAAGTACGCCTTCGTGGCCGAGCAGGCCGCAGCCGGCGGCCGGGTGCGGCGCATCGAGCTGGACACCGGCGCCATCGAGAACGTGATCGGCGGCTTCACTGCCCCCTTCATGATGGCCTTCAACGACGCCTCGGAAAGCGCCATCCTGCTGGCCGAGCGCGACCCCGCCAACCGCGTGGCGCTGATCGACCTGGGCGTGCGGCCGGTGGCCTCGCGCGTGGTGGCCAGCGGGGTGCCGGTGCGGCCTTCCAGCGTGGCGCTGGTGGGCGGCACCAAGCTGCTGGTGTGCAGCGACACCGTGCTGTCCAGCGTGGACCTCGCCGAAAGCCTGCTCACCGGCAGCGGGCCGCTGCTGCTGGGCATCGGCCATGTGCCGGTAGACCGCATCACCGGTGGCTATGCCGACACCACGGCCGACCCGGCCTACTTCTTCCAGGTGAAGGATTGCCCCTTCGGCGGCACCCTGCCGCTGATGTTCAACCACGAGCGGGCGCGGCTGATGGGCGCCGTGTATTACAAGGTCTTCATCGACGGCGTGGAGACGCAGGCGCCCTGGGGCGACTACCGCTGGTCCACCGCCACCAACCGCTTCGAATACGTGGCCGTGCTGCCCGATGCCGCCGGCTTCTACGGCGTGCGCAAGGCCGGCGAGCTTTGGTACAACGCCTGGCTGGGGCTGGCGCGCGACACGGGCGACCTGAGCAACGGCATGCACCAGGTGGCGGTGCGCATCTACAACGCGGCCAAGGCGCAGATCCTGACGCTGGGGCAGACCACCAGCGTCAACCTGATGATCGACAACACGCTGCCCAGCGCGGCCATCAGTTCCATCGTGCACAACGGCACGCCGGTGGGCACCTGCGGCATCGTCACCACCGGGCCGGACAAGTTCCGCTTCGAGATCAGTGCCTTCGACCCGCAGCAGCACCTGCTGAGCTGGAGCCTGGTGGCGCTGTGGGGCGACAACAAGAGCGCCACCGTGGCCAGCGACAGCTACGCCGCGCACGTGACGCCCGGCAAGCAGTGGGCGGGCGTCAGCGGCATGGTGCCGGCGGGCTCCTGGGCAGCCACCGTGCCGGGCGACCCCACCTCCAAGCGCTGCGCCCACACCTTCATGCTGCACGTGTGGTCGCGCACCATCAACGGCTACAGCTACATCCACTACGGCAGCGCTCACAAGTCGATCACCATCATGCTGCCCTGAGCGTTACGGCCCGGCGGCACAATGCGGGCCCCGCCACCCGCGAAGTGCCGCCGATGATCACCGTCCACCACCTGGAACATTCGCGCTCGCAGCGCGTGCTGTGGCTGCTGGAGGAGCTGGAGCTGCCCTACCAGATCCAGCACTACCAGCGCGACCCGAAGACCAGCCTGGCGCCGCCCGAACTCCGCAAGGTTCACCCGCTGGGCAAATCACCGGTGATCACCGACGACGGCCGCACCGTTGCCGAGTCGGGCGCGATCATCGAGTACCTGGTCGACCGCTACGGCCAGGGCCGGCTGGCCCCGCCGCCGGGCAGTGACGAGCGGCTGCGCTACACCTACTGGCTGCACTTCTCCGAAGGCTCGGCCATGCCGCCGCTGCTGTTCACGCTGGTGTGCGACAAGGTCAAGAGCTCGCCGATGCCCTTCTTCGTCAAGCCCATCGCCAAGGCCATCGCCGGCAAGGTGATGGACGGCTTCGTCAACCCCAACCTGAAGAGCCAGCTCGACTTCATGGAGGCCGAGCTGACGAAGCACAAGTGGTTTGCGGGCAGTGAGTTCAGCGCCGCCGACGTGCAGATGAGCTTCCCGCTGGAAGCCGCCGCGCAACGCGCCGGGCTGGACGCCAGTCGGCCGAAGCTGATGGCCTTCTTGAAGCGCATCCATGCGCGGCCGGCCTACAAGCGGGCGCTGGAGAAGGGCGGGCCTTACAGCTTCGCGGAGTGAGTTGAAGTAATCGACCGCTCGCGCCCACGCGGTCGTGGCGCACGGAAGCGCCGCTTAGGCGGTCACCTACTTGTCCCTGCGGCGCCTGTAGAAGTACCCAACGACGCCCATGCCAGCCAAGGCTAAGCCATAGGCTTCGGGCTCGGGTACGGGTGTCACGTTGACACCGACGACAAAGTCGTCCCAGTCGCCCAGCTTTGCTGCACCAGCGCTGTCGTTGTAGCCAAGGATGAACGCATACGTGCCCGCTGCCGCACCTGAAGTCACCTTTTTCGGCTCAAGCAGGCCAATGGAAGTACTTTGATCCTTCGCGCCCCCATTGATCGCGAATTTTCCGGTATTGCCCTCGAAGTTGAAGCTAAGGAACTGGTCGCTGCTGACCACACTCTTGAAAGTGCCTACGGGGTCACTCTCTAGAAGCGCGATGCCGTTCACAGTCAAGCGGAAGATGTTGTTGAAGCCCGACTCCTGCCCTAAGTAGGTAAAGGTGTACTTGTACAGGTCGCCCGTCGTGTTCTTCAGGTCACCGATCGTCAGCGTGCTACCTACGGGCTCAGTTGTCAGACCTGCGATGTTGTTGAAGGTTTCGGTGCGCGTGACGGCATCAGTGGGCACCCATACGACCGCTGCGGACGCCGAAAAGCTGCAGGAAAGTAGAAGCAATAAGGATGTCAGCTTGCGCATGGGAGCCCCGCATTGAACAGAATCTGAATGCCTTGGATTCTGAACTCGCTAAACGGGATGCTTGCCCCCCCACCTTGGGGGGTGCCGAGGCGACGAAGTTCAGGTCCGCCAGATGCGGGGTGGGTTCGGCGCCAGACTCCAGGCCAGCTGACGCCAGGCGCCGCGCACGGCGGACACCAGGGCCATCGCCGGCTCCACCCGGTCGGCCAGCACGCGCAATACCACCACCCGCTCATGCACCGCGGTGGCACCGGCGTGACGGGTCAGCGTTTCGTGCGTAGCCACCTGCTCGCGAGCGGCATCCAGCAACACATCGCGCTGCGCCGTGGGCAGCGCGCTGCCGGCTGCGAACCACAGCGTGCCCAGCACGCGCTTGCCGTCCCAGCCCAGCGGCGCATCGAGCAGCAGCGCGTCGGCGGCATCGATGCGGCCGCGCTCCAGCCAGGCCCCGGGCAGGTTCAACTGCTGCAGGAAGCCGCCCTGCAGGAAGGCCTGCTCGGCGGCCGGCAGGCCCAGCGCCAGCAGGTCCCAGCCGATCATCTGTGCACCTGGTGCCAGATCGAACTGCAGCGTGTTCTGCACCTGGCAGCCGGTGTAGGCAATGGTCTCCAGCGGCAGCCATTCCAGCCGGGCGCCATCGGCCAGCGCGGCTTTCACCCGCTGCTCAGCCATCGGGCCATTGCTGCGATAGAAGCGCGTGGCACCTGGCGTGGTGATCAGAGCATGCGCGCCTGAGGCCAGCCGCGCATCCACCTGCAGGGTGTCGCCGCCGACGATGCCGCCGGGCGGATGCACCAGCACGTGGTGGCAGATGCCCGGGCCTTCAGGGTACAGGCGCTGCAGCACGCGCAGCGGGCCCTCGTGGCGGTCCAGCGCGCCGGTGGTGTGGCCGTCATGGGTGTAGTCGAGTTGAAGGTGAGCGTGCCAGGGCATGCCCAAATGCTATTCGAGTGACATCACCCAACGTCCATGACGTCTGTGGCGATGACCTGGTGGGCAACGCCTGCTCTCGCCAAGCCTCGTGCCTAGTTTGACACCCCCGATGTTGGGGGGAGGGCAATCCCAAAAAAGGGGAAGAGAATGCTCGCTATCGACGGTCAAAGTGTTCGCAATCGAGGAGGGTTGTATGTTGACGCGTTTCGGGGCTTTCGCTGCGATTTGTTCGGCAGCGCTGTATTGCGGCGGGGCGTTCGCGTCCAATGTGCAGGTGGATACCTTCAAGTACCCGGGTGGCGGCACTTCGTCCCCTAGCGTGACTATTTCCGGGTACGGTACCGTTCTCGCTGGTGAGTTTGTCGGTCTACTTGACGGCAACTCCTTCAACACCTACTGCACAGAGTTGAAAGTGTTTGCGGGGTGGGGTGTGTCGAAGGTCTACGGTGTGGAGCTTGGTACGACGCAGTGGGGGTTGACCAAGGCCAATGACCTCAACCGCCTGTTCACCAATTACTACTCTGCGGTCAATGATGTTGTGACCTCTCAGGCGATGCAGTTCGCCGTTTGGGAGATCATTTACGAGAGCAGCAATAACCCCTACAACGTCACGTCGGGCTCTTTCTCGCTGGATGGCGTCGATGCTTCAGAGACTCAGGCCAATCAATGGCTGGCAAATCTGGGGACTCTGGGTGCAAACTACAAGCAGGTTGATGCGCTTGTGAACCCCTATCCCCAGGTCGTGGTTGGCGAACAGAAGGAGTTTCAGAATTATCTGGTCGTCACCCAGGTCCCTGAGCCCGAGGCCTACGGCCTTGCGCTGGCCGGTATGGGTGTAGTCGCCTTTGCGATGCGGCGGCGCAAGGCAGAGAACAAGGGCTGAGCCCTTCGGGTTGTCGATACACAAGGGCGCTTGCGGGCGCCCTTTGCTATTGGCGCTGTGAATGCGGGCTATGCATTACCGCCGTGAGCGTCCAGCCATCCCATCTTGAACGCCGCTGAGGCGGCCCGGACGACGGTGCCCACCAATTCGAACAGGTGGGCACCTATGCAACCCAAATCCAACAGGCGCGTTCACGGCGCAGAGTTCAAGGCGAAGGTCCTGGCCGAGTGCCAGCAGCCTGGCGCATCGGTGGCGGCCATCGCGCTGGCCCACGGCCTGAACGTGAACCTGCTGCGCAAGTGGCTGGTTGGCCGTGGCATCCAGCGCACCGGGCTGGCTGCGCCGAGGTCCGTGACGCGTGCGGCTGCAAGCGCTGACGAGACGTCGGCACGTTCGCTGCAATTCCTCCCGGTGGAGATCGCCCCTGCACCTGTGGCCGCGACGGTCACGGCCACTGAGCCTGAACAGGCCGAGCCGTCCGTTGCCGAGATCCACGTCGAGCTGACTCGCGGCGCGACACAGCTGTTGGTGCGCTGGCCATCGGACCAGGCCGGGGCGTGCGCCGCCTGGCTGCGCGAGCTGGCCGCCGTGGCGTTGAAGGACTGACCGGCGCCATGATCAGGATCGACGCACTGTGGCTGTGCAGCCAGCCGCAGGACATGCGTGCCGGTGCCGACCGACTGCTGACGGTGGTCGTCAACACGCTGGGCGAGGCCCGCGCGCACCACGGCTACCTCTTCGCCAATGCGCGGGCCAGCCGGCTCAAGCTGCTCGTGCACGACGGCTTCGGCGTGTGGTGCGCCACGCGCCGGCTGCACGCAGGGCGCTTCGTCTGGTACACGCCCGTAGCGGGCACAGCATCGCCCGCGCTGCAGCTCAGCACCCAGCAGTTCGAGGCGCTGGCGCTGGGCCTGCCCTGGCAGCGCCTTGGCGAACTGGCCACCATCCGACACTGCTGATCAAGCGGCACGACGGTCTGCGGGCCGTTGACATCGCAAGTGCCGATGGCACTGCGGTGCGCAAAGCGGCACCATGCTGCGCATGCCGGGTGAAGTTGCCGCCACCATCGATCTGACGAGCCTGCCGGCCGAGGTGGCAGCATTTATCGAGCGGCTGCAGGAGCAGGCGAAGACTGACGCGCAGGAACTGGCCCGCCGCGACCGCGAGATCGCGCTGGCGCGGGTCAAGATCGACAAGCTCAACTTCGAGGTTGCGCGGCTCAAGCGCTGGAAGTTCGATGCCAAGTCCGAGGCGATGACGGCCGAGCAGCGGCAGCTGTTCGCTGAAGTCATGGCCGAGGACGAGGCCAGCCTACGAGCCAAGCTGGCCGAGTTGCAGCGTGGCCTGCCCGAGACACCCAAGACCCCGAAGGCGCCACCCCGCAAGCCGCGTCGCCAGGCACTGCCCGACCACCTGGAGCACGTCGAGCATGGCCACGAGCCCGAGAGCACCATCTGCCCGAACGCCGACTGCGGCCGGCCGATGCAGCGCATCGGCGAGGACGTCAGCGAGAAGCGGACATCATCCCGGCGAAGTTCTTCGTGCACCGGCACATCTACGGCAAGTGGGCCTGCAAGTGCTGCCAGCAACTGCGCCAGGAGCCGGCCGAGCCGGACGTGGTCGACGGCGGCATCCCGGCTGCGGGCTTGGTGGCGCACACGCTGATCAGCCGCTTCGTCGACCACCTGCCGTACTACCGGCAGGCGCCGATCAACGCACGCTCGGGCGTGCACACGCCGCGCTCGACGCTGGCATCCTGGGGCGGCGCCGGTGGCGTATCGCTGGAGCCGCTGTTCGAGTTGCAGCGGCGCTTCATCCTCAGCTGCCGGGTGCTGCACGCCGACGAGACGCCGCTGCCGCTGCTGGACCCGGGCGCAGGCAAGACGAAGAAGGTCTACGTCTGGGCCTGGGCGCGCAGCCACCACGATCCGCACCCGGGCGTGGTCTACGAGTTCTGCCTGGGCCGCGGGGCACAATACCCGGTGGCCTTCCTGGGCGGCCAGGGGCCGCCATCGCCTGAGCCGGTGTGGAACGGCACCCTGATCACCGACCAGTACGCAGGCTACAACGGCGTACTAGATGCCAAGGTCTACCCGCACCGCAAGTCGGCGGCGTGCGCCGCGCATGCTCGGCGTCGCTTCGAGGAACTCAGCCGCGGCGGCCACAGTGCCAGCGCGGTGGCCACCGAGGCGATGCTGCGCTGGACCCGGATCTACCGGGCCGAGGCGGCCTTCGCCGAGATGGGCTGCGAGGAGCGTCGGCACGCCCGCCAGGGCTTATGCCGGCCGCTGTGGGAGGAGTTCGAGGTGTGGCTGAAGCTGCAGCGCACGCAGGTGCCGGACGGCACCAAGATCGCCGAGGCCATCGACTACAGCCTGAGCGCCTGGATGGCATTGACGCTGCATCTGGACGACGGGGCGGTGGCCATCGACAACAACCTGATCGAGCGGCAGATCAAGCCCTGGAAGTTGGGCGCCAAGAACTGGTTGTTCGCCGGCAGTGCGCTGGCCGGGCAGCGCGCGGCGGTGGTGATGAGCTTGGTGCAGTCGGCCAAGCTCAACGGCCTGGATCCATGGGCCTACCTGCGCGACGTGCTGGCGCGCATCCACACGCACCCCAACCACCGGCTCGAAGAATTGCTGCCGCATCGCTGGCGGCCGGCCTGACGATGGGGCGACTCACGCAGTGGGTGGTCATCGAGGCCGACGTCGCCGTGCGACGCATGAGCCACGACCAGAAGGTGCTCCTGGCCGACAAGATCCATGCCCAGCAGCCCAATATGCTCGCCTCCTTCCTGGCGCTGCCGCGCATGGGGGTGAACATGGCGCAACTGGAAGTGGCGCTGCACATCCTGTTCGTCACCTTCCAGGCGATGAAGCTCAGCGGCCACCAGTGGCCGCTGGTCACCGAGGACATCCAGGACGGCTGCCTGCAGCGCCTGACCGCCCGTGCACGCTTCGGCGAAGGGCTGCCGCAGGAACTGGCGAACAAGGTCGTCGAGCAGTTCCACAACGAACATGCCGAGCGGTACCTGCTGGCCTTCGTCTACGGCTGGCTCGGCGAGCATGACCTGATGGCTGTGCGCACCGAGGCGGAGAAGTACCTCATGCTGGGTGCGCTAAACCTGGTGGAGTGCGTCGCCTTCGTCGGGGCGGACAAGCCGACGCGATAGGGAGCGGGCCAGGCCGTCCGTCAAGATGGAGCGGAGCGCAAACGCACAGCCGACCAGCGCCGGGGAGAACTCATGAAGAACATCGAAGCACTGATCAACGAGGGCGGCGACATCACCCTCGGCGCCATCGCCGCCATCGACTGCGCTGCGACCGCCGCAGACGGGCACAACGCACTGGCCATGCTGGTGCGCCGAGATGGCGAGACGCTCCACGCATTGCTCAAGCGACTGGACAAGGCCGTCGGCCGGTACTACGACACCGGCGAGCCGACCGACGAGATCAACCCGCCGTAGAAGCCTACGGCTGGCCTGCAAGGTGGCGTCACCGGACGCTCACCATCGACCTTCTACAGCACGCGCTCCTGGTCTTAGGGGTTCGGCTATCCTCGAAAACAAAAAAATGCGGCCCCGAAGGGCCGCTGCGATAGAACTCTGCTGCGCGTCGCCTAAGTGCAAATCAGCCCGCAGTCGCCTGCTTCCGCCGCAGCGCGAACGCCACGACTCCCATCCCCGCCAGGGCCAACCCGTAGGCTTCGGGTTCGGGGACCACAGTTACTGCACTCACGTAGTACTGCTTCTTGGTTTCATTGCTCAAACCATAGAACGTCCACACTTTGCTTGCGCCTAACCCCGGATTGGAGAGGTCGTAGCTGTTGATTCCGTTCTGGAAGCTGAACTGAACATTGCCGCCGTTGCTTGACACTTCAAACTTCGCGCCGGACTGGAAATTGTTGAAGTGACCTTCTGCCCTGAGGAACGCGTTTGTCAGCACTACGGCGCTGTCGAATGACAGGATCAGCTTTTCGTCCTTGGTGATGTTGTCATCGCTGTTGTCGTATCTCGTAGGATTACTGAGGATCTTGCTGTAGACGCCCAAGCCAACCCATTTTGCCGTGGCACCAGAATCAGTAAACCTGTCCTGTACCACTGTGGCCGCCGACCATGTGTTGGGTGCAGACAAATACATTGCAGTGACGTCAAGGTCGGGATAAGCAGCAAAGCCTAAAGTTCCACCAAGTCCGACGCTTGCAGGCTGACTGCATAGATCGGAGGTAGTGCAAACTACCCCATCGCTGTCGTTGTTCTGAAAATCATAGACAGTGGCGGCGGCTGCAAGCGCCGGCAGCAAGGTCAGCGCCGCAGCAGCTGCGGTCGGTACGATTCGAATCGACATGGAGCTCCTCCTGTTGAGCACTAGCGCACTGCTTATCTGGATCAAAGTTTAGAGTCGGCCGTATCCCATTTCAATCCCAGTTTCGGTTATCTGTTACCCCTATCCAGGGGGGCATCCCGCAGCTTAGACAGCGCACATCAACGAAACGGCTCCCTGAGGAGCCGCTTCATTCGGTCAACCACCCTGAAGCGCTAATCG
>JAFLDH010000152.1 GCA_017302505.1 Burkholderiales bacterium
CGAGCAACGCTACGGCATGTCTGCCTCCCTGCATTCACCGCCGGACCTGGCGGAGCGCCTGGCGCTGCTGTCAGTCCGCGAGCGCGAGGTGCTCGCGCACATCCTCAAGGGCCGGCAGACGCGCGCTGGCGGCGCACGGCGCCGACGTGCTGCTGGTGAATTCACCCCACCTGCCCAACATCGAGGCCATCGCCGAGACCGGCCGCGGCAAGCTCTCGGCCCACGCCGACCTGCGCCAGCCGGCTGAACGCGCCGCCTTCGAACGCGTGCTGCGCGACGCCCATGTGTTCGTGCAGGGCTACCGTCCGGGCGGATTGCAGGCGCTGGGTTACGGCGCCGAGGCGCTGGCCGAGCGCCACCCGGGCCTGGTGGTGGTGTCGCTGTCGGCCTATGGCGCGGCGGGGCCCTGGGCCGGCCGACGCGGCTTCGACTCGCTGGTGCAGACAGCCAGCGGCTTCAACCATGCCGAGGCGCAGGCCTTCGGCAGCGGGCCGCCGCGCGCGCTGCCGATGCAGATCCTGGACCATGCCACCGGCCACCTGATGGCGCTGGCCGCCTGCGCCGGCCTGTGGCGCCAGCAGCGCGAAGGCGGCAGCTGGCATGTGCATGTGTCGCTGGCGCGCACCGGCCTGTGGCTGCGCAGCCTGGGCCGGGTGGCGGACGGCTTCGCCGCACCGAAGCCCGATTTCACGCCCTACCTGGAGACCAGCGACAGCAGCTTCGGCCGGCTGACGGCGCTGCACCATGCGGCGCGGCTGTCGCACACCGCCACGGACTGGCCGCGGCCCTCGGTGCCGCTGGGCACGCATGCCCTGGCCTGGCCCGCACCCTGAAGGGCCGCGGCGATAATCCGGCGCATGCAGGTTTTCCGAGGTTTGCGCCACCCTGGCATTGCACCGGCCTGTGCACTGACCATCGGCAACTTCGACGGCGTGCACCGCGGCCATCAGGCCATGCTGGCGCTGCTGACCAACGAGGCGCGGCACCGCGGTGTGCCCAGCTGCGTGCTCAGCTTCGAGCCCCATCCGCGCGATTTCTTCGCCGCCCGCGCCGGCACGCCCGAGCAGGCGCCACGCCGCGTGGCCACGCTGCGCGACAAGCTGTCCGAGCTGGAGCGCTGCGGCATCGACCAGGTGGTGGTGATGCGCTTCGATGCACGCTTTGCCGGCCAGTCGCCGCAGGCCTTCATCGACGACGTGCTGGTCGGCGGGCTGCATGCGCGCTACGTGCTGGTGGGCGACGATTTCCGCTTCGGCGCCCGGCGCGCCGGCGACTACGCGATGCTCGACGCCGCGGGTGCCGCCGCCGGCTTCGACGTGGCCCGCATGATGAGCTACGAGGTGCATGGCCTGCGCGTGTCCAGCTCGGCCGTGCGCCAGGCGCTGGCTGATGGCGACATGGCCCAGGCCGCCACGCTGCTGGGCCGGCCCTACAGCATCAGCGGCCATGTGCTGCATGGCCGCAAGCTCGGCCGCGAGCTGGGGACGCCTACGCTGAACCTGCGCTTCGGCCATGCCCGGCCTGCGGCGCAAGGCATCTTCGCGGTGCGGGTGGATGGGCTGGCCGAAGGCCCGCTGCCCGGCGTGGCCAGCCTGGGCGTGCGGCCCACGGTGGAGAACGACGGGCGCCAGCTGCTGGAGGTGTATTGCCTGCAGTGGCCCGAGGCGCTGGGCCGCGAAGGCGCCTATGGCCGCTGCGTCAAGGTCGATCTGCTGCACAAGCTGCACGACGAGCGCAAGTACGCGTCGCTGGAGGCGCTGCGCGAGGGCATCGCCCAGGACATCGCCGACGCCCGGGCCTGGTTCGCCGCGCGTGAAGGCGCCCGGTAGAATCGCCGCATGGCACCGAGCACGCACGCGGCCACAGGCCGGCAGATCACCCGCGATCGAATTTGACGCTCCGCGGCCCCCGCCTGGCCGCCGCTGCCGCCACCCCCGCCCGAAGCCTTCGCCTTGCAGCGCCCGATGCGCTGCCGCACACCATGAATGCTCCCGCCCCCAAGACCGACTACCGTGCCACGCTGAACCTGCCCGACACGCCCTTCCCGATGCGTGGCGACCTGCCCAAGCGCGAGCCGGGCTGGGTCAAGCAGTGGAACGACGAAGGGCTGTACAAGCAGCTGCGCGATGCGCGCTGCAACGCGCCCAAGTTCATCCTGCACGACGGCCCGCCCTATGCCAACGGCCAGATCCACATGGGCCATGCCGTCAACAAGGTGCTGAAGGACATGATCGTCAAGGCGCGGCAGCTGGCCGGCTTCGACGCGCAATACGTGCCAGGCTGGGACTGCCACGGCCTGCCGATCGAGAACGCCATCGAGAAGCAGTTTGGCCGCGGCCTGGGGCGCGACGAGATGCAGGCCAAGAGCCGCGCCTATGCCACCGAGCAGATCGCGCTGCAGATGAGCGACTTCCAGCGCCTGGGCGTGCTGGGCGACTGGAACAAGCCTTACCGCACGATGGACCCGGCCAACGAGGCCGGCGAGATCCGCGCCTTCAAGCGCGTCATCGAGCGTGGCTTCGTCTACCGGGGCCTCAAACCCGTGTACTGGTGCTTCGATTGCGGCAGCTCGCTGGCCGAGTTCGAGATCGAGTACGCCGACAAGAAGAGCCAGACGCTGGACGTCGCCTTCCTGTGCGCCGAGCCCGACAGGCTGGCCGCCGCTTTCGGCCTGAGCGAGCTGATGGGCGAGGCCTTCGCGGTGATCTGGACCACCACCGCGTGGACGATCCCGGCCAACCAGGCGCTGAACCTGAACCCCGAGCTGGAGTACGCGCTGGTGCACACCGAGCGCGGCCAGCTGCTGCTGGCGGCGTCGCTGGTGGAGAAGTGCATGGAGCGCTACGGCCTGAAGGGCCACGTGGTGGCCACGACCAAGGGCGAGAGGCTCGCCGGCATCGCCTTCCGCCACCCGCTGGCCCATGTGCACGAAGGCTACGACCGGCTGTCGAAGGTGCTGCTGGCCGACTACGCCACGGCAGACGACGGCACCGGCATCGTGCACTCGTCGCCCGCCTACGGCCTGGACGACTTCAACTCCTGTGTCGCGCACGGCATGAAGGTGGACGAGATCCTGAACCCGGTGCAGGCCCAGGGCAGCTATGCGGCCGACTTCCCGCTGTTCGGCGGGCAGAACATCTGGAAGGCGGTGCCGCAGATCATCGACACGCTGCGCGATGCCGGCCGGCTGATGGCCACCGGGCCGCTGACCCACAGCTACCCGCACTGCTGGCGCCACAAGAGCCCGGTGATCTACCGCGCTGCGGCGCAGTGGTTCGTGCGCATGGACGAAGGCGTGGGCGTGTTCACCAAGGACAAGGCGCCGCAGACGCTGCGCCAGATGGCGCTGCAGGCCATCGACCACACCGGCTTCTACCCGGAGAACGGCCGCGCCCGGCTGCGCGACATGATCGCCAACCGGCCCGACTGGTGCATCAGCCGCCAGCGCAGCTGGGGCGTGCCGCTGCCCTTCTTCCTGCACAAGGATTCGGGCGAGCTGCACCCGCGCACGATGGAGATCCTGGACCAGGCGGCCGACATCGTCGAAGCTGGCGGCATCGAGGCCTGGAGCCGCGTCACGGCGGAGCAGATCCTCGGGCCCGAGGACGCGCCGCACTACACCAAGAGCAGCGACATCCTGGAGGTGTGGTTCGACTCCGGCTCCACCTTCTGGCACGCGCTGCGCGGCACGCACGCCCACACTGGCAGCAGCCTGGGCCACCACGACAGCGGCCCCGAGGCCGACCTGTACCTGGAAGGCCACGACCAGCACCGCGGCTGGTTCCACAGCTCGCTGCTGCTGGCCTGCGCGATCTACGGCCGCGCGCCCTACCGCGGCCTGCTGACCCACGGCTTCACCGTGGACAGCCAGGGCCGCAAGATGAGCAAGAGCCTCGGCAACGGCATCGAGCCGCAAGCGGTGAGCCAGAAGCTGGGCGCCGAGATCATCCGCCTGTGGGTGGCGGCCAGCGACTACAGCGGCGACATCGCCGGCGACGACAAGATCCTGGCGCGTGTGGTCGACGCCTACCGGCGCATCCGCAACACGCTGCGCTTCCTGCTGGCCAACACCAGCGACTTCGATCCGCAGACCGAGGCCGTGCCCTTCGCCGAGCTGCTGGAGATCGACCGCTGGGCGCTGACCCGCGCCGAACAGTTCCAGGCCGAGGTGCTGAAGCACTACGAGGTCTACGAGTTTCACCCTGTCGTAGCCAAGCTGCAGGTGTTCTGCAGCGAGGACCTGGGCGCGTTCTACCTGGACGTGCTGAAGGACCGCCTGTACACCACCGCGCCGAAGAGCCACGCCCGGCGCAGCGCGCAGACCGCGCTGTGGCAGATCACCCAGGCCATGCTGCGCTGGATGGCGCCCTTCCTCAGCTTCACCGCCGAGGAAGCCTGGGCGGTGGTGGCGCCCGGCCAGGGCAGCGTCTTCAAGCAGACCTACTGGAACTTCGCCGGCGTGGGCGCCACCACCGATGCCGCGCTGCTGACGAAGTGGCAGGCGATCTGCGAGGTGCGCGATGCCGTCAACAAGGCCATCGAGGCGGTGCGCACCGAAGGCGGCGTCGGGTCGTCGCTGCAGGCCGAGGTGACGGTGACCGCACCGCCCGAGACCCATGCGCTGCTGGCCTCGCTGGGCGAGGACCTGAAGTTCGTGTTCATCACCTCCAAGGCCACGCTGAAAGCTGGTGATGCGTTGGAAGTGACGGTGACGCCCTCATCCGCCACCAAGTGCGAGCGCTGCTGGCACTGGCGCGACGACGTCGGCGCCGATGCCGCGCACCCCACGATTTGCGGCCGCTGCGTCAGCAACCTGCACGGCGCCGGCGAAGTGCGCACGGTCGCCTGAGCATGGCCGGCCGTTCGACCGGCGGGCCCGGCCTGTGGCTGTGGCTGGGCCTGGCGCTGCTGGTGGTGGTGCTGGACCAGCTGAGCAAGACGCTGATCCTGGCGAGCTTCCAGCTCAACGATAGCCACACTGTCACCAGCTGGTTCAACCTGGTCCGCGTGCACAACACCGGCGCGGCCTTCAGCTTCCTGGCTGGCGCGTCGGGCTGGCAGCGCTGGTTCTTCGTCGGCCTGGGCACCGTGGCCTCGGCCTTCATCGTCTGGATGCTGAAGAAGCACCCCGGGCAGACGCTGTTCTGCTTTGCGGTGACGATGATCATGGGCGGCGCCATCGGCAACGTGGTCGACCGGCTGCTGCACGGCTACGTGGTCGACTTCATCCAGGTGCACTACGGCGGCTGGTACTTCCCGTCCTTCAACCTGGCCGACAGCGCGATCACGCTGGGCGCCATCTGCCTGATCCTGGACGAGATCCTGCGCGTGCGAAGGGCGCGTTAGCCCTGTGGGCGAGCCCAGCCGCCTCTGCTAGGCTGGGCCGATGACCGAAACCAACAGCCCCGACGCCGCACCACGGGCCGAAGGCTCGTCTCCACTGGTGCTGCGGCCACTGAGCTTTGCCGACCCGCTGCGCTGGCTGGCGCTGGGCTGGAACGACTTCCGCCGCGCGCCCGCTCTGGGCCTGTTTTATGGCCTGTGCTTCGTGATCATGGGCTGGTCGCTGCTGAAGGCCTTCGAGCACGCCCCGGCCTATGTGCTGGGGCTTTCAGGCGGCTTCCTGCTCACCGGCCCGGCGCTGTGCCTGGGCATGTACCGCACCAGCCAGCGGCTGGAAAACGGCGAAAAGGTCGACTGGGGCGATTCGCTGCTGGCCTGGCAGACGCGCACCGGCCAGTTGGCCATCTTCGGCTTCGTGCTGCTGGTGCTGGAGATGGTGTGGGCGCGGGCCACGCTGGTGGTCTTTGCGGTCACCTTCGACGGCATGCCCGATTTCAAGGGCTCGCTGCTGGCGCTGCTGGATCCCGAGAACATCAGCTTCATCATCGCCTGGGTGCTGCTGGGCCTGCTGTTCGCGACGCTGATCTTCGCCGTCAGCGTGGTGTCGATCCCGATGCTGCTGCACCGGCCCACCGACGCCATCACCGCCGGCCTGACCAGCATGCGCCTGGTGCTGACGCAGACGCCGGTGATGCTGTGGTGGGCCTTCCTGATTTCGTCGCTGGTGGTGCTGGCCATGCTGCCCGGCTTTGCCGGGCTGCTGGTGGTGGGCCCGGTGCTGGGCCATGCCTCCTGGCATGCCTACCGGGCGGCCGTGGCGGACTGAGCCTCCTCCTCCGCGACCGGGCCGCCGACGAAACCGCCGCTGACACGGAAGCTGCCGGCTTCGCCCTGCAGTTCCAGCGGCGGGATGCCGGGGCCACGGGTCAGCAGGCCGCCGCCGATTTCCACCTCGCCGATCATGCCGCCCGGCTTGATGCTCAGGCCGGTGGCCGACAACATCGCCATGCGGCCCTTCACCAGCGACGGGCCGGTGCCGCCCAGCGTCTCGATGCCGCGGCGCACCACCAAGCGGGCGATCGGCTGGCTGATCTGCACGCCCACCGCGCCGTCGCCGTGGGTGGTGATGCGGTCGAACAGTGCGCGGCCCAGCTTGCCGTCATAGACGTTGAAGCCGCGCGCACCCTGGCCAAAGGTCTCGATCGGTGCACGCACGTCCAGCGCATGCAGCGTGCCGAAGTTGACGACACCGATCGCGCTGGGGCCATAGGACGTGAGCGGCGCCTCGGCGATCCAGTCGTTCACCGTGCCCCAGTTGTCCAGCACCATGTCGTTCGGACCGTAGGTGACCACGGTGCCCTGGTTGCGCACCAGGCCGACGAAGGCGCCGTGCGCGTTGAACACGCCGCCGCTGATGCGGTCGGCAGTGCCCGCGGCGATCATGCCGTGACTGTGCACGACACCGGTCTCGAGCACCGTAGCGACGACGCGCCCGCCCTCGAAGCCGCCGCCGCTGACCAGGATGCCGCCGCCGAGCACCGGCGCGCCGGCCCGGCCCGCGCTCAGGCCCTTGAGCCGCGCGCTGATGACACTGGTGGAATCCTGCTGCCGGTTCCACAGCGTGAAGGCGCCCTGCAGCACCTCGACGCCGAAGCCGCGCGGCCGCTCGCTGCACAGCCGGGTGTCGGCCGCCTCGATGTCCAGGCCGTCCACGTCCACATGGCCGGCACGCAGCGCACCGGCCGCCAGGATCTGCACCTGGCCGGTGACGCGCAACGCCGACAGCGACAGCCGGCCCAGGTTGGGCAGCTCGTCGGTGTTGAAGACGGCGCGGCGGTCCGGGTCGGCCAGCAGCGCCAGGCCGACCAGCGCGTTGTCGCGGCACAGCCGCACGCCGTCATGCCCAGGCAGGAAGCGCAGCCCGGCGCCGGTCGCAGCCGCGCGCAGCGCCTGGCCCGGCCGCAGGCGCAGCGTGGGCACGCCCTCCAGCAGGCCTTCGATGCGCAGGTCCGGCACGTCGGGCAGTTCCAGCGCGGTCATCAGGTCTTGCACCGAGCGGATCACGGCCGGCGACACCGGCGGGTTGCGGGGAGCTTGTTCGTACAGCATCTGCGGGTCCTTTCATCGGATGCGTCGATCCTAGGTGCCGCAGTGCATTCACACAATTGAAGTATTGATATCTAATACATGCATGGAGTTCAACCTTCGCAGCGTCGACCTGAACCTGCTGCCGATCTTCGAGGCCGCTTACGAGGAGCGCGGCCTGTCGCGCGCGGCGCAGCGGCTGGCGATGACCCAGCCGGCGATGAGCCATGCGCTGACGCGGCTGCGCCATGTGTTCCGCGACGATCTTTTCGTGCGCCGCGGCCGCGGCGTGGTGCCCACCCCGGTGGCCGACGCGCTGTACCAGCGCTTGCGTGGCGCGCTGGGCACGGTGCGCGAAGCGGTGGCCGGCACGCGCGGTTTCGATCCGGCCAGCTCGGTGCGGCGCTTCAGCATCGCCATCCCGCACCCGCTGGGGCCGCTGATCGCGCAGCGCCTGCTCGATCGCTGCGCCATCGTGGCGCCGAAGATCGGGCTCGATTTCAACACCCGCTCGCTGCCGGTAGAACTGGACCGCCAGTTGCGCGACGGCACGGTGGACGTGGTCGTCGACTGGCTGGAGCGCGCCGATCCTCAGCTGCGCATGCAGACGCTGTTCGACGACCGGCTGGTGGCGATGGCACGCCGCCGCCATGCGCTGGCCGGACAGCCGTTGACCTTGCGCAGCCTGCGCGACTGCCGGGTGGTGTCGCTGCGCGCCCGCCAGCAGGACGAGCTGCGGCCGGCCGGCATCCGCGAATGGGGCAAGCGCATCGGCCGGCCGGTGCTGGAGGTGTCCGAACTGCTGGAAGTGCTGCTGGTGGTCAGCGGCTCGGACATGGTGGGCTTGTTCCCGGAGAGCTTCGTCACGCTGGCGCACCGGCATTTCGATGTGCAGCCGCTGGACCTTCGCCCCGCCTCGGCCACGGTGCCGGTGCGCATGGTCTGGCACGAGCGCCGCGATGCCGACCCGGCGCACCGCTACCTGCGCGAGCGGCTGGCCGAGGTGACGACCAAGCTGCTGCGCGCGCGCGGGCTGCCGTCGGGCACGCCCGCGCCGCGCTGAGCAACCCGCTCAGGGCATCAGCACGCTGCAGCCGGTGGTTTTGCGTGCTTCCAGGTCGCGGTGCGCCTGCGCCACGTCGGCCAGCGCATAGCGCTGATCGATGCGGATCTTCACCTGGCCGCTGCCGACCACCGCGAACAGGTCGTCGGCCATGGCCTGGGTGGACTCGCGGGTGGCAATATGGGTGAACAGCGTGCCGCGGGTGACGTACAGCGAACCCTTGACCCCCAGGATGCCAGGCGCGAAGGGGGGTACCGGGCCCGAGGCGTTGCCGAAGCTGGCCATCAGGCCGAAGGGACGCAGGCAGTTGAGGCTGCCTTCCCAGGTGTCCTTGCCCACCGAGTCGTAGACCACCTTCACACCCTTGCCGCCGGTGATGTCCTTGACGCGGGCGACAAAGTCTTCCTTGGCGTAGTTGATGACATGGGTGGCGCCGTGCTCCAGCGCCAGCTGGCATTTGGCATCGCTGCCCGCCGTGCCGATCAGCTGCAGGCCCAGCGCGCGGGCCCACTGGCAGGCGATCAGGCCCACACCGCCGGCGGCCGCATGGAACAGCACATGGTCGCCCGGCTGCAGGCCTTCGGCCGGCAGCGTCTTCTTCAGCAGGTACTGCGCGGTCAGCCCCTTCAGCATCATGGCCGCACCGGTGTCGAAGTCGATGGCATCGGGCAGACGGCACACCGTGCGCGCCGGCATCACCCGCGCCTGGCTGTAGGCGCCGGGCGGGTTGCTGGCATAGGCGGCGCGGTCGCCCACCTTCAGGTGCGTGACGCCCTCGCCCACCGCCTCGACGATGCCGGCGCCTTCCATGCCCAGCGTCAGCGGCAGCGGGTTCTGGTACAGCCCCGTGCGCTGGTAGACGTCGATGAAGTTCAGGCCGCAGGCCTCGTGGCGGATGCGGATCTCGCCCGGGCCGGGCTCGCCCACCGGCAGCTCGACCAGCTTCATCACCTCGGGGCCGCCGTAGGCGGCGATCTGTACGGTCCTGGACGTTGACATGGGGTCTCCTTGTGGCGTGATGAGCAAAGGCCGCGAGGTTAGCGCAAGCGCCGCGCGCGCCACCGGCGCCAGACGATCAAGCCATAGACCCCCAGGTTGAAGGCTGCCAGCGCCAGCGCGAGGCGCATCTGCGCGGCCGGGGTCAGGCCCTGCGGATAGATCAGCGCACCCAGGTGGTGGTCGATGAAGCTGCCCTCGTAAACGCCCTGCCCTGCACGATGGCGCAGCGCCATCTCCAACGGCGTCAGCGGGCACAGGCCCGCGGTGGCCTCGATCCACACGCCCCAGGCCAGTGCCGGCAGATGAGCCCAGAGCAGCCGTGGCCAACGCCAGACCGCCAGTGCGCCCAGCGTGGCCCAGACGATGAAGGCGCCATGCAGCAGCAGCACCACGTCGGCGAGAATGGACCAGCCCATTCGCCCATTGTCCGGTCATGAAGCGCCTTGTCGCCGCCCCCAACCTGGCCCTGGCCACGCTGTGGGCCGACCAGCTCAATGGCGCCGGCATAGATGCCACGGTGCAGCGCGCCTGGGCCGGCAGCATCGCCGGCGAGATCCCGGTCGACCAGGCGCTGCCCGAGGTGTGGGTGGTGGACGAGCGCCGGCATGCCGAGGCCTTGAGCCTGCTGCACGAGCTGCGCAACCCGCCGTGGCGGCACTGGGCCTGCCGCGGCTGCGGCGAGATGATCGACGGGCCCTTCGAGCAGTGCTGGCAGTGCGGCGCAACCCGCGGCGCCTGAGGGCGACGGC
>JAFLDH010000153.1 GCA_017302505.1 Burkholderiales bacterium
TGGCGCGCCCCATGGCCACGCGCTGGCGCTGGCCGCCCGACAACTCCTTCGGCTTGCGCTTGAGCAGGTGGGTGATGTTCAGCACCTTGGCGGCGGCCTGCACGCGTTCGGTGATGCGCTCGCGCGGCGTGCCGGCCAGCTCCAGTGCGAAGCTCATGTTCTGCGCCACGTCCATGTGCGGATACAGCGCGTAGTTCTGAAAGACCATCGCGATGTCGCGGTCGGCCGGTGTGGACTGCGTGACGTCGCGGCCGTCGATGACGATGCGGCCCTGGCTCGGCGCCTCGAGTCCGGCGATCATTCGCAGCGTGGTCGACTTTCCGCAGCCCGAGGCGCCGACCAGCACGATGAACTCGCCCGGCTCGGCGGCGAGGCTCATCTCCGCCACCACCTCCACTTCGCCGAAGCGCTTGGCCAGGCCCTGCAGTTCCAGATAGGCCATGTGCGTGCGACCGGCCTCAGTAGGCGCGGGGCCGGGTGGAAGGGCCGGCCTCGGCAAGCTCGGCGGCGTCGAAGCTGAGTTCGATCTGCAGTCCCACAGGGTCGCGCAGGAACAGCTGGTACACCGGCAGCCCGGGTACCGGTGCCTCCTGCCAGTCGATGCCGCGCGCCTGCAGCCGGGCGCGCATCGCCGCCAGGCCGCGGCTGCGCAACGCGACGTGATTGAAGCGACCGGTGGGCAGCGCGGGCACGATGGCCGGCTCGCCCGCCGGCTGGTTGCCGGCCAGGTGCACCAGCGGCTGGCTGCCGGCGTAAAGCCAGTGGCCGGGGAAGTCGAAATCGGCGCGCCCGCCTTCCTGCAGGCCCAGCACCTCGACATAGAAGTCGCGCAGCAACGCCAGCTCGGCCGGGGACACGCGCAGGGTGAAGTGGTCAATGCCGATGATCTGCATGATGAGGCGATGATTGCTCAGGTCATCATACAAATCGGTCGCGCAGCGGCTATGCGGGTTTACCTCAGCGCGGCGGCCGCATCAGGGCCTGCGCGAGCACCGTGCCTTCCTGCAGCCAGAAGGCCGGATCGGCCTGCTCGATGCGGGTGATGGCGTTGTCCATGTGGCGCGATGCCGCCTGCCGCGCCCGCGCCGCATCGCCGGCCTCAATGGCCTGGACGATGCGTTCGTGCTCTTGGCGCACGGCCCGCGCGAAGTCGTCGCGCCGTGCCTCGTTGGCGCGGGTGACTTTGGTGGCGCCCTGCAGAAGGCGGCTCAGGTAATGCAGGGTGTCGAGCAGGAAGGGGTTGCGCGCCGCATCGGCGATGCTGCGGTGGAAGGCCACGTCCTGCAGCACGCCGTCGCCGCCGGCCGCGACGGCCGCATCCAGTGCCTCGATGCTCTGGCGGATGCGCTTCAGGTCGGCCTGGGTGCGGCGCTGTGCCGCCAGGGCGGCCACCTCGGCCTCCAGCGCGCGCCGCACCTCGGCCATCTGTATGACGGCCTCCTTGGACACGGCACGCTGCACGTCGAAGGCCAGCGGCGGGATACTCGCCTCGCACACGTAGACGCCGCTGCCCTGGCGCGGCTCCACCATGCCCAGTGACTTCAGCCGCGACACCGCTTCGCGCACGACCGTGCGGCTGACCGCGAACTGGGCCGACAACGCGGTCTCGGTCGGTAGCCTGTCGCCAGGGGCCAGGCGTTCCGCCTGGATCTCGGCCGCCAGCGCCTCGGCCACACGATCCGACAGGCGGGCCGCGGGCTGCAGGGTCTGGAATCGGGCGTTCATGCTGGCAGGGCGGCTAGATTCGTCATATGACTTTAGCCGATGCGTCGCGCTGGCTGGCGCCTGCGATCGGGTGCCATCGCCGACCTCACCGCGTCGATACGGCTGTCGGCTCAGGGGTGCACGCGCTGCAGCCAGCGCACCGCCTTGTGAGCCACCCAGGCCTCGGTCTGAGCGTTCATCCGCAGGAAATGCGGCGATCGCAAGTGCGCCTGGATCGCCGCCTCGTCGTCGTACAGCTCGTACAGAAAGAACAGCGAAGCATCGTCCGGATCGCGGCAGACGTCGAACTGCCGGCAGCCGGGCTCGGTGTCGAGTGAAGCCCGTGCATTGGCGCGGATGGCGGCATCGAAGGCTTCGATATGTGCGGCGTGTATGCGGAACTCGACGACGAGCGCGAGCATGGTGGTCACCAGGATTGAATCAGCCGGGGCAGCCACAGCGACAGCTGCGGCAGGTAGGTGATGAGCAGCACCACCGCGAAGGTGGCCGCCATCAGCGGCCACAGGTAGCGGGTGATCTCGCCGATGCCGGCATGAGCCAGCCGCGCGGCCACGAACAGCGTGCCGCCGACTGGCGGCGTGTACAGCGCGATCGCCAGGTTGGCGGTCATCACCACGCCGATGTGC
Organism: Burkholderiales bacterium; assembly: GCA_017302505.1. Taxonomy (GTDB): domain Bacteria; phylum Pseudomonadota; class Gammaproteobacteria; order Burkholderiales; family Burkholderiaceae_C; genus Rubrivivax. Next base: position 2,352 of record JAFLDH010000153.1, read on the forward strand.
ACCATGTCCATGTCGAAGTGCTTGGCCAGCGGCAGGAACAGCGGCGCGCTCAGCAGCATCGCCGGCAGCGGCTCGATGAAGATGCCCAGCAGCAGCAGGCAGATGTTGAACAGGATCAGGAACATCCATTGCTCGGTGGCCACCAGCTGGATCCATTCGGCCATCTGCACCGCCACCTGCTCGACGGTGATCAGCCAGGCCATCGCACCGGTGGCGCCGATGACCAGCATCACCGTAGCGCTGGTGGTGAAGGCGTTCAGCAGCAGCTGCGGAATGCGCCGCCAGCCCATGTCCTTGTAATAGAACAGCGATACAGCCAGGCCGTAGAACACCGCCACGGCCGCCGATTCACTGGGCGTGAACTTGCCGCTCCAGATGCCGCCGATGATCAGCAGCGGCATCAGCAGCGCCGGGCCGGCGTCCTTGGCCGCCGCCCAGATCTGTGCCGGGGTGGAGCGGTCCTCGCCGTTGTCGACGCCGGTCTTCTTGCCGTGCCACATGCAGACCACGATCAGCGCCAGCGCAGTGGCCAGCGCCGGCAGCAGCCCGGCCATCGACAACGTGCGCATCGACACGCCCGAGATGAAGGCATACACCAGGAAGGGTATCGACAGCGGCATCAGCAGCGCGATCGTGCCGGCCACCGCCAGCAGCGCCGCAGCGAAGCCGCGCGAGTAGCCGCGTGCCACCATGGCGGGGATGACCAGCGAGCCGATGGCAGCGGTGTCGGCGATCGCCGAGCCCGAGACGCCGCCGAACATTGTGCAGCTGATGACGGTGACCACGCCCAACCCGCCCGGCAACCAGCCGAAGAGCACGCGAGCGAACTCGACGATGCGCTTGCCGACACCGCCTTGCGCCAGCAACTCGCCGGCAAAGATGAACAACGGCACTGCCAGCAGGATGAAGGGCTCGACCCCACCGATGAAGGACAGGAAGATCGTCTCCAGCGGATGCCCCAGGCCCTGTAATGCAATGACACCGGTGGTGGTGATGAGGATGGCGTACAGCAGCGGCACGCCAACCAGCGCGATGGCGAAGAAGATGCCGAACAGGGTTAGGGCGAGCATCGGATCACTCCGCCGTCGGGTAGCGCTGCCCGCGCGGCACGCCGCGCGCGATCTGCCACACGTCCCAGGCGACGAACAGCGCCATCAGGCTGCAACCCACCGCCATGCCCATGTACTGCCAGGCCATGGGCCAGCCAAGCACGGTGAGCTGGTTGCCCCAGTTGGCGTCGACCAGCGACCAGCCGTAGCGCGCAAGCACCCCCAGCATGGCCAAGCAGGCCGCCTGCACGCCCAGGTCGGCCCAGCGGCGCTTGGCCGGCTCGAGCTTGTCGATGAACTCGGTGATCGTCATGTGTGTGCCGCGCTGCGCCGCGCAGGCGCCGCCGAGGAAGGTGACCCAGACCATCAGCAGCTCGCCGAACTCGGTAACCCAGGCCAGATCGTGGTGGAACAGATGCAGCACCACGTTGACGAACACCATCGTCGCCATCACGGCCCCGATGACGATCACCGCCCAGTCGACGGCCCGCCCCAGCAGGCGGATCGGGGTCGGTGCCGGCGCCACCGGCTGCAGCAGTGGTGCGGCCTGCATGCGTCTACTTGGTGGTCTTGCGGATGGCTTCGGCCTCGGCCAGCACCTTGTCGACATCCGCGCCGTACTTCTCGCGCGCCTTGTCGTAGGCCGGCTTCACCGATTGCCGGAAGGCCGCCATGTCGGGCTTGGCGTTGAGCTTCGCGCCCTTGGCGACCATCTCTTTCAGCTGGTTGTCATCGTTGCTCGAGATCATCTCGCGGCTGAACTTGCCGGCGATCCTGGCGGCTTCGGTCACTGCCTTCTGGTCGGCTGGCGACAGCTTGGCCCAGGTCTTCTCGCTGATGGCCAGCGGGATGGGGCTGTACACGTGGTTGGTCAGCGTGATGTTCGGCGCCACCTCGTAGAACTTGTTCGAGTAGATGGTGTCGATCGGGTTCTCCTGCCCCTGCACGGCGCCTTGCTGGATCGCTAGGAACACCTCCGGCAGCGGCATGATCTGGATCGTGAAGCCCATCGCCTCCAGCGACCAGCGCATCATCTCGTTGGGGAAGGTGCGCAGCTTCATGCTCTTGGCATCGGCGGGCGAGTTCAGCGGCGTCTTCGTCGTCATGTTGCGGAAGCCCGCCTCCCAGGTGGCCAGGAAACGGAAGCCCTTGGCCGGCGCCTTGTCGAACTGCTCGCGCAGCCACTTGCTTTCGTCGTAGAAGCGCCAGCCCTGCTGGTAGCCTTCGACGATGAAGGGCAGCATCGTCAGGTTCAGCGTCGGTACGTGCGGCGCGTAGGAGCCGGTCGCGGAGACGGTGAAGTCGATGCCGCCCAGCGCCAGCTGCTCGATGTTCTTCGGGTCGTTGCCGAGCTGGCTGCAGCAGAAGATCTGCACCTTGTAGCGTCCCTGGGTCAGCTCCTCGACCTTCTTCGCGAAGATGTTGGCGGCTGCCTGCCGTGCGCCGGCCGTCTGGTCGGTGTGGCTGAACTTCAGCGTGGTCTGCGCTGCGGCAGGCAGGACGACGGCTGCGGCAAGCGCCGTCAGCGTCAGGGCGAGTGGCTTGTTCATGGGTGTCTCCATCAGGGGTTGTGGGGGTCGAACGTGGCCATCGGTACCCTGCGGCCGCTGGCATGCGAGTGATAGATGGCGGCCTGCACGCGCAGGTTGGCCAAGTAGTCGCGGGCGCTGTTTTCCAGCGGCGCACCGTTGCGCAGGTGCGCCAGCACGTGGGCCTGCAGCGCGGTGCATGCACCGCCGAAGGCGCCGCTGCTGCCGCGGTCATAGGCATGCTCGACCTCGCCGCCGTGGTGCGGCTTCCACCACAGGCGCGCGTCGCCGTCCAGGCGCAGTACGCCGCGCTCGCCTTCCAGCCACATCTCGCCCATCGTGCGGCGCGGGTCCGCAGCCGCGTGGTCGTTGAGGCGGTTGCCATCGAACAGGCCGCTGCGCGCATCGTCGAACTCGAAGACGATCAGCCCGGCGTCCTCGCCGGCGATGGTCGGGTTCAGCCGACGCAGCCGCGCCGTCACCGCCACCACTTCGCCCATCAGGTAGCGGAAGGTGTCGATGAAGTGCACCGCGGTCTCGCGCACCAGCAGCTGCGGCATGGTCTGGAAGTAGGGCTGTCGATCCAAGTATGCGCGCGGGCCCTGGCCATCGCCCGGGCGCAGCCGGAAGCTGATGCCGTGCAGCCTGCCGAAGTGGCCACTGTCGATCAGCCGGCGGCATTCGCGGAACCAGGGCGTGAAGCGGAAGTTCTCGTGCACCACTAGAAGCGTGTGTTGCGCTTCGGCCAGCACCGTCATTTCCTCGGCCTGGCGCAGGTCGGTGCCGAAGGGCTTCTGGCAGATGGTCGCGATGCCGCGCTCCAGCGCGGCGCGCACCACCCCCGCTTGCGCCGCAGGCGGCAGCACCACGTCGACCAACGTTGGCGACATTTCGTCGAACAGCGCCTGCGCGTCGCTGGCGCAGCGCAGGATTCCGAAGCGCTCGGCCAGCGATTCGGCGCGCGCGATGTCGATGTCGCACAGCGCGGCCACGGGCGCGCCAGCATCGCGCCAGCCTTCCAGCTGGAACTGCGCGAAGTAGCCCGCGCCGACCATGACGATGCGCTCCTGCATGGTCTGGCCTACAGCCTGCCGAGCACGGCGCGCACGATGTCGGCCGTGCCGCTGGGGCCGCCGAACTCGCGCGGGCGCACTTCGCCGCCGGCGAAGGCGCTGGCCAGCGCACTTTCGATGGCGCGGGCGCCATCGGCCAGTGCCGCATCGCCGTCGCGTTCGGCCAGCCAGTCGAGCATCATCGCCGTGGATAGAAGCATCGCACTGGGGTTGGCCAGGCCCCGTCCGACGATGTCGGGCGCCGTGCCGTGGGCCGGCTGGAACAGGGCCCAGCGCTCGCCGATGTCGGCCGACGGCGCCATGCCCATGCCGCCGGCCAGTGCGGCGATCAGGTCGGACAGGATGTCGCCGAACATGTTCTCGGTGACCAGCACGTCGTAGGCCCACGGCTTCATCACCAGGTTCAGCGCCATCGCATCGACGTAGGCATGCTCGACCGGCACGTCGGGGAAGGCGGCAGCGCGTTCGTCGAACACCGCGCGCCAGAAGGCCATCGACGTGAAGACGTTGGCCTTGTCGACGTTGGTGACGCGGCCTGGCCTGCCCTGGGCCCTGCGCTGTCGCGCCAGCCGCAGCGCGAAGTCGCAGATGCGGGCGGTGCCGCGCTGCGTGATCTTCATCGTGTCCAGCGCGGCGGCGTCGGCGCCATGGCCTTCGATGCGGCCGCGGCCGCGCGCATGGAACATGCCTTCGGTACTTTCGCGCACCAGCACCAGGTCGACCTGCGCGGCACGCGGGTCGGCCAGCGGCCCGGGCAGGCCGGCGAAGCTGCGGATCGGCCGCACGCCGGCGTACAGGTCGAGCGCGAAGCGAATGTCCAGCTGCGGAATGATCTCGGTGCCGTCAGCCTGGCGCACGTCGGGCAGGCCCATCGCGCCAAACAGGATGGCGTCGGCCGCGCGGCAGGCTTCCAGCGTGGCTTCCGGCAGCGCCACGCCGCTGTCCAGGTAATGCTGTGCCCCCGCCGGATGGGTGACGGTGTCGAAGCGCCGCCCGATGCGCGGCGCCAGGGCCTGCAGCACCTCGAGCGCGGCGGCCATCACCTCGCGGCCGATGCCGTCGCCCGGCAGCACGGCGATCGAATAGGAAGGCTTGCTCATGTCGCCCTTACATCTGTGCGAGCCTGAAGCGCTCGAAGATCGCCACCAGCTCGCGGCTGGCACGTTCGCGGTGGGCGCGGGTGACGGCTGCAGCACCGGCGGCGTCCCCGGCCCGCAGCCGCTCGACCATCTGCATGTGCTCCTGGGTGGAGTTGACCGGCTTGGGCCGCAGCCGCAGCGTGAACATGCGCGCACGGTGCGCGCGATCCCAGTAGTTCAGTACCGTGGCCTGCAGCTGGCGGTTGCCGGCCAGCTCCACCAGGTGGGCATGGAAGCGTTCGTCGGCCGCGGCCCAGGCGTCCAGGTCTTCCGCCTTCAGCGCCTTGTCCATGGCCTTGGTGGCATCGACCAGCGGCTTCAGCTCCTTGTCGCCGGGCTTGCGCAGAGCCAGCAGTTCGGCCGCCATGCATTCCAGCGCCGTCAGGATCTGGTAGATCTCGCCCATGTCGGTGGGCGACACGGGCAATACGCGCATGCCGTGGCGCGGGATGACCTCGACCAGGCCATCGTTCTGCAACCGCATCAGCGCTTCGCGAACGGGGGTGCGGCTCATGCCCAGGGCCAGCGCCACCTCCTGCTCCAGTGCGCGGTGGCCGGGCGGCCAGACGTTGTCCAGGATGCGGCGGCGAACCTGCTCGTAGGCCTCGTCCACCAGCGAGGTCGAGGGGTTGCGTTTCGGTGCATTCATGCGTAGTGCCAATGGGTGGGCGCGACGCCGGCCACCGGCAGGCGCAAGGTGGGCAGCCGCTCGCCCAGCAGGCAGCCGAGCACGGCGGTGCGAAGGTCGGCGCCGCTGAAGGCGATGCTGGAGATGTTGCGCAGCACGCGGCCGGGTGTGCCGTCCAGGTGGGGTCGGCCCATCGTGCCGGCCTCGTAGGCCGCTTCCACCCAGGCCAAGTGCGCGGCATCGGATTCTTCCAACCAGAGCGTGGGCCGGCCGTCCGGCGCCACGCGGATCAGCCGGTTGCTGACGATACTGACCACCCAGGCATGGCCTTGCTCGTCGAAGGCCAGTCCGTCGGGAAAGGTGCCGGCGCCGAACTCGGTGACCACCTCCCTGGGCCCGAGCGAGCCATCGGGGCGCAGCGCAAAGCGTGACAACCGGCGGGCGAAGGTCTCGTTGGCGTAGAGCCACTGGCCGCCGGGATGCACGGCCACCTCGTTGGTGTAGCCCAGGCCGTCGGCGACGACGGTCGCGCCGCGTGCATCGACCCGCACGATGAAGCCATCGTCGCAACCGCGCCGGTAGCCCAGCGAGCGCGGCCTCCGCCGGGTGCTGACGGTCACCCAGCAGCGGCCCGCGCCGTCTTCGACGACGAAGTTGGTGGGCGGCAGTTCCACGCCGTCCACCTGCTGCAGCCACGGCCGCACCTGCCCATTGCGCTGCAGATGGAACACGCCGCCGTCGTCTTCGCCCAGGTGGGCGAGCAGGAAGCTGCCATCGCGCCGCAGCGCGATGCCGTTGGGCCTGAGCGCCATGCCGTCGGGGCCCGGGCCGGTGTAGAGCACCTGGTGCCCATCGGCACGGCGATGCACGACGCCACCGCGCCAGTCGGCCGTGAACAGGTCGCCCGCGGCGTTGGCGAGCACGCATTCAGGCCGCACCAGGCCTTCGCCCGCGAAGTCCAGCGACGTGAGTGGCAACGGCAACGAGCGCGGGCCGTCCGGCGTATCGACGCGGCGTGAGCGAGATAACGAACTCATTAACGTATACGTTAACGCATCTGCCGAAATGAAGCCCTAGGGGCAACCCTGGGGCGGTTTTGGTCTTGGAGGCGGCTGCCGGGCGGCGCCCGGCTCAGCTGGGCGTGTAGGCCAGCCGCACGTAGATCGGCGCGAAGGCCTCGGCCTGCGTCACCTCGAGCAGGCTCTCGCGCGACAGCTCGAGCATGGCGATGAAGGTCACCACCAGCACGCCCATGCCGCGCGACGGATCGAAGAGCTCGTGGAATTCGACGAAGCGCCGGCCCTGCAGCCGCTTCAGCACGATGCTCATGTGCTCGCGCACCGACAGCTGCTCGCGGGTGATGTGGTGGTGCTGGTTCAGCTTGGCGCGCTTCAGGATGCCCAGCCAGGCTTCGCGCAGGTCTTCCACCCGCACGTCGGGGAAGCGCGGTCCCATCGACTGCTCGATGGTGACCTGCGCGCGCAGGAAGTCGCGGCCCAGCAGCGGCAGCGCATCCAGCTTGGCGGCGGCCAGCTTCATCTGCTCGTACTCGAGCAGGCGGCGCACCAGCTCGGCCCGCGGGTCGGCCACCTCGGCGCCGTCGGCCGTCTTCTTGGGCGGCAGCAGCATGCGCGACTTGATCTCGATCAGCATCGCCGCCATCAGCAGGTATTCGCTGGCCAGCTCCAGGTTGCGGCGGCGGATCTGCTCGACGTAGTCCAGGTACTGCCGCGTCACGTCGGCCAGCGGGATGTCGAGGATGTTGAAGTTCTGCCGCCGGATCAGGTACAGCAGCAGGTCCAGCGGGCCTTCGAAGGCCTCCAGGAAGACTTCCAGCGCATCGGGTGGGATGTACAGGTCCTGCGGCAGCTTGAACAGCGGCTCGCCGTACAGGCGGGCCAGCGCCACCTGGTCCACCACCTCGGGCAGCGGGGCTTCGGGCGGCTCGGCCAGCGGCAGGGCCTCTTCGGCGGGCGGGGTCGCAGCCCGCGGGTCGGGCGTCACCTCAAGCGCCGGTCTTGGCCTGGTAGACGTAGGGCTGCTGCGGCACGCGCGCCTTGTTCCAGTCCTCCAGCGCCTGGCGGTCCAGCGACTTGTCCCACAGCAACGCACGGCCGGCGCGCTGCTCGCTTTCCAGCGTGGGCTTGCGGGCCTTCAGTTGCTCGATGAACGAGGTCACTTCCGAGGTGTAGGGCGGGCGCGCAAAGAGGGACATGACGGGGTGTGGCAACGACGATGACGAGTTGTCATTTTACCCAGGCATCATGCACCCTTGATGACCGAGATCGAACTCAAGTTCCAGGTGCCCGCCGAGCGCCGCAAGGCCGTGGCGGCGGCCGTGGCCACTGCCACCGCCGCGCGCATCGGCTTGCGGGCGCACTACTTCGACCCCGAAGACCGCCGCCTGGCCG
>JAFLDH010000154.1 GCA_017302505.1 Burkholderiales bacterium
AGTTCGACGCGGTGGCCGATGCCCGGGCGCTGCTGGCCGGGCAGGCGGTGCCGGCCGAGCGCCGCTTTCCGCTGGGCCCCACGCTCGGCCAGTGCTGCGGTGGCGTGGTCTGGCTTCGCTACGAGCTGCTGCAGCCCACCGATCTGCAGGGCGTGGCGGCACAGCTGCAGCAGGCGGCCGGCGGGCAGATGCCGGTGGCGCTGTTCGGCGGCGGCCATGTCGGTGCGGCCATCGTGCGGCTGCTGGGCACCCTGCCGGTGCGCGTGCAGTGGTTCGACAGCCGCGACGAGGTCTTCCCCGACGCCTTGCCGCTGAACGTGGTGGCCGAGCATTCCGACCCGGTGCAGGCCGCCGTGGACACCTTGCCGGCGGGCACCCATGTGCTGGTGATGAGCTTCAGCCATGCCGAGGACCTGGACATCGTCGCCGCCTGCCTGAAGCGGCAGCGCGCGCAGGCCGACCTGCCCTTCATCGGGCTCATCGGCAGCAAGAGCAAATGGGCCACCTTCCGCCACCGGCTGGAGGCGCGCGGTTTCGGCGCCGGCGAGCTGGCCGCCGTCACCTGCCCGATCGGCGTGCCCGGCGTGCGCGGCAAGGAGCCCGAGGTGATTGCCGTGGCGGTGGCGGCGCAGCTGATGCAGCACCGGCCCGAAGCCGGCGCCTCGGGTTTACCCGGGCGGAATGCGTAGACAAAGTGTATACACTTTGGTGTGCAAAGTCGCAGCGGCGCAGGCCCCAGCCGGAACATCCGGCGCAGGCCTTGTGCGCGACGCAGGGTTGGAGGCTCAGAGCGCCCGCGGTGGTGAGCCTCCAGGAGTGATTCGATGGAAGCCTACCTGCTCGACTGGGCCAACCTGCTGCTGCGCTGGGCGCATGTCATCACAGCCATCGCCTGGATCGGCTCGTCCTTCTACTTCGTGCTGCTGGACAACAGCCTCAGCCCGCCGGCCGAGAAGGAGCTGAAGGACAAGGGCGTCGACGGCGAGATGTGGGCCGTGCACGGCGGCGGCTTCTACCACTCCAACAAGTACATGGTGGCGCCGCGCTGGAAGCCGTTGCCCGAGAACCTGCACTGGAGCTACTGGGAGAGCTACAGCACCTGGCTGACCGGCTTTGCGCTGTTCACGGTGCTGTACCTGTTCAATGCCGGCAGCTTCCTGATCGACAAAAGCGTGCACGACTGGTCGCCCGCCGCGGCCATCGCCACCTCGCTGGGCTTCCTGGTGGCCTTCTGGGTCATCTACGACGGCATCTGTCGCACGCTGGGGCGCCGCAAGAACGGCGACCTGCTGGTCGGCGCACTGGTCTTCGTGTTCGTGGTCTTCGCCTCTTGGCTGGCCTGTCAGCTGTTCGCCGGGCGCGCGGCCTTCCTGCTGGTGGGCGCGATGCTGGCCACCTCGATGAGTGCCAACGTGTTTTTCTGGATCATCCCAGGCCAGCGCACTGTGATCGCCGACCTGCGTGCCGGCCGCAACCCCGATCCGGTGCATGGCCAGCGCGGCAAGCAGCGCAGCGTGCACAACACCTACTTCACGCTGCCGGTCATCATCGCCATGCTGTCCAACCACTACGGTTGGCTGTACCAGGGCCCGAACAACTGGCTGGTGCTGGTGCTGCTGATGCTGGCCGGCGCGCTGATCCGCCACAGCTTCGTGGCCCGCCACAAGGCCCATGTGCTGGGCAAGCGCGCGCCGTGGGAGCACGCCATCGTGGGCACGCTGGTGCTGGTGGGCATGGCCTTCTGGCTGGCCCCCAAGCCGCCCAGCGCCGAACAACTGGCCGCCGCCAAGGCCGCCGCGGCGCAGCCCGCGGGCTATGAGCAGGTGCGCGCCATCGTCGAGGAGCGCTGCGCGCTGTGCCACAACGCCCAGGTGCAGCAGAAGAACGTGGCACTGCACACGCCCGAGCTGCTGAAGCAGCATGCCCAGACGGTGTACCAGCAGGCCAGCGTGCTGAAGCTGATGCCGCTGAACAACGCCACGCAGATCACCGACGCCGAGCGCGACGTGATCAAGCGCTGGTACGAGGCCGGCGCGCCCATCCAATAACCGGGCCCAGCCCGGACACACGGCGGCCGCCGATGCACGGCCGCCACCCTCGGCCACCCCGGCCGTACCCCGCCAGGAGACAAGCCCATGACCGCCACCGCCGCTGCGCCTTCGGGCGTGCACCCCGTCGACGAGAAACTGCCGCTGGGCCGCGCCACTGCGCTGGGCCTGCAGCACGTGCTGGTGATGTACGCCGGCGCCATCGCCGTGCCGCTGATCGTCGGCCGGGCGCTGAAGCTGACGCCCGAACAGGTGGCGCTGCTGATCAGCGCCGACCTGTTTGCCTGCGGCATCGTCACGCTGATCCAGAGCCTGGGCGTGACACGCTACTTCGGCATCCGGTTGCCGGTGATGATGGGCGTGACCTTCGCCGCGGTGGGGCCGATGGTGGCCTTTGCCAACCAGATGCCCGGCGTGGAGGGCGCGCGCGCGATCTTCGGCGCCATCATCGGCGCGGGCGTGATCTCGCTGTTGATCGCGCCGGCCATCAGCAAGATGCTGCGTTTCTTTCCGCCGGTGGTCACCGGCACCATCATCACCATCATCGGCGTCAGCCTGATGCGCGTGGGCGTGGGCTGGGCGATGGGCGGGCCAGCCTTCCTGGCGCAGCGCACCGATGTGCCCAAGCTGGTGGAGATGGTCGACCAGGCGAAGGCTGCGGCCGCCGCCGCTTCGGCGCCGGTCAAGCTGGGACCGATCCCGATGGTCGACAACCCGGCCTACGGCGCGCTGGACAACATGGCCATCGCCGCCTTCGTGCTGGTGGTGGTGCTGCTGCTGGTGAAGTACGCCAAGGGCTTCGTGGCCAACATCTCGGTGCTGCTGGGCATCGTGGCCGGCTGCGGGCTGGCCATCATGCTGGGCAAGATGAGCTTCGAACACGTGGGCAAGGCCAAGTGGTTCGATGTCGTGACGCCCTTCGCTTTCGGCATGCCCACCTTCGACCCGCTGATGATCCTGACGATGACGCTGGTGATGATCGTGGTGATGATCGAATCCACCGGCATGTTCCTGGCGCTGTCGGACATCACCGGCAAGAAGATCGGCCAGCCCGAGCTGGCGGCGGGCTTGCGCACCGACGGCCTGGGCACGGTGATCGGCGGTCTGTTCAACACCTTCCCGTACACCAGCTTCAGCCAGAACGTGGGGCTGGTGGGCGTGACGGGGGTGCGCAGCCGCTACGTCTGTGTGGCCGGCGGCATCATCATGCTGCTGCTGGGCATGCTGCCGAAGATGGCGGCCTTCGTCGAAGCCATCCCGCAGTTCGTGCTGGGCGGCGCCGGGCTGGTGATGTTCGGCATGGTGGCGGCCACCGGCATCCGCATCCTGAGCACGGTGGACTACAAGACCAACCGCAACAACCTGTACATCGTGGCGCTGGCCATCGGCTTCGGCCTGATTCCGCTGGTGGCGCCGCGCTGGACGCAGCAGATGCCGCACGGCCTGCACCCGCTGCTGGAAAGTGGCATCCTGCTGACGGCCATCGCCGCGGTGCTGCTGAACCTGTTCTTCAACGGTGCCAAGGGCGACACCGCCGGCGCCATCGAAGCGGCCAAGACTGCCGAGGCGCATTGAAGCGAGCGGTGGCGGGCGCGATTGATCGCACGCATACTGTGTGCACAAGATCAGTGGAGTCACGATGAATATCACCCTGTCAATCGACGAGCGTGTGGCGGAGCAGGCTCGCCTGGCGGCCATGGCCATGGGCAAGAGCCTGAATCAGGCCGTGCGCGACTACCTGGAGCAGCTGGCCGGCCGCGCCCAGCTCGAGTCGGAGATCGCCGAGTACCTGGCATCGACCGCGAAAACGCCGGGGCGCCTTCGCGGCTGGATGTACAACCGCGACGGCCTGCAGCGGCGTGCGTAGCTTCGTCGACACCAACGTCCTGGTCTATGCGGACTCGGCCGATGCCGGCGTCAAGCAAACGATGGCCAGCGCGCCGATCGCCCGGTGCCTGCGCGAGGGCGCGGGGGTGATTTCCACCCAGGTGCGGCACGAGTTCGTCAATGCGGCGCTGCGCAATCTGGACCTGCATGCACTGCGCGGCTTCTCGGTCTGGGGCGCACTGATCCTGCAGCCCGCGCGCCAGAGTGGCTGCGCACAGGTGCTGACCGAAGACCTGCAGGAGGGCGCCGTGATTGGCGGCCTGCGCATCGTCAACCCCTTTGCAGCCCCTGTCGCAGGCAAGGCACGCCGCGCCAGGAAGCGCTGACCGGATGCATGCCCCATGCCCACCCTGCTGATCCGCCACGCCACGCTGCTGGTCACCATGGACGCGCAGCGGCGCGAGATCGTCGATGGCGCGGTGTTTGCGCGCGATGGCGTGATCGAGGCGGTGGGCGCCAGCGCGCAGCTGCCGGCCACCGCCGATGAGGCGATCGACGCGCGCGGCCAGGTGGTCATCCCCGGGCTGGTCAACACCCACCACCACTTCTACCAGACGCTGACGCGTGCGGTGCCGGCGGCGCAGGACGCCGAGCTCTTCACCTGGCTGAAGACGCTGTACCCGATCTGGGCGAAGCTGACGCCGGAGATGGCCTACGTCAGCACGCAGACGGCCATGGCCGAACTGCTGCTGTCGGGCTGCACCACCAGCAGCGACCACCTGTACCTGTTCCCCAACGGCACGCAGCTGGACGACACCATCGAAGCCGCCCGCGACATCGGCATGCGCTTCCATGCGGCGCGCGGTGCGATGAGCGTCGGCGAATCGAAAGGCGGCCTGCCGCCCGACCGCGTGGTGCAGGACGAGGCCGCCATCCTGGCCGATGCGCAGCGCCTCATCGAGCGCTGGCACGACCCGGCGCGGCATGCGATGACGCGCATCGTGGTTGCGCCATGCTCGCCGTTCTCGGTGAGCCGCGAACTGATGCGCGACGCCGCGCTGCTGGCGCGCGCTTACGGCCCAGGTCATGGCGTGTCGCTGCACACCCATCTGGCCGAGAACGACAACGACATCGCCTACACGCGCGAGAAGTTCCACTGCACGCCGGCCGAATACGCTGAAAGCCTGGGCTGGGTGGGCCCCGACGTCTGGCATGCCCACTGCGTCAAGCTCGACGAGGCCGGCATCGCGCTGTTCGCGCGCACAGGCACCGGCGTCGCCCACTGCCCAGGCAGCAACATGCGGCTGGCCTCGGGCATTGCGCCGATCCGCGCGATGCGCGATGCCGGCGTGCCGGTGTCGATCGCGGTCGACGGCTCGGCCAGCAACGACAGTGGCCACATGCTCGGCGAGGCACGGCTGGCACTGCTGCTGCAGCGCGTGGCCCACGGTCCGGTCAAGGGCCCATCGGCGTTGACCGCGCGCGAGGTGCTGGAGATCGCCACGCTCGGCGGCGCCCAGGTGCTGGGCCGCGACGACATCGGCGCCCTGGCGCCGGGCATGAGTGCCGATCTCGTCAGCGTACCTCTGGACGACATCGGCGTGGCCGGCGCGCTGCACGATCCGCTGGCCGCGCTGTTCTTCTGCCACGTGCCGCGGGTGAAGCACACGGTGGTCAATGGCCGCGTGGTGGTGCGCGACGGGCAACTGGCGACGCTGGACCTGCCGGTGCACCTGGAGCGCCACAACCGGTTGGCGGCCGGCCTGCTGGGCGCATGAAGCGGCTGGCGCTGCGGCCCATCGACGCGGTGGCCTTTGCGCCCTATGGCGCGCTGGCCGATGCCGAGGGCGCCGTCGGGCGGCCGATCAACGACGGCACCAGCCTGCGCGTCGATGGCGTGGGCGAGCTGCTGCTGACGGCCGAGGGCGGCGTGCCCTGTCTGGCGCTGTTTCGCGCCCAGCCGCGCGACCCGGCAGGGCCGTGGCAGGTGCTGGAGAGGCATCGCCTGGGCACGCAGACCTTCGTGCCGCTGGGCGGCGCGGCCTTCGTGCTGCTGGTGGCGCTGGGCGGGGACGCGCCCGACGAAGCCACGCTGGCCGCCTTCCATGTGGCCGGCCACCAGGCCGTCACGCTGCATGCCGGCACTTGGCACCACGGCTTGATCGCGCCGCAGGGCGGCGATTTCGTCGTCATCGAGCGCCGGGCGGCGGCCGAGGACTGCGAGCTGGCGCGTCTGGCCGAGGTCGTGACGCTGGGCTGAACGGCGCCGCGCCTGCGCCGACGGTACACGCGGCGCTGCGGGCCTCAGGCAGCCACGGCACTGGCCGCGCGCCGACGCCGCGCAGCCATGCCAGCAGCACCCAGCCCCAGGCCCAGCATCAACCACGACGCGGGCTCCGGCACCGCAGCCGCCACAGACATGCGGTCGTAGCCGAAGCCGTCCTGAAAAGCCAGGTCCAGCCCGGAGGTGCCGTTGATCAGCCGGATGTCGACAAAGGGGTTGGCCGTGTCGATCAGGCCAATGAACATTGCGCTGCTGTCGCGCGACGGGAAGGTTCCCCCGTCGAACAGCACCTCGAACTGGCCGGACTGGCGCAACGCGACGATGCGGAAGATGCCATCCACGCTGTCGAAGGGGCGCGCTTCGATCTGCTGCTGCGTCAAGGTCTGCCCATTGATAGTGACCGTGGCCGGGTTGTTGTTCGTCTCGTTGGCATCGATGACGTACAGGCCAAAGGCCGCCACCGGCTTGTCGAAAATGATGCGTTGATTGAACGACGTGTCCAGGTACTGCTCGCCGCTGACCGGGAAGCGCGCGTTGTAGGGCGCATTGCGCACCAGGCCGCCCGTCAGCGAGGCGGTGACGCCGCTGCCGACGAAGTTCAGCCGGTCCGTCGGGTTGTTGAAGAACTCCGTCCCTGCGGGCAGGGTGTCGAAATCTTCGGTACCGAGCTGTGCGCCGAGGATGGTGGTGACGTGGTAGACGAACTGTGCGCGCGCGTTGTTCGAGAAGATCAGGCCAGCTGCGCTGCCGGCGCCCTGGTCTTCACCGAAGTAGACCGTGGGGGCCGCCACGGCTGAAGTGCAAGCGGAAGCCGCCACGATGGACAGTGCTGCGACGATCGGCAAAGAACGAGTCATTGGGGTTCCTCCGGGCCTTGTTGTGCAGTCGATATCGGCGAAAAGATTAGGGTAACGGTCGCGGGGTTCGAACCCCCTGAATGAGGGGGTGGCGCCGACCAGGTGATCGGCTGGCTCAAAGCCAACGTACTCGTCGGGTCGGCGTAGCCTGCGCTACCCCTGGGCCCCTGGTGTGTCCTCCGCGCGCAGGTGAATCAGTGCAGCCACCTGCTCGGCCATCACCGGCGTCACTTGGGTGTTGTGGGCTTCGGCCGCGTGCGCCGCCGCCTGCTTCAGGACATCGTCCTTCGTCAGCCCGTGCACCACGCCCGGGCAATCGAAGCCCACGTCCCTGCATCGAAGTTCGTACATCGCCGCCTCCTTGACTGGCACGACCGGCGCCTCGGCCGAACCTGAACCGGTCCGACATCCCTCGTCGTCGTGGCACGCAGTGAAACACCCCGCCGTCACGGGTGCGTCACGGGCGGCCCGTCAGGCCAGCATGATGTCCACCGGCGCGGCACGCGACAGCGTCGCGTAGACCGGGCAACGCGTCTTGAAGGCCTGCAGCAGACTCTCGCGCTGCGCGGCGTCGGGGCCTTCGAGGGCCAGCCTGAGCTTGAAGGACTGGAAGCGCGGGTCGACGGCTTCGCCGCAGACGCCGCGGGGATCGAAGTCGCCGGCGACGGTCACGCTCACCGATTCGAGCGGAATGTCCATTTCCTGCGCGGCGCGCTCGCAGACGAAAGTGGCACAGCCTGCCAGCGCGGCCAGCAGCATCTCCACGGGGTTGGCGGCTTCATTGGGCCCGCCCAGCGTCGGCGGCGAATCGGTGACCACATGCTGTCCGCGGATGGTGAGCAGCGCGCGGCCGGGTTCGTTCGACAGCCGACAGCTTGCCGATGCGGTGGCCAGGGGGTTCGACATCTTCGTGCTCCTCGAGGGTGGAAGTCGATGCATGATCGGGCGCATCACAGCATAGGTTTCCTCCGTCACGAGAAAGTCACCGCGAGCACCCGATGAGCCACTTGACGCTTCGCCTGTTCGGCCCCGGCGCCTTGACGGTCGACGGCGCCGTCGTGCGCACGCATTCGGCACGCGCTTTTGCCCTGCTGGCTTTCCTGGTGGTGGAGTCGGACAGGCCGCATGCACGGTCGCGGCTGGCCGAACTGCTGTGGGAGGGCGTGCCCGAAGCTTCCAGCCGCCAAAGCCTGCGCCAGGCCCTGTACTCGCTGCGCACGCTGGGCGGTGGCCAGTTGGGCCGCTGCCTGCAGGTCGAGTCTGACTGGGTGCGCTTCGATGCCGCGGCAACCGGCGCCACCGTCGACATCGACCTCACGCGCTTTGTGGCCGCCACAGCCAGCACCGACGAGGCGCTGTGGCGCGACGCGGCGGCGATCTACGTCGCGCCGTTCATGGAGGGCCGTCACTTGGCGTCGTGCCCGCAGTACGAGGCCTGGCTGTCTGCGGCACGCGAGCGCCTGCATGCGCTGGCCATGCACAACCTGGGCCGGCTGGTGGCCAGCCACATGGCCCGATCCGATTTGGCAGCGGCAGGCGGGTTCGCCCACTCGATGCGCGAGCTAGACCCGACGAGCGAGGCCGCTTCGCAGTACCTGCTGCGGGTCTATGCCGCAACGAACCAGGCGCAGGCGGCCGACGCCGAATGGATCCGCCTGTCCCGACGGCTGCAACAGGAGTTCGGCATCACGCCCTCCGCCGAGACGGCGGCGCTGTACCAGGCGCTGCGCCCGCAGCGTGCTGCCGATCGGCTGCCGGCCGCGGCGATGCCTGCGCGCGATGCACAGCGCGAGCCCGGCGTGGCATGGCCGGCGGCGTCGGGTGATGCCGAATCCATCGTGCGTGCGGGCCAGGCTGCAGAACGCGTCCATGCCTTCAGCCAGGCCGCCGACCTGTACGACCGGGCGCTGAAGGTGATGGCGCAGGCGGGCCACTCACCGCCGGAGCGCCAGGCCGACGTGCTGCTGCTGCACGAAGCCATGCTCGAACGGCTGGGCCGGCGTGCCGAGCAGGAAAGGGCCATCGCCGCCGCCCTGCAGGTGGCGCAGGCGCTGGACGATGCCGAGCGCGTGGCCGCGGTACTGCTGCGCCGTGCCAGCGCCTGCACCTACCTGGGCCGGCATGACGAAGCGCTCCACGCTGCGCAACGTGCCCTGCAGCTCTATCGCGACATGGGCGACCTGCCTGGCCAGGCCGAAGCGCTGCGAGAACTCGGGTTCGTGCAATGGCACGCGGAAGACTATGGCTCAGCGCTGCAGCATGCCCGCGACGCACTGGCGCTGCACCGCCAGATGGGTGACCTGGCGGGCGAGGCCACGGCGCTGCACAACCTGGCCGAGATCCATCGCGACCTGGGCAGTCCCCGGCAGGCCGTGCAGTGGTTCGAGCACGCGCTGCAACTGCATTGGGCGTCGCGCAACCCGGCCGGCGAGATCCTCAGCCTCTTCGGCTGGGCCCATGCGCTGCGCCAGACCGGCGACCATCAAGGGTCCACGCAGAAATACGAGAGCGCCTTGCGGCTGAGCGAACAGAGCGGCGAGCGCGCCATGCACTCGCGCGCACTGCATGCGCTGGCCATGCAGCATGCCACCCAAGGTGCACTGGACAACGCCCTGGCCCACATGCGCAGGGCCATCGAGGTGGACCGGGCGATCGGCTATGCCCATGCGCTGGGCCATGACCTGGTCGATCTGTCGACCCTCCATGCGCTGCGCGGCGAGCTCAGCCAGGCGCGCGTGGCGCTGCAGGAGGCGCTGGTGTGGTTTGGCTTCACCGAAGACGAGGGGGCCATCGCATCGACGCACGCCGCGTTGGTCGAGCTCGACTCGAACCACATCGCGCCGCCTGCGCGCGGCGCATTGCGGCATGGCGTCAAGAGCCACTTGCCGCTCAGCGAAGGCAAGGTGTACTGCGTGTTCGAATCGCCGGTCGGACGCAGCATGCCCTGTTGACGGGTCCGCTCGGCGGGCGCTGCGACAAGGGGCCGAGCGCGCTCAGCCCGGCGCCGGCCCGGCCCAGGCCAGCGACAGCAGGCTCAGGCAGGCCACCGTGCTCAAGCGCCAGCGCAGCGGCAGGTACCACGCCGGCAGGCCGGCCGGACCGGCCAGGCGGTGGTCGGCCATCAGATGCAGCACGAAGCCCAGCACCAGCA
>JAFLDH010000155.1 GCA_017302505.1 Burkholderiales bacterium
CACGGCCTGGGCGAGCTCCTCGCGCACGCCCTGGCGCTGCGCATCGTCGGTGGCGCGTTGCAGCGCCTGGTGGGCCGAGGCCACGGTCTCGGCCAGTGCGCGCTGGTCGGCCAGCAGCGCCTGCTGCGACAGCCGGCTGAGCTCCTGCTCGAGCGAGGCATCGGGCACGTCGGCCGCGTGCGCCAGGCTCTGCGCCTGGCGCACCAGCGGCGAGGTCGGGTCCGGCGCGCGGGCTTCCTCGAAGCCGCCAAAGGCCGACAGCCGGTGCGTGCGACGGCCCATCACCGCGTTCAGGTTGCCGGTCTCGGGATCGAAGCGGAACAGCGAGCGGGCCATCGCCGGCTGCACGCTGAGCATGTCGATCATGAAGCTGAGCGCGCCCAGGTTGTCGGCCAGCCGGGTGAAGGTGCCGGCCGCGGCGGCATGCTGCGGATCGACCTCGGTGGTGGACAGCGCGTCCACGTCCTCGCTCATGCGCAGCACCGCCAGCGAGGCCGGCTCCATGTCCAGCACCGACAGCACACCGCGCATCGCCTGCAGCTGGCCGGGCACCGGGATCAGCAGCTCGCGCTGCGCCGGGTTGCGGAAGTACTGGTCGATCTGCTTTTCCACCTCGGACAGCGAGGCGCGCAGTTCCTGCACGACGCTGCCCATGGTCTGCCGGTCGGACACGCGCCGGTACAGCTCTTCCATCCACGGCTCGAGCGGCCGCGCCTCGCGGCCATCGGCCACCTGGCGGATGCGCTCGGCCAGGCGCTGCACCCGGGTGCCGATCAGCGGATGGTCGAATTCGCCGTCTTCGAGCGAGGCATCCAGGTACAGCACGCTGGTGGCGACTTCCATCGCCAGCCCGGGGCTGGGGGTGGCACCGGCGGCCACGGTCTGACCCACGGCCGACTGCAGCGCCTCGGCCAGCACCTCGCCGGACGGGTACAGCCGCTTCAGCGAATCGCCGACCAGCGCGAACTGCTCCGGCAGGCCGCTCAGGCGGTGCATCTCGCCGCCCGCCACGGCCGACCAGACATCCTTGGCACCGGCGACACGCTTGCGTGCCTGCGCGATCCAGGCCGGGTCGAATCGGCCCAGCCGCACCGCCTGGTAATCGATGGCGGCGGTGGCGTCCAGCTGGAAGCTGTCGCGCACCGCCTGCAGGTAGGGCGCGGGCCGGTTGTCGTCGGGCGCACGCGCATGCGCGCAGAAGAACAGCACGTCCTGCGCCAGCCGGTCGGACACCTCGGTCTGGCCGGCGATGGCCAGGCGCAGCTGCGCCAGCAGCCGCGAACTGACGCGCTTGGCGTAGTTGTCGGCCTTCAGCAGGCCCATCGCCTGCGCTTCATAAAAGGCCGCGGCCAGCGTCCACAGTTCGGCCAGGCGGTCTTGCGAGGCGGCGCCCAGGCCGGCGCACAGTTCGCTCAGCCGCTTCAGCGCACCGCGGTCGTTGCCGCGCATCACCGCCAGCACCAGCGTTTCCATCGCCGTGCGCGCGCTGGCGTCGGCCACGCGCGGCTCGGCCTCGGGCGCGCCGGCCACCGGCTGCCATTGCCATTCATCGCGCCACAGGTCGGCCGGGTGCACGCGGTCGGCGCCCACCCATTCCTGCAGCGCGCGGTATTGCGGGAACAGCGCCAGCGTGGGCAGGCCCTTGCCGGCGAGCTTGCGGCTCAGGTAGTCCAGCACGCCGAAGGAGGCCGACTCGATGGCCTCCACCGCGGCGCGGTTCAGCAGCCGCGGCTTGGCGATGCATCGCTGCACGGCGCTTTCGCTGGCGCGCAGCACGCGCGCCGGCCCGGGCAGGCCGATCATCTCCAGCGCGCCGACGCCCTGGTGCAGCTGCGCCCGGGCGGTGCGCAGCACCGCCGGATCGACCGCGTCCACGTCGGAGCCGGCCACGCCTTCGGCATCCTTCAGGTAGCGGCGCAGCGCCTTGTGGGCCGCCTCCAGCGAACGGCGCAACTCGTCGTGCACCCAGGCCAGGGTGCTCAGGTCGTCGACGGCTTCGGCCTCGTCCGCGATGTCGTGCAGCATGTTCATCGGGCCGCTGTGATCAGGCCACCTTGAAGCGCGACACCGACTGCTTCAGTTCCTCGGCGCTACGCGACAGCTCACGCACCATCTGTGCGGTGGAGCGCGTGCCCTCGCCGGTCTGCTCGGTCACCGCGAAGATGTGCTGGATGTTCGAGGCCACCACGTTGGCGGAGTCGGCTTCCTTCAGCGCCTGCTCGGAAATCTGTGCGATCAGCTCGGACAGCTGGCGCGTCACGCGATCGATGTCGTTCAGCGCGGCGCCGGCCGCGTCGGACAGCTTGGCGCCCTCGACCACGCCGTGCGTCGAGCGCTCCATGGCGGCCACGGCCTCCTGGGTGTCGGTCTGGATGGTGCGCACCAGCACGGCGATCTGCTTGGTCGCCTCGGCCGAGCGCTCGGCCAGACGCTGCACTTCCTCGGCCACCACCGAGAAGCCGCGGCCGGCTTCACCGGCCGACGCGGCCTGGATGGCGGCATTCAGCGCCAGCACGTTGGTCTGCTCGGTGATGTCGCCGATCAGCTCGGTGATCTCGCCGATCTCCTGCGAGGACTCGCCCAGCCGCTTGATGCGCTTGGATGTGTCCTGGATCTGGTCGCGGATCGAGTTCATGCCGCCGATGGTGTTCTGCACCGCCTGCAGGCCGGTCTCGGCCGCCTGCAGCGATTGCTTGGCCACCTGGGCGGTGCGTTGCGCCTGGGCCGACACCTCGTTGATGCGGCCGGCCATCTGCAGCACCGATTCGCCGGTGTCGCGGATCTCGCGCAGCTGCTCGGTCGAGGTGGCCAGCAGCTCGGTGGAGGTCTGCTCCACCTGCTGGGTGGTGTCGGTCACCCGCGCCACCGTGTGCTGCACCGCAGACACCAGCGTGCGCAGCTCTTCCACCGTGTAGTTCACCGAATCGGCGATGGCGCCTGTGATGTCCTCGGTCACCGTGGCTTGCTGCGTCAGGTCGCCTTCGGCCACCGTCTGAAGCTCGTTCATCAGCCGCAGAATGGCCGCCTGGTTGGCGTCGTTGACGCGCTTGGCCTCCTGCTCCTGGCGCTCGGCCTCCAGGCGCTGCACCTCGGCGAACTGCGCGCGCGTCGTCTGGTCGCCGACGAACAGCTTCAGGATGCCTGCGCCACCGGCCAGCAGCAGCAGCGCCGAGATCACCATCACGGTGATGTGCAGCCCCGTCAGGCCGCCGGTGGCCGCCAGCCGCTCCTGCAGCGTCTGCAGGCCCTGGCGCAGCGGCTCGCTGTCGGCCACGATCACGCCCTGCGCGTCGCGTGCCGCCACCAGGCCCTTCAGGTTGGCCTGCACCACGTTGGCCTGCGCCTGCGCGGCCTGGTGCTGCGCCAGCAGCGCCAGCATGCGCTCGCGGGCCTGCGCACCGCCGGGGTTCACGCCCTCGGCCAGCTCGCGGAAGCTTTTCAGGTCGCGGCCCAGCAGGAACACCGCCTCGGGGTTCAGGCCTTCGATGGTGATGAATTCGCTGGCGCTCTTGCCGATGCGCTGCGTCAGCATGATCAGCTGGCCGATCGCCGCCAGCTCGGCGGCGGTGGCGCCCTGCTGCAGCTTCAGCGCCGACACCGTCTCGGCGGTGTCCAGCAGCTCGGCCGACTGCTTGTTGATGGCCCGCAGCGACTGGCCGACCTCGGTCAGCGCCTTCTGCTGCGCCAGCACGATGGCGGCATTCTTGTCGGCGCGCTCGACCAGCGGCAGCAGCGGATCGACCGCCTCCTGCACCGCGGCCGGCAGCGTGGTGGCACCGTCGCCACCCACCAATGAACGCACGTTGCGGGTCAGCACCTCGGCGCTCTCGCGCACCTCGGGGAAGGCGGCCGGCGTGCCGACCATGGCCTGCGACACCGACTTGGCCAGCCGCTGCGATTCCATCAGCGCCTGGCCGACGGCGCTGACGCGCTCGCTGCTGCGCGTGGCCGAGCTCAGCGCCAGCACGGTGGACATGGCCAGGCCCAGCAGGCCGGCACCGACCAGCCCGAACAGGATGCGCTGCTGCTGCTGCGGACGCAGGTGGCCGATCAGCGGCAGCGGGCGGCCCTGCTGCGGCGCCTCGGCAGCGGCATCCTGCAGCCGGGTTTCGCTGAAGTCGCCGGCCATCTCGGACGGCGTCACCTCGGAGATGATCGATGAATCCTGCTGGTCGAAGGCGCCGCGCAGGTCGGGCGAGCGCGTGGCCGGACCGCGTGGCGCCTGGGTGTCCTGGCCGGGCTGGCCGTCCGGATAGGCGGTGACGACATCGTCGAACTGCGACTCGTAGGCCCCCTGGTCGGCGCGGGCTTCGCGCGGGCGGCTCGTGATCTTGTCCATGAAGCTCATGTCACCCTCTTCGGTTGTACGTTCAGGGGCCGGCCCTGCCGGCCTTCAGCTGGCCACACCCAGGAACTGCTCGTAGCCGGCCAGCGCCGACAGTTCGATTTCCTGCCAGACGCGGCCGTCTGCATCGCGCCAGCGCCCGCCGGCAAAGGGCGGGCGCGGGCTACCGTCGGCCGCCTCGTCATCGGGTTCGCGGGTCAGCTGCTCGGCATTGCGCAGACCCGCCAGGCGCTCGACCAGCAGTGCGCAGTTCACGCCCAGCGTGGGGTTCAGCGCCAGCAGGCGCGCGCCGTCGCCGGCCATCGGGCCGCTGGCCCGCGGCAGGCCCAGGAAGCGCGCCAGGTCCACCACTGCGTGCAGGCCGCCACGCAGGTTGGCGACGCCGGCAAACCACGGTTGGGTGTGCGGCACCGGCAACACGGTGCCCACGGAGAAGATCTCGCCGGCCTGGTGCAGCGGGAACAACAAGCCCGAGCCGCCGCACTCGACCGCCAGCCAGGACTGCACGCGCGCCTCGGTGCGCGCCGCCTGCATGCGGCTGGCCAGCCGGCCCTGCAGTTCGCGCAGTGCTTCGCGATTGCTCATGCCTAGTCGAAGGCCTTGATCTTGGTGACCAGCTCTTCGGCGTTGACGGGCTTCACGATGTAGTCGCGCGCGCCCTGGCGCATGCCCCAGACCTTGTCGGTCTCCTGGTTCTTGCTGGTGCACATGATCACCGGCACCGACGACCAGCGCGGGTCGCGCGTGATGGTGCGGGTCAGCTGGAAACCGTTTTGCCCGGGCATCACCACGTCCATCAGGATCAGGTCGGGCTTGTCCTCGTTCAGCCGGCGCAGCGCCTCGTCGCCGTTCTCGGCGGTGCGCACCTGGTAGCCGCGCTTGCCCAGCAGTTCGGACAGGTGGTACAGCTCGGTCTTGGAATCATCGACCAGCAGGATCTTCTGGATGGACATGGACGCTTCCTTGGCTAGGGCCGTGGCGGCCTTCGGGTTGCGCGCAGCGACGCGCAGCGCTTCAGGCCGCCTGACTGCTGAACTGTTCCACAGCGCGCAGCAGCTGTTCCTTCGTAAAGGGCTTGGTTAGGTACTCTTCTGAACCGACCATGCGGCCCCGCGCCTTGTCGAACAGCCCGTCCTTGGAGGACAGCATGATCACCGGCACATGAGCGAAGCGGGGGTTGCGCTTGATGATCGCGCAGGTCTGGTAGCCGTCCAGGCGCGGCATCAGGATGTCGCAGAAGATCAGCTGCGGGGCGTGGTCGTTGACCTTGGCCAGGGCATCGAAGCCGTCTTCGGCCAGCACCACCTCGTGCCCACCCTGGCGCAGGAAGATCTCGGCGCTGCGCCGGATCGTGTTGCTGTCGTCGATCACCAGCACCTTGGCGCCCGTGGCCAGAGCGGCCGAAGCTTCGATATCCAAATGAGCTCTCCTCGGTGAGGTGGCAGCGCGGCCCCCGCGGGCCGGCTCTCAGATTTCGACCATTTCGAAGTCTTCTTTACGGGCGCCGCATTCCGGGCAGGTCCAATTCATCGGCACATCGGCCCAGGCCGTGCCGGGCGCGATGCCATGCTCCGGATCCCCGGTGGCTTCGTCGTAGATCCAGCCGCAGATCAGGCACATCCAGGTACGGGTTTGAGTCACGACGCCTTGGTACAGGTCACTACAATGACTTTCGATTGTAGCCAGCGCCCCTGGCGGAAACCCGAAGGGGCTGGGGCACCTACGCAACATTCCTCAGATTCCGCTAGAGGTTCACGGAATTTTCCGCCTGCCCTAGATCGCGTGAAGGCCCGCACCATGAGCTCCGCCCCCAGCCCGGCCACCGACTCCCCCGACCCCACTGCCGAGCCGGCCGCCCCGGCCTGCGTGATGAGCTTCAACGCCAGCGACCCCAGCGGCGCCGGCGGCCTGGCCGGCGACATCGCCACCATCGCCGCGATGGGTGCGCATGCGCTGCCGGTGGTCACCAGCATCGTGATGCGCGACACGGCCGAGGTCTTCGACCACCACCCGCTGGAAGCCGAGGTGGTGGTGGAGCAGGCCCGCTCGGTGCTGGAGGACGTCACGCTGGCCGGCTGGAAGGTCGGTTTCCTGGGCAGCGCCGAGACCGTCGGCGCGGTGGCCGAGGTGCTCAGCGACTATGCCGAGCTGCCGCTGGTGTCGTACCTGCCGCCCTTGAGCTGGCTGGACGAAGACCAGCTGATGCCCTACCTGGACGCCTTCCGCGAGCTGATCCTGCCGGCCACCGAGGTGCTGGTGGGCAGCCACAAGACACTGCAGGACTTCCTGCTGCCCGACTGGGACAACGAGCGCCCGCCCTCGCCGCGCGAGCTCGCGGTGGCCGCCGGCGAGCATGGCACGCGCTACGTGCTGGTCACTGGCGTGATGCTGCCGGCCAAGGGCACCGAGCAGTTCATCGACAACGTGCTGGCCTCGCCGCAGGGCGCGCTCACCGGCGAGAAGTTCGAGCGCTTCGACACCGCCTTCGTCGGTGCCGGCGACACGCTGGCCGCCGCGCTGGCCTCGCTGCTGGCCGCCGGCAGCGAGCTGCAGGCCGCCGTGGGCGAGGCATTGGCCTTCCTGGACCAGAGCCTGGACGCCGGCTTCCGCCCGGGCATGGGCCATGTGGTGCCCGACCGCTTCTTCTGGGCCATGCCCGCGCCGGAGGATGGCGAGGCCGGCGACGCCGCAGCCCAGCCCGACCTGACCACCGACGACCCCGCCATCAAGGGAGCCTCCCGCCGTGTCCACTAGCCCGAAGAGCAACGCCAGCCTGTTCGAACGCGCCCAGCGTGTCATCCCCGGCGGCGTCAATTCGCCGGTGCGCGCCTTCCGCGCCGTCGGCGGCACGCCGCGCTTCATCCAGCGGGCGCAGGGCGCCTATATGTGGGACGCCGAAGGCCAGCGCTACATCGACTACATCGGCTCCTGGGGCCCGATGATCCTGGGCCACGGCCACCCCGCCGTGCTGGAGGCCGTGCACAAGGCGGCACTGGACGGCCTGAGCTTCGGCGCGCCCACCGAGCGCGAGGTGGAACTGGCCGAGGAAATCATCCGCCTGGTGCCCAGCGTCGAGCAGGTGCGGCTGGTCAGCAGCGGCACCGAGGCCGGCATGAGCGCGCTGCGCCTGGCGCGCGGCGCCACCGGCCGCAGCAAGATCATCAAGTTCGAGGGCTGCTACCACGGCCATGCCGACGCGCTGCTGGTCAAGGCCGGCTCGGGGCTGGCGACCTTCGGCTTTCCCACCAGCGCCGGCGTGCCGGCCGAGGTGGTGCAGCACACGCTGGTGCTCGAATACAACAACCTGGCGCAGTTGGACGAGGCCTTTGCCATCCACGGCCACGAACTGGCCTGCGTGATGATCGAGCCGATCGCCGGCAACATGAACTTCGTGCGCGCCAGCGTGCCCTTCATGACCCGGCTGCGCGAGCTGTGCACCAAGCACGGCGCGCTGCTGGTCTTCGACGAGGTGATGACCGGCTTCCGCGTCGCGCTGGGTGGCGCGCAGAGCGTCTATGCGAAGCTGATTCCCGGCTTCAAGCCGGACATGAGCGTGTTCGGCAAGGTGATCGGTGGCGGCATGCCGCTGGCGGCCTTCGGTGCCAGCAAGGACGTGATGAGCCAGCTGGCGCCGCTGGGCCCGGTGTACCAGGCCGGCACGCTGAGCGGCAACCCGGTGGCCACCGCCTGCGGGCTGGCCACGCTGAAGCAGATCACCCAGCCGGACTTCTTCGAGGCGCTGTCGACCAAGACCCGGCAGCTGGTCGACGGCCTGACCGGCGCGGCCCGCGCGGCCGGCGTGCCGCTGGTCGGCGATTGCGAAGGCGGCATGTTCGGCTTCTTCTTCGCCGACGCGCTGCCGCAGAACTATGGCGTGGTGATGGCCACCGACAAGGAGCGCTTCAACCGCTTCTTCCACGCCATGCTCGACCGCGGCGTGTACCTGGCGCCGGCGCTCTATGAGGCCGGCTTCGTCAGCGCCGCGCACAGCGACGCCGACATCGCCGCCACGGTGGCCGCGGCGGCCGAGGCGCTGCGCGCCTGAGGCTCAGGCCGGGCTGGAACGCAGCCCGTAGACCTGGCCGCCGAGGAACAGGTACTCGGCGCGCAGCACCGGATCGCCCTTCTCGCCGGCGAAGGTGAATCCGAGCACGCCCACCGTGTCGCCGACCTTGATCTCCGGCACCTTCCAGGCGTCCATGCGGGTCAGCGGCGCCAGCTCGATCTCCCAGACGCGGTCCTTCCGGGTGGGCAGCTGCGCGGCCTTCAGCAGCGCCGGCCCGTCGACGCCGGCGGACTGCACCGGCAGCTTGCGGCTGGCCAGGTCGGCCGGCAGCTTCAGGTCGGCGGGCAGCTCCAGCGAGAGCTCGGCATGCGGGTTGCGCCAGGCCACCTTGACGGCCTTGCCTTCCAGCCAGATCGGCCGGCCCTGGTCGAAGCTGCTCCAGCCGTGGTGGGCGCGGGCGGCCAGCGGCAGGGCCAGCGCGGTGGCGATCAGGGTGCGTCGTTGCATCAGAGGCTCCTCAGACGTAGGCGATCCAGCGGCCGCAGATGATGACAGCCAGCCAAAGCCCCATCGACACCACGGTCTGCGCGCGGGCGTCGCGGTCCAGAAGTTGCAAGCTGCCGCGGGCATGAAACCAGGCGGCGTTCAGCCCGGCCAGCATCACCAGGCCCATCTTGATGACGAAGATGCGGTTGGCCAGCATCTCGGCCGGCTGGCCGGCGAACATCAGCAGCCCGCTGGCGCCCGCCAGGCCGAAGCCCAGCAGCGACAAGCTCAGCGCCAGACGGGCCAGCGGCTGCACCGGCAGCTCCGGCCCCAGGCCCCAGACGCGCAGCTCCAGCAGCACCAGGTTGCCCAGCAGCAGCGCGATGCCAATGATGTGCACCACCTCCAGCGCCGGGTAGGCGATCGGGTGCGAGACGATCCATCCAAACATCGCCGCGATTGTGGCCTCCTAGAATGAATCGCATGCACATCCACATCCTGGGCATCTGCGGCACCTTCATGGGCGGCCTGGCTGCGCTGGCGCGCGAGGCCGGGCACAAGGTGACCGGCTGCGATGCCAACGTCTACCCGCCGATGAGCGACCAGCTGCGCGCGCTGGGCATCGAGCTGATCGAAGGCTTCGGCGCCGACCAGATGGCGCTGAAGCCCGATGTCTACGTGGTCGGCAATGTCGTCACCCGCGGCAATGCGCTGATGGAGGCCATCCTCGATGCCGGCGCGGCCTACACCAGCGGGCCGCAGTGGCTGGCCGAACACGTGCTGCCCGGCCGGCACGTGCTGGCGGTGGCCGGCACGCATGGCAAGACCACCACCACCTCGATGCTCGCCTGGGTGCTGGAGCAGGCCGGGCTGCAGCCGGGCTTCCTGGTGGGCGGGGTGCCGCTGAACTTCGGCGTCTCGGCGCGGCTGGGCCAGGGTAACGGCTTCGTCATCGAGGCCGACGAGTACGACACCGCCTTCTTCGACAAGCGCAGCAAGTTCGTGCACTACCGGCCGCGCACCGCCATCCTGAACAACCTGGAGCACGACCACGCCGACATCTTCCCGGACCTCGGCGCCATCGAGACGCAGTTCCACCACCTGGTGCGCACCGTGCCGTCGCGCGGCCGGCTGGTGGTGAACGCCCGCGACGAGGCGCTGCAGCGCGTGCTGGCCCGCGGCTGCTGGAGCGAGGTACAGCGCTTCGGCGCGCGCAAGGAGGAGCCCGGCGCGTTGCGCGCACGCGGCGAGCCGCACGCCTTCGACGTGCTGCGCGGCAGCCTGAAGATCGGCCGCGTCGACTGGGCGCTGCTGGGC
>JAFLDH010000156.1 GCA_017302505.1 Burkholderiales bacterium
CGTCCGCCTGGGCCAGGCGGTTGCGCAACTGCTCCATTGCCGTGCGCTGCGCAGCGGCATCGTCGCGAAGCTGCTTCAGGTTGGCTTCCATCTGCGCCAGTCGCTGCTCGGCCGATGACGCCGCTGCCTGCGCGGCGCTGGCAGCCTGCGCGGCGACGGCCAGCGCAGCGTCCTGGGCGGCCACCGTGGCTGCGGCGGCCTTCAGCAGTTCGTCGGGTTCCTCCAGCTTCAGCCGCGGCACCGGCGCCGCGGTACGCGGCGTGCCGGTCTTGGCCGCCACCACATCGCGGCGCGGCGTGCGGCGCGCCGGGGTGCTGCTGGCCGTGCGTGTGAAACCGGGCTGGGCCGTCCGGGCTGGCTTGCGTGGCGCGGCTTTCGCGGCAGGGGCCACGCGCGCTGGCGGCGGATCTGCCACGGGTGCCACAGCCGCCACGGCGGCCGGCACGGGTGGCGACGCGGGCCCGGCAGGGCTGTCGGCCGGATCGGCGAAGACCACGAACTGCCGCGACACGGCATTGCCGCAGCCCAGCGACAGGTTCACCGCCACCAGCGGTTCCAGGACCACGGTGTTGCTTCGGATGCGCACACGGGGCTCGCCGCCCGGCGTTTCCAGCGCCAGTTGCACGGCACCGGGTGGCAATCGATGGTCGCCGACATGCACCTCGGCCTGCAGACAACCGGGGGCCAGCGTTTCACCGGGATCCAGCCGCACAGGGACCGTCAGGTCCAGCGCCTGCCCCAGCACCACCGATTCGGGCACGCGGCCGAAGCCCAGCGCCAGCGCCGAAGACGCGCCCGCGGCACCGGCAAGGGCGAGCATCGCAAGGCACAGGGGCCGCAAGGTCATGCGTGGTGATTGGAACGTAATCTTTGAAATTCACTCTAGCACGCACGGTTACAAATTCAGCCCGGCCAGGGGCCGCCGATCGTGCAGCAGCGCACGGTTAGCATTGGCGCAGCCGGCCGGCCGACCTCTTCAGCGCCAGCGGCTATGCTTCCGACACATGAACGCCTCGACTCTGAGCGTTGAAGAAAGACGCAACATCGACTCGGGCGCGTGGTTCTCGTCGCTGTCCGCGCCGCTGCGCGAGGCCATCCTGGCCCGCTCCGTGGTGCGCCGGCTGAAGGATGGCGCCACGCTGACCACGCGCGGTGCCGCCGCCGAAGAATGGTGCGGTGTGGCGCTGGGCGCCGTGCGCATCAGCTCGGTGTCGCTGACGGGCAAGCAGATCACGCTGACCTATGCCGAGCCCGGTGTCTGGTTCGGTGACATCTCGCTGTTCGACGGCCTGCCGCGCACCCACGACGCCGATGCCCACGGACCGACCACGCTGCTGTGCGTGCGCAGGCCCGATTTCAAGCAGCTGCTGGCCCAGCACGTGGAGCTGTACGACGCGCTGCTGCGGCTGAACTGCCGCCGTCTGCGCCTGATGTTCAACCAGTTCGAGGATCTGAACACCCGCCCCCTGCAAGCCCGGCTGGCCAAGCAGATCATCCTGCTGGCCAAGAGCTACGGCATCGCCCAGGGCGAGGAAATCCGCATCGGCCTGCAGCTGGCGCAGGAAGACCTGGCACAGCTGCTGGGCGCGTCGCGCCAGCGCGTCAACCAGGAGCTGAAGGGCTTCGAGCGCGAAGGCGCGGTGCGCGTCGAACCGACACGGCTGGTCGTGCTGTCGCGCGAGAAACTGCTGCAGATCGCCGACCGCTGACGACAGAGGACCCCACGCATGGATCAGTTTCAGGGCACCAAGCCACTGGGCGGCGCGCACGCCTTCGACAGCGGCGCGCTGCAGGCCTATCTGACGCAGCATCTGCCGGGATTCGCCGGCCCGCTGACGGTCGAGCAGTTCAAGGGCGGGCAGTCCAACCCGACCTACAAGCTGGTCACGCCCGGCGCCACCTATGCGATGCGCGCCAAGCCCGGCCCGGTGGCCAAGCTGCTGCCTTCAGCGCACGCCATCGAGCGCGAGTTCCGCGTGATGGGCGCACTGGCCGGCAGCGGGGTGCCGGTGCCGAAGATGCATCTGCTGTGCGACGACGAAGCGGTGATCGGCCGTGCCTTCTACGTGATGGAGTTCGTGCAGGGCCGCGTGCTGTGGGAGCAATCGCTGCCGGGCATGACGCGCACGCAGCGCGGCGAGATCTACGACGAGATGAATCGCGTCATCTCGGCGCTGCACCGCATCGACCCGGCCTCGGTCGGCCTGGCCGACTACGGCAAGCCTGGCAACTACTTCGAGCGGCAGATCGGCCGCTGGATCAAGCAGTACCAAGCCTCCGTCACCGGCCCGAACGAAGCCATGGACCGTTTGATCGAATGGCTGCCGGCGCACATCCCGGACAGTGCGCGCGATGCGTCGATGGTCTCCATCGTGCATGGCGACTTCCGCCTGGACAACCTGATGTTCCACGCCACCGAGCCGCGCGTGCTGGCGGTGCTGGACTGGGAGCTGTCCACCATCGGCCATCCGCTGGCCGACTTCAGCTACCACTGCATGTCCTGGCACATCCCGCCGGGCAGCTTCCGCGGCATCGGCGGGCTGGACCATGCGGACCTCGGCATCCCGGTGGAATCGGAATACATCCGCCGCTACTGCGAGCGCAGCGGCCGCGGCACGCCGGCCTCGCTCAAGGCCGACTGGAACTTCTACCTGGCCTACAACCTGTTCCGGCTGGCAGCGATCGTGCAAGGCATAGCCAAGCGGGTCGAAGCCGGCACCGCCGCCAGCGAACAGGCCCGCCAGTCGGGCGCCGCCGCCAAGCCGCTGGCTGACCTGGGCTGGCAGTTCGCCCAGGCGGCCTGATTTCAGCCCTTGCGCAGCGCCTCGGTCGGCAGCACCGAGGCGGAAAACAGGCTCGGCTGGGTGCTGGCATGGGCCTCGCGGTCGTCGACGACGACGCGCTGGGCCTCCTTCACGGCGGTGGCGAACAGCGCCAGCCAGGT
Organism: Burkholderiales bacterium; assembly: GCA_017302505.1. Lineage (GTDB taxonomy): Bacteria > Pseudomonadota > Gammaproteobacteria > Burkholderiales > Burkholderiaceae_C > Rubrivivax. Next base: position 2,945 of record JAFLDH010000156.1, read on the forward strand.
ATCCAGACGCGCCGTGTCCGGGTGAGCCAGCGCGGTGCGCAGGCACAGCCGGCGGCGCGCGATCATCAGCACCAACGGCCGCCCGGATTCGGCCGGCAGCGCCGCCAGCGCATGGGCCAGCGGGCCGCCGATCCACTGCTGCAGCCACGGCTTGTAGCTGGACAGCGCGCCATAGCCTTCGCGCAGCGTACCCAGTTCACCCGACGACAGCTTGGCGAACATCACCAGCCAGCGCATCTCTGGCGGCGTGGTGGTGTCGATGCGGGTCTGCACGCCTTCGACGTACTGGTCGAAAACGGTCTTCTCCATCGTTTCCATCAGCTCGCGGTTCAGCACCAGCGCCTGCAGTTCGCGCGGCACCGGCAACTCGGCACGCACGCGAAGCTCGTGGCCGTGGATGTAGCTGCGTTGCGACGGCCCCCATTCCAGGCGCCACGGCAGCTCGCCACTGCGTCCTTCGACCACGAACCCCTCCGGCTCGCGCACCGGCCGCAATGTGAGTTGGTGCGAGCGGGCCCATGCCGACAGGTCGGCCCAGCCAGGGATCTGCGGCGGCGCCTGGCCCAGCAAGCGCTTGAAGGTGTCGAGCATGGTCAGAAATGTGGTCGATGGCCGGCCCGCGGGCTTGCCAGGGTCGATCGGATCGGCAGCTTGCCGTGAGGGACATATCGGCCCCGCCGGCAAGAAACGAAGTGAGAAATTCGCACCCGACCGAAATCTAGAATCCGGGGCACTGCCCGTAGCTCAACCGGATAGAGCAGCTGCCTTCTAAGCAGCAGGTTGGGGGTTCGATTCCCTCCGGGCAGGCCAGATCAGCCCCCACCGGCCCGCGGCGCCGCCGGCGAGGGCAGCAGGTCCGCCAGTTCCTGGTACATCGGTTCGGTCACCAGACGCGCCACGCCGCTGGACAACAGCGCGCAGGCCATCAGGCTCAGCACCATCGCCTGACCCGAGACCATTTCCATCACGATGATGAAGGCGGTGATCGGCCCGCCCGTGGTGGCGGCCAGGAAGCCGACCATGCCCAGCGCGATCAACGGGATCGCCGCCTCCTTGCCCAGCCCGGCCAGCAGGGCCACGTCGTTGCCGATACCGGCGCCGATGCTCAGCGACGGCGCGAACATGCCGGCCGGCACGCCGCTCCAGGCCGACAGCCAGGTGGCGCAGAACTTGAGCACGGTGTAGACGCCCGGAAGGTCGCCCTGCCCTTCGAGCAGCGCGCGCGTCGGCGCGTAGCCGGCGCCGGCGGTGGCGCCACCAGTGACCAGACCGATCAGGGCCACCGCGAAGCCGCAGCCGGCAGCAAAACGGAACGGGTGTTCGCGGCGCCAGCGGCTGAAGCGGTCCGGCAGGCCGCGCACCGACACGACGATCAGCCGCGCGAACAGCCCGCCGCTCAGGCCCGCCACCAGCGCCACCACCAGCCCCGGGCCCAGCAGGTCCCAAGACATCTGCTGCACGCTCAGACGGCCGAAGTAGGTCTCGTTGCCGAATACCGACACCGACACCAGGCCGGCCAGCACGATAGCGGCGATGACCAGCGAGCTGTGCGAGATGCCGCGCCGCCGCGACAGCTGCTCCAGCGCAAAGACGATGCCGCCCAGCGGCGTGTTGAAGGCGGCCGCGATGCCGGCCGCGGCGCCGGCCACCATCAGGTCGTGCGCGTCGATGCCGGTGCGTGGCGACAGCCAGCGCCGGGCCACGTCCATCACACCGGCCCCCACCTGCACCGTCGGCCCTTCGCGGCCGATCGACAGCCCGGCCAGCAGCCCACCGGACACCAGGCCGATCTTGTGCAAGGCGATGCGCAGCGACACCAGCCCGCTGCGCTGCGCCGGCTGCAGGTCGTCCTCCAGCGCGCGCACCACTTGTGGAATGCCCGAGCCGGCGGCTCCGGGCACGAAGCGGCGGGTCCACCACAGCAGCCCCACGGTCAGCAACGGCGTCCACAGCAGCACCAGGTAGGGGCCCAGTGCGCCCCATTGGCGCAGCCGCTCGTGGCCATGGGTGGCCGCCTCGGACAGAAGCGTGAAGCCCACCACCACCAGCCCGGTGGCTCCGGCGCAAAGCATCACCACGGCCCGGTCGCGCCACAGGTACCACGTCAGCAGCTCGTTCTGCAGCTTGTCCCAGAAGGCGGGTTCGATCTCGCGCGTCTTGCGCCAGCCGCCCTGCAGCAGGGCCTGCGCCAGGCGCAGCAGGTCGAGCAGCGGTTGGCGACGCGGCGGGCGCGGGTCGTCGGACTCGGGCGTGCTCATGGGCTCGACGCATCATAAGTGCGGGCTGCGCACGGGCCGTCGCCATGGGGCCAGGGCCTACAATCCGCGCCCGAACTCTGGTGCAGCATCACCGCCCGCATGAGCGCCCTTCCCCCTTCGACTTCCGCCCTGCCGCTGGCCGGCAAGACCGCCCTGGTCACCGGCGCAGCCCGCGGCATCGGCCGGGCCATCGCCACCAAGCTGGCGCAGGCGGGCGCCGACATCGTCGTCAACTACTACAACAGCCACGAGGAAGCCGAGGCGCTGTGCGAGCAGTTCCGCGCGCTGGGCCGTCGCGCCGTGGCCATCAAGGCCAGCGTCAGCCAGCCGGACAGCGTGGACGAGCTGTTCACCGAACTGCGCAAGCACTTCGACCACCTGGACATCGTCATCAGCAATGCCGCCAGCGGCGTGCTGAAGCCGGCGATGGACATGACGCTGAAGCACTGGCGCTGGTGCATGGAGACCAATGCCTTCGCGCTGAACCTGCTGGCCCAGCGCGCTGCGCCGCTGATGGGTCCGGGCGGCCGCATCATCGCCATGTCCAGCCTGGGCTCGGTGCGCGCGATGCCCAACTATGCGTTCATCGGCGCATCGAAGGCGGCGCTGGAATCGCTGGTGCGCTCGCTGGCGCAGGAGCTGGGGCCGAGCGGCATCCGCGTCAACGCGGTCAGCGCCGGCGTGGTGGAGACCGATGCGCTGAGCTACTTCCCCAACCGCGAGCAGCTGGTCGAGTCCTTCAAGGCGCGCACGCCCGCCGGGCCGGTGCTGACGCCAGAGGACGTGGCTGGCGCGGTGTACCTGCTGTGCCTGCCCGAAGCGAACATGATCAACGGCCACACGCTGTTCGTCGACGGCGGCTTCGCCATCTCGGGCTGAAGCGGAAGACACGCATGAACATCGATTCGGGCCTGGCCGGCAAGGTGGCGCTGGTCACCGGCGGCAGCCGCGGCATCGGCCGCGCGGTGGTGGAACTTTTCGCCGCGGACGGCATGGACGTGGTCTTCTTCTACCGCGGCAACGAAGCCGCCGCGCAGGAAGTGATGGCCGCCGTGCAGGCCGCCGGCGGCAAGGCTGAAGGAATGCAGGTCGACGTGGCCGACGCCGAGGGCGTGGCCGCGGCGGTGGAGCGCGTCGTCGACAGCCGCGGCCGCATCGATGTGCTGGTCAACAACGCCGGCATCGTGCGCGACAACATCCTCGGCATGCTGGAGGACGAGGACATCCGTGCGGTGCTGGACACCAACGTGGTGGGCACCTTCAACGTCACCCGCGCGGTGGTGCGGCACATGATCTCCAAGCGCTCGGGGCGCATCGTCAACCTGAGCTCGGTGTCCGCCGAAAAAGGCGGCCGCGGCCAGGCCAACTACGCCGCCAGCAAGGGCGCCATCAACGCCTTCACCAGGGCCATGGCGGTGGAACTGGCCTCGCGCAAGATCACGGTAAACTGCGTGGCCCCCGGCGTGATCGAGACCGAGATGTCGCAGCAGGTGCGCGACCTCGCCGATGACCAGATCAAGGCGCGCATCCTGATGAAGCGCTACGGACAGGCCCAGGACGTGGCCCACGCGGTGTGGTTCCTCGCGTCACGTTTCGCCGACTACATCACCGGCGAGGTGCTGCACGTCGACGGCGGCTTCAAGATGGAATGACTGAAAAAGGACTAGCCATGTCAGAACAGGCAATCAGCCAGGCAGAGATCGATGCGGTGTTTCCGAAGGTGGCGCAGATCGTGTCCGACGCGCTCGGCTGCGAACTCGACGAGGTGACACCCAAGGCCTCGCTGATCCAGGACCTGGACGCCGAGTCGATCGACTTCCTCGACCTGGTGTTCCGCCTGGAAAAGGGCTTCGGCGTGAAGATCCCGCGCGGCAAGATCGTCGAGGACGCGCGCGGCCCGCTGCCCGAATCGGAATTCGAATCGAAGGGCATTGTCACCGAAGCTGGCCTGGCCCGGCTGCGCGACTTCCTCAGCGAGGTGCCCGCCGATCGCATCAAGACGCCGCTGAAGGCATCGGACGTGCCGCGCCTGTTCACCACCGAGACCTTCTGCAAGGTCGTGATCCGCGCACAGCGCGCGGCGCAGGGCTGAAGCCTTCGCGGCCCGGCCGGCGGTCATGAGCGGGCGCTTCCGCAGCTTCTCCTTCGTCGACCGCATCACGCGACGCGAAGGCGGCCGCGTCGAGGGCCACTACGCCGTGCCGCTGGGCGTGCACTTCCCGGCCTCGCTGATGGCCGAGGCGGTGGGCCAGCTGGCCGCCTGGTCGGCGATGGCGCAGCTGGACTTTGCCCATCGGCCGGTGGCCGGGCTGGCGAACGCGGTGCACTACCACGCCCTGCCCCACCCCGGCTGCACGCTGCAGCTGCAGGCCGACATCGAGCGCTGCGATGCCGAGGCCGTGGCCTACAGCGGCAAGGCCTTCGTCGACGGCCGGCTGGCGATGGAGCTGCAGGACAGCGTCGGCCCGATGCTGCCGATGGACGAATTCGACGACCCGCTGCTGCTTCGCGCCGACTTCCACACGCTGCTGGGCGCCGGCGCCGCGCCGGGCCGCTTCGGCGGCGTGCCCGAGCCGGTGCTGCAGGACCTGCAGGCGGTGCCCGGCGAACGCCTGGCCGCCACGCTGCAGGTACCGGCCGCGGCGCCCTATTTCGAAGACCATTTCCCGCGCCGTCCGGTGTTTCCCGGCACGCTGCTGATGGATGCGCTGGCGACGCTGTCGCTGCAGCTGGCGCAGCAGTCGGCCCCGCTGGCGGCCGCCGGCCCGCTCGTCACACGGAAGGTGAGTCAGGTGAAGATCCGCTCGTTCACCGCGCCCGGCGCGCAGCTGCAGCTGGAGGTGCTGCTGCAGGACATCGACGCGCAGCGCGCCCGGCTGAAGGTCAGCGCGCGCAACGACGACAAGACCGTCGCCACGGCGCGCATCGAGGTGTCGCCGAAGGAGGCCGCATGAGCGCGCGCCGCCGTGTCGCTATCACCGGCGTGGGCCTGGTCACGCCGGTGGGCAACGATGTCGCCAGCACCTGGTCAGCACTGCTGGCCGGGCGCAGTGGCGCCGGGCGCATCGCCAGCTTCGACGCCAGCGGCTTCCCGGTGCGCATCGCGGCCGAGGTCAAGGGGCTGCCCGAAGCCGCCGTGCTGCAGGCGCTGGGCGACCGCAAGCTGATCAAGTTCGCCAACCGCTCGCACCGCTTCGCGCTGGTGGCGGCGGCGCAGGCCTTCGCCGATGCCGGCATCCGGCCCTCCGCGGCCACGGCCGAGCGCTGGGGCTGCGTGGTCGGCACCGGCATGATGGGCGTCACCTACGACGAGCTGGCCCAGGTGCAGGCCGACGCCGCGCCCGGCGGCGAGTTGGAGCCCGGCCGGCTGCTGACGGCGCAGGGCTCGGCCGCCGACCCGCTGGTGTTCTGCCGCAGCAACAGCGGCGCCGGCGCGGCGCTGCTGACGCGGGTGTTCGGCATCCGCGGCTATTCCAGTTCGGTGCATACCGCATGTGCTTCAGGCGGGCAGGCGGTGGGCACGGCGCTGAAGCTGATCCGCCGCGGCGAGGCCGACTGCGTGCTGGCCGGCGGCTTCGATTCGATGATCAACCCGGTGGGCCTGGCGGGCTTCTGCCTGCTGAACGCGGTGTCGCCGGACAACGACGCGCCTGAGCGCGCCAGCCGCCCCTTCGACGCCACGCGCAACGGCTTCGTGCTCGGTGAAGGCGCGGGCTTCCTGGTGCTGGAGGAGTGGCATGCGGCGCGCAAGCGCGGCGCGCACATCTATGCCGAGCTGGCCGGCGACGGCAACTCGCTCAGCAGCTACCGCATCACCGATTCGCACCCCAGCGGCGACGGGCCGATCCAGGCGATGCGCCAGGCGATGGCCGATGCCGGCGCCACGCTGGCCGATGTCAACTACCTGAACGCGCACGGCACCTCCACACCGATGAACGACCGCAGCGAATGCGCCGCGGTGAAGGCGGTGTGGGGCGAGGCACGCGACAAGGTCGCGGTCAGCTCCACCAAGAGCGTCACCGGCCACCTGATCGCCGCGGCCGGCGCGGTGGAGGCCGCCATCTGCGCGCTGGCCATCCAGCGCGACACGCTGCCGGTCAACGCCAACCTGCGCGAGCTGGACCCGGACTGCGACGTCGACGTGGTGCGCGATGCGCCGCGCCAGCGCCGCATCCGCGTGGCGCTGTCCAACTCGCTGGGCTTCGGCGGCTCGAACAGCTGCCTGGCCTTCCGCCACCCCGACGACGTGGAGGCGCTGCTGTGAGCAAGACGCGCATCCTCATCACCGGCGGCGGCGCCATCTGCGGCGCCGGCCAGACACCCGACGCGATCCTGGCCGCGCTGAACGAAGGCCGCTCGGCCATCGGACCGATCACCCAGTGGGATACCGCAGGCTGGCCAGTGCGAATCGCCGCCGAGGTGCAGGACTACAACGCCGGCAAGCTGACCGGCGACCGCAAGCTGCTGAAGCACATCCGCCGCGGCGACGTGTTCGGCCTGTATGCGGCCGACCAGTCCATCGAGCAGGCCGGCTTCAACCCCTGGCGCGAGACACTGGACGACGCCGCCAAGGAGCGCTTTGCCGACGGCACCGGCGTGTTCGTCGGCTCGGGTGGCGGCACCTTCGGCAACCAGTACGACTACTTCCCGCTGATCGCCGCGGCCAAAGGCGAGCTGCCGGCCTTCGGCCAGGAGCTGGCGGCCACCGTCAACCCGCTGTGGCTGCTGCGCTCGCTGCCGAACAACGTGCTGGGCCACGTCGGCATCCGACAGGGCCTGAAGGGCCCCAACGCCTGCATCACGCACCACAGCGTCAGCGGCCTGCTCGCGCTGGCCGCGCTCGCCGCCGCGCTGCGCGCCGGCGAGTGCACGCGCGCGGTGGTGGCCGCGCACGAGGCGCCGATCGAGCCGCAGGTGCTGCTGTACTACCAGCAGCTTGGTTTGCTCT
>JAFLDH010000157.1 GCA_017302505.1 Burkholderiales bacterium
CTGCTGCGGCCGATCCTGCTGACCGCCGTGGCCTGGAACATCGCCTGGTTCGTGCTGCAGGCGGCCTACGTGCCCTATGCGATGCGCGCGCTGGGCCTGGACGCCGCAGGCGTGGGCTTCACGCTGGCCACCTACGGCGCCGGCATGGTGGCTGGCGCGCTGCTGGCGCCGCGCATCGTCGCCTGGCTGCGCTTCGGGCCGGCCATCGTCTTCGGCCCGGTGGTGTCGGTGGCGGCGATGACCACAATGGTGGCCACGCTGTGGCGGCCCAGCGGCGCGCTGGCGGCGCTGGCCTTCTTCCTGTTCGGCTTCGGGCCCATCGTCTGGACGATCACCTCGACCACGCTGCGCCAGACCTTGACGCCGGGCGCGATGCTGGGCCGCGTGTCGGCGCTGTTCCTGACGGTGAACATGGGCGCAAGGCCGCTGGGCGCGGCCCTCGGCGGCGTGGTCGGCGCACAGTGGGGCGAAGCCGCCTGCCTGTGGCTGGCGCTGGCCGGCTTCGGGCTGCAGCTGGCGGTGATTGCCGCATCGCCGGTGCGCCGCCTCCTGGCACTGCCCTCGGCAGCGGGTTGAGCGCTGCGGCGCGCGCGCCACACGTTTACCGCTTGCACCGCCTGTTACGGCCTGACGTTGCCTGGCTCGCAGGCGCTGCGTAGAAGTGGAGCCGCGCTGGGCGCCAGCCCGCGCAACCATCCCACAACAACGCGAGCGAGGACGATGAACAACGAATGCAAACTTGGCCGCGCCGCCGGCCTGGCGGCTCTGGCCTGGGCCGCCATCAGCGGGGCCGCGGCCCACGGCCTGGTGCAGGACCCGCCGTCGCGCAACTGGTACTGCGGCGCGGTAACCAAGCCCGACCAGGTGCGCTGGGGCACGCCGCAGTACCCGCAGTGCGGCAAGGCCTTCGACAGCCACCCCGATCCGAACGCCGGCTACCACTTCATGAGCGTGCTGACGCATGCGCGCGGCCGCGCCGCGGTGACGCCGCTGCCGGCCAACGTGTGCGGCTTCAACTCCGAGTCCTTCAAGAACGGCCCCACCCCGTGGGACGCGGCGATGGACTGGCCCACCACGAAGATCAGTGCCGGTCCGCGCAAGTTCAGCTGGAACATCAGCTGGGGGCCGCATTTCTCCGACACCGAGGAGTTCCGCTACTGGATCACCAAGCCAGGCTTCGCGTTCAGCGCCACCCGGCCGCTGGCCTGGAGCGATTTCGAGGACCAGCCCTTCTGCGTGCAGAAGTACGACGACAAGAACCCCACCGCCAACCCTGCCGTGGTGGCCGACAAGGCGGCGACGATGTTCCACACCACCTGCACCGTGCCGGCGCGCAGCGGCCGCCATGTCATCTATGCCGAATGGGGCCGCAACCAGTGGACGCTGGAGCGCTTCCACGGCTGTATCGACGTGGCCTTCGACGGCACTGGCAGCGGGGGCGGCGGCAGCACCACGCCGGCGCCGCAGGCGGTGATGACGCTGAGCCCGGCGGGCAGCGAATTCGTCGGCGCCGGCAACCTGGTGCTGGACGCCGGACGCTCCAGCGGCACCGCGCTGAGCTATCAGTGGAGCGTGACGCCGGCCAGTTCGGCCAGCCACCGGCTGGAAGATGCCAACCGCCCGCAGGCCCGGCTGGTGCTGCTGGAGCCCGCAGCCCAGCAGAGCCTGCAGATCGGCCTGATGGTGCGCGATGCCATCGGCCGCAGCAGCACCGCCTCGACCACGCTGACGCACAAGCCCAGCATCGTCGCCGCCTGGGCCGACCTGGGCCCGCTGACGAGCACCGCGCGCACGCTGCAGGCCGGCGACCTGCTGGCCGTGCGCGCCGTGCTGACCAACGGGCAGGACCAGTACAGCCCCGTGCCGGCACTCAAGCTGGCCAGCGGCAGCACCGCCGCCAGCGCCTGGCCGCTGGCGCTGGCGCAGGCCGTCAATGCCGCCAACGGCAGCCTGCGCGTGGGCGTGCTGGCGGCCGATGGCCAGACCATCGCACCGGTGGCCGATGCCACGCGCAACCGCGTCTATGCGCGCAACGGGGCCAACGTCAAAAGCGCGTTCCTGGTCGTCACCGCGCCGGCTGCTGTGGTGACGGCCAGCTATGCCGTCAACAGCGACTGGGCCACCGGCTACTGCGCCACCATCACCGTGCGCAACAACGGCAGCAGCACGGTGTCGCCGTGGCGTACCTCGATGAAGATCGCCGGCCGCATCAACGGCGCCTGGAACATCGACTGGACGCAGAGCGGCGACACGCTCAGCTTCAGCGGGCCGAGCTGGGGCAATACGCTGGCGCCCGGCGGCAGCTTCAGCAATGCCGGCTTCTGCGCGGCCAAGTGAGGCTGGCTACTTGGCATGCGCCGGCCGCACCGTGGCCCGCGCGGCCACGGCCGCCACCACGATGATGACGACCAGCACCGGCAGGCTCTGGCGCACGGCGGCCAGCAGGCTGTCGCTGCTGGCCGACATCCAGCCATGTGCTGCATCGGCGCCGCTGCCCAGGCGCGCCGACAGCGTGGTGGCCGCCGCGGCCACGCCCAGGCTGGTGCCCAGCACACGCATCAGGTTCAGCTGCGCGCCGGCGCCGCCGGCCAGATCGGCCGGCGCGGCGGCCAGCGTGGCGTTGTAGTTGGGCGCGATGAACAGGCCCAGCCCGATGCCCACGCCCACGAAGGCCAGCGTGTCGTAGAGGTGGTGGTTGGGCGACAGGCCCAGCGTGGCCATCAGCAGCAGCACGCTGGCCAGGCACAGCGCCATGCCCAGCAGCCCGATGCGGCGCGCGCCGACCAGGCGCTTCAGGTCTTGGCTGAAGGGCGCCGTCAGCCCCAGCGCCACCGGCACCAGCGCCAGCCGCAGGCCGGCCTGCGCCGGGCTTTCGGCGTAGCCATGCTCCAGCGCGAAGGACATCAGGAAGAACACCGCGTACAGCAGCGCATAGGCCATCACCGAAGCCAGCGCACCGCTGCGGAAGGCCGGGGTGCCGTACAGCCGCGGGTTGACCAGCGGCGCCGGCACGCTGCGCTCGCGCCGCACCAGCAGCCACAGCAGCAGCGCAGAGCCGGCCACGCTGCCCAGCGTGGCCAGCGACAGCAGCCCCCAGCTCGACAGGTGATTCAAGGTGGACACGACCAGGATCAGCGCCGGGCCGATCAGCAGCATGCCGCCCCAGTCGAAGCGCTGCGCGCCGCGGCGCGGCACGCTGGGCAGCAGCCAGGCGCCGGCCACCATGGCCAGCAGGCCGAAGGGCACGGTGATCCAGAACACCCAGCGCCAGCCCAGGCCATCGAGGATCAACCCGCCCAGCGCCGGCCCGGCACTCATGCCCACGGCCTGCGCCGCGGCGAAGTAGCCCAGCGCCCGGCCGCGCTGGGCCGACGGCACGGTGGCCACCAGGATGGAGATGCTGTTGGCGCCCAGCAGCGCGCCGCCGATGCCTTGCACGAAGCGGTAGACCAGCAGCTCCTGCAGGCTGCCGGCCAGGCCGCACAGCGCGCTGGCGGCCACGAAGATGCCATACCCGACGAGATACAGCATCTTGCGGCCCAGCATCTCGCACAGCCGGCCGAAGATCGGCAGGAAGGACGCAAAGGCCAGCAGGTAGGCCAGCGCCACCCAGCTGATGTGCTGCAGCGGCGCGTCGTACACCTTGCCCAGCGTGGGCAGTGCCAGTTGCACGATGGTGGCATCCACCTGGCCGACGAAGGCCCCGGTGCAGACCAGGGCCACCACCAGCCACAGATGGCGCGGCGCGGGTTCAGCGGGCGATGCAGTCATGGGTGCACGGGCAGTTCGGCCAAAGGCGCCGAGTATCCCGGACCCGCGCGGCCGGTTACCAGGGCAGCGAGTAGGTCTTGACGTTGGTGAAGGCCTTGCAGCACTCCTGCACGCCTTCCTTGACCCCCGTGCCCGAATCCTTGATGCCGCCGAAGGGCGTCACCTCGAGCCTGTAGCCCGGAACTTCCCACACATTGACCGAGCCGACATTGAGCTCGCGGACGAAGCGCATGATGTCGTCGAGCCGGTTGGTGCAGATGCCCGAGCTCAGCCCGTAGGCGGTGGAGTTGACCTGCGCGATCGCGTCGTCCACGTTCTTGAAGGTCATCACCGGCGACACCGGGCCGAAGGTCTCCTGCAGCACCACCTCCATCCCGCCGCGCACGCGGTCGATCAGCGTGGGGCTGTAGCTGGCGCCGTCGCGCTGGTTGCCGTGCAGCAGCCGGGCGCCCGCCGCCACCGCATCGTTGACGCGGCGCTCGAAGAGCATGGCCGAGCGTTCGTCGATCACCGTGCCCATGTCCACCTTCGGGTCCAGCGGGTCGCCGTAGCTCCAGGCGCGGGTCTTGGCCAGCAGCGCCTCGGTGAAATCGGCCGCGATCTTCTCGTGCACGAAGATGCGCTTCACCGCCGTGCAGCGCTGGCCGCTGTTCTTGTAGCTGCCGTTGGCCGCCAGGTCGGCCGCCTTGGCGATGTCGGCATCGTCCATCACCACGATCGGGTCGTTGCCGCCCAGCTCCAGGATCTGCCGCTTGTAGACCGCCTTGGCGGCGATGTACTTGCCGATGGGCACGCCACCGGTGAAGGTGACCACGTCGACATGCTCGTTGGTCAGCATCTCGTCGGCGATCTCGGCCGGGTCACCGGTGATCACGCTCAGCATCGGCGGCGGCAGCCCGGCCTCGTACAGCACGTCGGCCAGCAGCAGCGCGGCCAGCGGCGTCTTCTCGGTGGGCTTCAGCACCATGCGGTTGTTGGTGGCGACTGAAGGCGCCACCTTGTGGATCACCTGGTTCAGCGGGTGGTTGAAGGGCGTGATCGCGCTGATCACGCCCATCATCGGCTCGCGCATCGTGTGCACGCGGCGGCTCTTGCCGTGGTGCGTCAGGTCGCAGGCGAAGCTCTGGCCGTCGTCGACCAGCGCCTGCTGCGCGGCGAAAAGCAGCACGTCGCTGGCGCGGCCCACCTCGTACAGCGTGTCCTTGATGCACAGGCCCGATTCCAGCGTGATCAGCCGGGCGATCTCTTCCTTGCGCGCGGCGATCAGGTCGCCGGCCTTCATCAGGATCTTGTAGCGCTCGTGCCGCGTCAGCGTGGGCTTGTAGTCACGCGCTGTCTTGAAGGCGCGGCGCACGTCGTCCAGCGTGGCCTTGGGCACGGTGGCCACCACCTCGCCGGTCCAGGGGTAGCGCACGTCGATCGTGCGCTCGCCGTGGACCTTGTCGCCGGCGATGCGCATCGCCTCGCGCTTCGGGCTGTCGATGACGGATGTTCTTGGCTTCATGGGGCTTCCTCTTTCAGGCAGGTGTCCAGGATGTCGAGCGCCTGGTCCATCTGGCTCTCGGTGGTGATCAACGGCGGCGTCAGCGTCAGCACGCTGCCCATCGTGGTCTTGAAGGACAGGCCGCGCGACAGCGCGCGGTACAGCACACGCTCGGCCGCAGCCGCTGCGGGCGTCTTGGCATCGCGGTCGCTGACCAGCTCGATGCCGATCAGCAGCCCGCGGCCGCGCACGTCGCCGATCAGGCGGTGCTTGCGCTGCATCTCGTGCAGCCGCTCCAGCGCCCGCGCGCCGACCCGTGCCGCGTGCTCGACCAGGCCATCACGCTCGATCACGCGCAACGTGGCCAGCGCTGCGGCGGCGGTGACCGGGTTCTTCTCGTGCGTGTAGTGGCCCAGCGCGAATTCGCCGGCACGATTGAGTTCGTCGCGCGCGATGCAGGCGGCCATCGGCAGCACGCCGCCGCCCAGCGCCTTACCCAGCACCACGATGTCCGGCGCCGCGCCATCGTGCTCGGCGGCGAAGAAGCGGCCGGTCTTGCCCAGGCCGGTGGGAATCTCGTCGAAGATCAGCAGCGTGCCATGGGCATGGCAGGCCTCGCGCACCGCCTGCCAGTAGCCCGGCGGAGGCAGGTAGGGCACGGCGCGCGCCGGCTCGGCGATCACCGCGGCCACGTCGCCTTCGCGCTCCAGCACGTAGCGCACCATCGACGCGCAGGCCAGCCGGCAGCGATCCAGGTCCGGCCGGCCCTGCGCATCCACCGGATGGCCGTAGGCGCAGCGGTAGCAGCCGAAGGGCGCGACATGCTCGCTGCCCGGCAGCAGCGGCCCCAGCCGGCCGGAGCGGAACAGCGACTCGCCGCCGACGCTGGACGAGCCGAAGCCCGCGCCGTGAAAGGCGTCCCAGAAGCTCAGTGTCTTGAAGCGGCCAGTGGCGGCGCGCGCCAGCTTCAGCGCCACCTCCACCGCGTCGCTGCCGCCGGTGGTGAAGAGCACGCGGCCGGCCTGGCCTGTGAGCGCGCGGAACTTCGCGTTCAGCGCCTCGGCCAGTTCGACCGCGCGCTCGGGCACGAAGCGGCGCGGCGCGAAGCTCAAGTCGTCCAGCTGCGCCTTGATGGCGGCGATGACTTCCGGATGGCTGTGCCCCAGGTGGTGCACGTTGTTGCCGTGGAAGTCCATGTAGCGGCGGCCGGCCAGGTCCTCGATCCACAGGCCTTCGGCCTTGGCAATGGTCGATAGACAGGGCGTGGACACGCTCTGGTGCAGGAAGGCCGCCGCGTCGCGCGCCAGCAGCGCGCGGCCGGTCTCATCGACATGGGCCTGCTGCCAGGCCGCACGCTGCGGCGTGCCGTTGACGTCGCCCTCGCTCTGCGACGGCGCAGCAGACATGGCTACAGCGTTCCGTTGATGGCGTAGTCGAAGACCTGGTAGCTCTTCAACGGCGCGCCAGCGGCCTTGTAGCGGTAGGCCTCGTTCAGCGGCCGGTTGAGGATCACCGGCACCTTGGCCTCCGACGTGCCGCCGTGCGTGCGCAGCCGGTGGCCCTTCAGGCCCGCGAGATCGTGGTTCTGGGCCGAGCTGCCGATGCACCAGTGCTCTTGCGCGATCACCGCCACGTCGCCTTCACGGTCAGCCGGCATGTCGAACATGCGGCAGGCGGTCGCGCGGTCCAGCGCCAGCTCCACCCCCGGCGCGTCACCGATCGCGTCGATGATCTGCCGCGCCGTCACCTGGCCCTTGGACCAGACGCGCACGAAGCCGCCCAGCGCGCCATGGTGGGCGACGAAGGCATCGGTGATCGGGCAGATCACCGTCGTGCTGCCGGGCCCCAGCTTGGCGTCCAGCAGGTCCTGCAGCCACAGCACTTGCGGCTCGCCTTCGGGCGTGCTCTTGTCGCTCATGCCATGGTCGGCGGTCAGCGCGATGGTGGCGTCCAGCGCCGCCAGGCGGCCGATGCAATCGTCCAGCTTGGCGTAGAACTCGCGCGCGCCGTCCTCGCTGGGCGACCACTTGTGCTGCACCCAGTCGGTCAGCGACAGGTACAGCAGCTCGGGACGGCGCTCGCGCAGCAGCTTGATGCCGGCTTCCAGCACCAGCAGGCTCAGCTCCATCGAGTACATGCCCGGCTGTTCCATTCCCAGCCAGGGCAGCACGTTCTCGATGCCGTTCTCGGCCAGCGTGCACTTCCCGGCGAATTCGCTGGAGAAGGACACATGGCCCTGTGACACGTCCAGCCCCTTGCCCAGCTGCTTGCGCAGCTTGTCCTTGGCCGTGATGCTCACCACCTTGGCGCCGGCCGCGGCAAATCGGGCGATGATGGTGTCGCCGCGCAGCAGCTCGGGCCCGGTCATCACCACAGGCTGCCAGGTGGCGGTGTCCAGGTAGAAGTTGCCCGAGATGCCGTGCTTCGCCGTCGGCGTGCCGGTAATGATCGACATGTTGTTCGGGCAGGTGAAGGACGGCATCGAGCCGTCGGCCACCGTGGCATAGCCCTCGCGCACGAATCGCGCGATGTTCGGGATGCAACCCTCGGCCAGCAACTGCTGCAGGTAGCGCGGGTCGCCGCCGTCGATGCACACCACCACCACCGGCCGCAGCGGCCAGCGGTAGTCGGTGCCGTTGACATGCACGGTGGGTCGTGGGCTGCTCATGATGGCTTTCCGATCAACAAAATGGGGGCTCAGGCCTTGGGCGCCGGCGTGCCCAGCGCCGCATGCAGGCGGGCGCGGCTGACCAGCACATGCTCGACCAGCAGCGTCTGCGCACGCTGCTCGTCGCGCGCGGCCACGGCGTCGATGATGGCCTCGTGCTCCTGCGTGGACACGGGGATGTTCTCGGTGCCGTGCATCAGCGTGGCGCGGCGGTACAGGTCGAGCTGGTTGACGATGCCGCGGTACTGCGCCAGCAGTGCGTTGTTGCGCGCGGCGCGGGCCAGCAGGTCGTGGAACTCGACGTTCAGCGCAAAGTAGTCGTCTGCCTTGCGCGACTTGTGGGTCTGGTGCATGCGCCGCACCACGGCGCGCAGCGCCTCGACCTCGTCGATGGAGATGCGCCGCGCCGCCAGCTGGCCGATCAGGCCTTCCAGCGCGGCGCGCACTTCGTAGAACTCGTTGGCCTCTTCCACCGACACCTGGCGCACGAACACGCCGCGGTTCTTCTCTACCCGCACCAGCCCGGCCTGGGCCAGCGCGCTGAAGGCCTCGCGCACCGGGCCGCGCGACACGCCCAAGGCGGTGGCCACGTCCACCTCGTTCAGCTTGCTGCCGGCCGGGATCTCGCCGCTGATGATGCGGCGCTCCAGTTCCTGCTGCGCCAGAGTGGCCAGCGAATGCTCGCGCAGCACCTCGATGGCCAGCGAGGCGTCGGTGGGCCGCTTGGTGGTGCTGGCGCTCGGCATGGGCGTGATGCTAGGCAGCAGGTTGAAGATTGTCAACAAAAGACAATTCCATGGGCTGGCCTTCAGGCCGCGTCGACGAAGCGCACGCCGCGAGTCTGCGCGCGCAGCCGCGGGTCCATCGAAGCCACCTGCAGCGGCTGGCCGCGCAGCGCTTCGAAGCAGCGCGCCAGGGTTTCGTCCTCCAGCCGCTGCATCGCCTCGTGGGTGTAGAAGGTCAGGTGCGGCCAGAGCATCACGTTGTCCATTTCGTAGAGTGCCGACAGCGGATGACCGTGGCGTGACAGCGGCTCCTGGCCGTAGACGTCGAGCGCGGCGCCGCCCAGGTGGCCGCTCTGCAGCGCCTGCAGCAGCGCCGCCTCGTCGACGATCTCGCCGCGCGACACGTTGACCAGCAGCGCGCCCCGCTTCATGCGCGCCAGTTGCGCCGCGCCTAGCAGGTGCCGGGTCTGCGGGTTCAGCACGCAGTGCACCGACACCGCGTCGCTCGTCGCCAGCAGGGTGTCCAGATCGGCGCAGCGCTCCACACCGGGCGGAAAGGCCTGCGGGTCGAGATGCGGGTCGTAGGCGAGCACGCGCATGCGGAAGGCCCCGGCCATGCGCGCCATGCTGCGGCCGATGCGCCCACAGCCCACCAGGCCCAGCGTCTTGCCCGAAAGGTCCTGCGCCAGCCAGCGCGGCTCGGGCCAGGCCCAGCCCGCCGTCTGCATCGCGTGCTGGATCGGCTTGAAGCGCTTGAACAGCGCCATCAGCAGCGCGAAGGCGCCTTCGGCCACCGTCTCCTCGGCATAGGCCGGCACGTTGACCACCGGGATACCGCATGCGCGCGCGGTATCGATGTCGATGGCATCGATGCCCACGCCGTACTTGACGATGGCCTTCAGCCGCGTGGCGCCGCGGATGACCGGCGCGGTGATGCGGGCATAGCACATCAGCAGCAGGTCGGCATCGGCCACCTCGCGGGCCAGTTCGGCCTCGGGCGTGCCATCCGGCAGCACCACCAGGCGGCCGCCGGCCTGGCGCAGCGCCTGGTCGGTGCGCTGCATCTCCAGCTCGCGGTCGGTGCGCACCACCTTGAAGTCACGCGGCAAGTCGTTCACGGCTTCCTCCTCAACTCAGGCGCAGCGCGACCACGCCACCGACGATGACCACCGCGCCCGCCGCGCGCTGCAGGCCGAAACGCTCCTTCAGGACGATGACCGACAGCGCGGTGGCAAACAGCACCGAGGTCTCGCGCAGCGCCGACACCGCGGCCACCGGCGCGCGCGTCATCGCCCACAGCGCGATCCAGTACGAGCCCAGCGAGGCCAGCCCGCCCAGCGTGGCCAGCGGCCAGCGCTTGCGGGCATAGGCGGCCATCGCGCGGCGTGCCTCGGCACTGCGGCGCAGGAAGACCAGCGCCGGGTACGGAATGCCGTCCAGCACGAACAGCAGCACCACGTAGCTGGCGGCGGTGGCGCCGCCGTCGGCGG
>JAFLDH010000158.1 GCA_017302505.1 Burkholderiales bacterium
CTGGCCGGCCTGGCCGCGTTGGGGGCCGCGCCCGCCTGGGCGCAGCGCGAAGGCGTGGACGTGGGCAAGAACTCCAGCTTCAGCAAGCTGGTGCCTGCCGACCAGATCGAGCAGGCCGCCGCGCAGCAGTACGTGCAGATGCAGCGCGAGGCTGCGTCGAAACGCGCGCTGGCGCCCGACAGCCACCCGCAGTTGCAGCGGCTGCGCTACATCGCGCAGCGGCTGATTCCCTACACCTACGAGTGGAACCGCCGCGCCGCGCAGTGGAAGTGGGAGGTCATCCTGATCGGCAGCCCGCAGATCAACGCCTTCTGCATGCCGGGCGGCAAGATCGCCTTCTACTGGGGCATCCTGCAGAAGCTGCAGCTGAACGACGACGAGGTGGCCATGATCATGGGCCACGAGATGGCGCACGCGCTGCGCGAGCATGCGCGCGAGCGCATGGGCAAGACCTTCGCCACCCGCGGTGCGCTGGAGATCGGCTCGGCGCTGCTCGGCCTGGGCGACCTGGGCCGCATGGCCGCCGGCATGGGCGGGCAGCTGCTGACGCTGACCTTCAGCCGCAGCGACGAATCCGAGGCCGACCTGGTGGGCATGGAGCTGGCCGCCCGCGCCGGCTACAACCCGGCCGCCGGCGTCACGCTGTGGCAGAAGATGGCCGCCGCCAGCAAGGGCGCGCCGCCGGAGTTCCTTTCCACCCATCCGGCAGGCACGACGCGCATCAAGGACATCGAGGCCAACCTGCCCAAGGTGGAAGGCCTGTATGCCAAGGCGGCCAAGCCGCCGCGCGAGTTCGGCCCGCTGCCGCGCGGCTGACAGGCCCCGCCTGGGCATGGGCCTTGCCTTAGCATGCGCTGGATGAGCGACATGCTGTCCCTGACCACGCAGCTGCCCGAGGTGGCCTTCGCTCCGGGCGACGTGGTCGTGGCCGAAGGCCGCACCGACGGCGTGCTGTGGGTGCTGGTGTCGGGCCGGCTGGAAGTGCGCAAGGGCGACGTGGTCGTCAACTGGGTGGCGCAGCCGGGCGCGCTGGTGGGCGAGATCTCGGCCCTGCTGGGCAACGGCTACAGCGCCACCGTGGTGGCCGTGGAGCCCAGCGTGCTGCGCCGTGCCGACGACGGCCCGGCGCTGCTGGCCAGCGACCCGGCCATCACCCGGCTGGTGGCGGTGGGCCTGGCCGAGCGGCTGAACTTCGTCACCACCTACCTGGTGGACCTGAAACACCAGTACGGTGACGCGCCGGGCCTGTCGATGGTGCCGCAGGTGCTGAACAGGCTGGCGCAGCATCCGGCGCCGGCCGCGCGGCCGGGCTCGGCGCGCGACCCGGATCCGGTCTACTAGAACACGCTGCGTTCCGGCGCGGCCGCGTCGGCCAGCTGCAGGGTCTCGTCACCCAGCATCGAGCGCCAGCGCACCGTGCCGCCGGCCAGGTCGATGTCGATGTGCGCCGGCACCGGGCCGATCTGGTGGCCGGCGTTGAACACCCAGCTGTGGCCGATGCGGTCGGCCCAGGCGCCGTCGGGCCGGAACGGCGGCTCGTGCACATGGCCGGTCAGCACCAGGTCGGGCGCGAAGCGCGCGATCCAGCCGCCCAGCTCGGTGTCGCCGTAGTGCCGCTTGCCGGTCCAGCAGGTGGGCGAGCCCAGCGGCGGCCAGTGGTACACCCACAGCCAGCGTGCCGGCCGCCGCGCGGCGTCGGCGGCGAGCTGCGCTTCCACTGCCGCCCGGCCGACGGGGCCGTCCCACCACGGGCAGATGCTGATGCGCAGGTCGCCGATCAGCAGCGAATCGCCGTCGCAGGGCACGCCGGCGGCGCGCGCCTCGTCCAGCCACAGCGCCGCCTGCTCGCCGTGCGCGTCGGGGCCGGTCAGGTCATGATTGCCTGAAGCGACGGCCACCCGCGTGGTCGAGCGCAGCAGCTGCAGGTAGTGCAGCACCACCACCGACTGCGCGTGCAGCGGCACCGCCGAGGCGATGTTCAGGCAGTCGCCGGCCAGCACCACCAGGTCGTAGTCGGGGGCGCGCTGCACCACCCAGTCGAACTGGCGCAGGGCGTAATGCAGGTCGGACACCAGCAGGATGCGCATGCGCCGCGCACCCGCTCAAGTGCCGCGGCGGCGCGGCTCAGACGCCGGCGCCGGCGATCTCTGCATAGGCGTGGTTCATCCACAGCTTCAGCCGCTGCCGCTCCATCAGGCCGAGCTTCGCGCCCGTGGCATTGCCGGTGTTCTTGGCCGCCCAGAAGCTGCTGTTGGCGGCGTCGATCTTCTGCACCACCGCGTCGTGCAGCCGCTTGATGTTGACCACCTTGGCGCCCAGGCCGATGGCGCGCTCCAGCTCGCCGGACTGTTCGAGCTGGCTGAAGTCGTCGCCGCGCAGCTGGTTGCGCACCAGCACGTAGCGCAGCCTGTGGCCGAAGCGGTCGAGCAGGCGCTTCAGCAGATCCACCGAATCGCGGCCCGAGTCCATCACGTGCCAGTAGTGGATGGCCAGGCCCGAGACATCGGCCAGGTCGAGCACGCCGGATTCATCCATCCACTTGGTCAGCGGCTCATGGGTCTGCGCCGCCAGGTCCACCAGCACGCGGCGGCCGGGCTGGTCGACGCAGCTTTCGATGATGGTGTCCAGCGCCTCGTAGCGGTCGATCAGCACCGGCGACGCATAGCCGGCATAGAAACGCATCAGCGAGCCGTGCGAGCGGTCGGTGTCGAAGCCCAGGAAGGGAATGTCGTGGTCGATGAAGTACTGGGCCAGCAGCCGCGACATCAGCGATTTGCCGACGCCGCCTTTTTCGCCGCCGATCAGGTGCACATGCGCCTGGGGGCTGGATTCGAGGGTGGGGATCTGTTCCATCGGGAGCTTTCGCGCTGAGCAAGCGCCGCATTGTCCATGCCCCAGCACGAAGCGGGCCAGCCCCTCAGCGCAACACCTGCAACAGCCAGGCGTTGAGGTCGGCGATTTCCTCCATGCACACCTCGTGGGCCATCGGGTAGCTGTGCCACTGCACCGGATAGCCCAGCGCCTGCAGCGCGTCGCGCGAGGCGGTGGCGCGCTCCAGCGCGATCATCGGATCGTGCGCGCCATGCGCCAGGAAGATCGGCACCTGGGCATTGGCGGCGCTGCGCTCGGCGGCGGTCGTCGCGGCCAGCGGCAGGTAGCCGGACAGGCCCACCAGCCCGGCCAGCCGCTCGCCATGGCGCAGGCCGGTCAGCAGCGTCATCGCGCAGCCCTGCGAGAAGCCCATCAGCACGATGCGTTGCGCCGGCATGCCGCGCTCGCGCTCGCGGGCGATCAGCCCTTCCACCAGCGCCTGCGACTGGCGCAGCCCGGCTTCGTCCTCGATGCGCGCGCCGGGCGTGCCCAGGATGTCGTACCAGGCGCGCATCACGTAGCCGCCGTTGATCGTTACCGGCCGGGTCGGCGCGTGCGGGAAGACGAAGCGCGCGCCGCCCACGGCCGACAGGTCCAGCGCCTGCGCCACCGGCACGAAGTCATTTCCGTCGGCGCCCAGGCCGTGCAGCACGATCAGGCTGGCGCTCGGCTGCGGCGCGCTCTGCAGTTCGATGCACTCCAGCGTCATGGGTTGCTCCGGGTGTAGCGGGCGACGATGCCGGCAAACTGCTGCGGCCATTCGGCCAGCCCGCGCGCATCGCCTTTGAACACACTGTCCAGGAAGGCCAGCGACAGCGCGCGCGTCGCCTCCTTGACCTGCTGGTTCAGCTGCGCGCCGCCGGTGCCGGCGCGGTCGGTGAAGATGCTGTGCGAGCCGCCGGCAAACACCGCCAGCGTCTTCTGCGCGCTGCCGGTGGCGTCGAACACCGCCACCCGGTCCTCGGCGCCCGACCAGTAGCCGGGAATGCGGATCACGTCCTCGGTGGCAGTGACATGCAGGCTGGGCACGCGCACCGGGCCCAGGATGCGCTCCGGCGCGGTCTCGCCATAGAACGGCGGCGCCGACAGCACGATGGCCGCCTGGATGCGCGGGTCGCGCAGTGACAGTTCACGGCCGTCGCGCTGCACCGCTGCGCCGCTGGCCAGCAGCACCGTGTTGGCGCCGTAGGAATGGCCCGCCGCCACGATGCGCTGCGCATCGAGGCGCGGCGCCAGCTCGCCGGCCAGCAGCTGGTCCAGCGCGAAGCTCAGGTCGCGCACGCGGGCCAGCGCCTCGGCATCCTGGGCCGCGCCCTGCAGCCGGCCCACCAGCTCGAAGGGGTTGCCGCCCCACAGGCTGCGGTCGCTGCCCACATGCTGCAGATGCAGGCTGGCGTAGCCGCGGCTGGCCCAGTGCCGGCCCAGCCAGCTGTAGCCCTGGCGCGAGCCGCCGATGCCGTGCGAAAACACCACCAGCGGTGCCGGCGTCGCCGCGCGGGCGGCCTCGGGCAGGTACAGGCGCACGGGCACGCGGCGCGCACGGGCGGTGTCCAGCCATTCGAAGTCGAGCGTGACATAGGCGCCCTCGGTGGGGGCCTGCGCGAGTGGCGGCGCCGGCTGGGCCCGCAGCGACGGGCTGCCGAGCAGCAGCCCGCCGGCCAGGGCCAGCGCAAGCAGCGGGGTGTGGAGGGTCATCGCATGCCTTTCTGGTCAATGCGGGTCGGCCGGGCCGGGCGTGGCGGCGCCGCCGGATGGCAGCGGGTGCGGCCGCTTGCGGTGCAGCCAGCCCTGGATCTTCTGCACGGCATCGTCGACGTAGGTGAAGACCACCGGGATGATGAGCAGGCTGAGGAAGGTGGAGGTGATCAACCCGCCGATCACCACGATGGCCATCGGCGAGCGGAAGCTCGGGTCCACGCCCCAGCCGATGGCGATCGGCATCATGCCCGCGCCCATCGCGATGGTGGTCATGACGATCGGCCGCGCGCGCTTGCGGCAGGCGTCGAGCAGCGCGTCCATGCGCGTCATGCCGCGGTCGCGGCGCGCCATGATCGCGTACTCCACCAGCAGGATCGAGTTCTTGGTGGCGATGCCCATCAGCATGATCAGGCCGATCATCGACGGCATCGAGATCGCCGTCTGCGTGACGAACAGCGCCAGGAAGGCGCCCGGGATCGACAGCACCAGCGCTGCCAGGATCGTCACCGGCTGCACGAAGTCGTGGAACAGCAGCACCAGCACGATGTAAATGCACAGCACGCCGGTCAGCATGGCCAGGCCGAAGCTGTCGAACAGCTCGGCCATGGCCTCGGCGTCGCCGACGGTGCTCTGCGTCACGCCGGGCGGCAGGTTCTGCAGGCTGGGCAGCGCCAGCGCCGCCGCTTCCACCGCGCCCAGCGGCTGCTGGTTCAGCTCGATCTCGAAGTTGATGTTGCGCAGCCGGTCGTAGCGGTCGATCTGTGCCGGGCCGCTGTCGTAGCTTAGGTCCACCACGTTGCCCAGCATCACCGGGCCGCGTGCGCCGGGCACGGCCAGGCGCGACAGCAGCTCCAGATCGGTGCGCGCATCGGCCTTCAGCTTCACCACCACCGGCACCTGGCGCTGCGACAGGTTCAGCTTCGGCAGGGCCTGGTCGTAGTCGCCCGCGGTGGCGATGCGCAGCGTGTCGGCGATGGCTGCCGACGTGACGCCCAGGTCGGCGGCCTTGGCGAAATCCGGCCGCACGATCAGCTCCGGGCGCACCAGGCTGGAGGTGCTGGTGACATTGCCGATGCCGGGGATCGTGCGCAGTTCCTTCTCCACCAGCCGCGCATGCTCGGCGAGCACGCGGCCGTCCTCACCGGCCAGCACCAGCACGTACTTCTCGGACGAGCCGCCGAAGCCCACCTTGACGCGCGCGCCGGGCAGGTCCTGCAGCGCATCGCGCAGCTGGGCCTCGATGGCCTGCTTGCTGACGCCAGGGCGATCACCGCGCGGCGTCATGTTCAGCGTCAGCGTGGCGGTGCGCACCTCGGCCGCGCCCTGCGGTGCGAACGGGTCGCCGCCGGCGCTGCCGCCGCCGATGGCGGTGTAGACCAGCTTGACGTGCTCGTTCTTCTGCACCAGCTCGCGCGCCTTCTCGGCCGCCGCGAAGGTCTGCTGGAAGTTGCTGCCCGGCGGCAGCGAGATCGACACCTGCGTCTGCGACAGGTCGTCCGGCGGGATGAAGCCGGTGGGCAGCAGCGGCACCAGCATCAGCGAACCGATCAGGAACGCGGCCGCCGCCAGCGTGGTCTTGATGCGGTGCTTCAGGCACCACTGCGCCAGCGCCATGTAGCGCTCCAGCCAGCCGGGCTCGCGGTGCTCGCCCTTCGGCTTGCGCAGGATGTAGGCCGACATCATCGGCGTCAGCATGCGCGCCACCACCAGCGAGAAGAACACCGCGATGGCCGCCGTCCAGCCGAACTGCACGAAGAACTTGCCGGGCACGCCGCTCATGAAGGCGGTGGGCAGGAACACCGCGATCAGCGTGAAGGTGGTGGCGATCACCGCCAGGCCGATCTCGTCGGCCGCCTCCATCGCCGCCTGGAAGGGCGTCTTGCCCATGCGCAGGTGGCGCATGATGTTCTCGATCTCGACGATGGCGTCGTCGACCAGGATGCCGACCACCAGGCTCAGGCTGAGCAGCGTGACCACGTTGATGGAAAAGCCCATCAGGTACATCGCGCCGAAGGTCGGGATCACCGACAGCGGCAGCGCGGTGGCGGCGACGAAAGTCGCCCGCCAGTCGCGCAGGAACAGCCACACCACCAGCACCGCCAGGATGGCGCCCTCGTACATCAGCCACATCGAGCCGTCGTAGCCCTCCTTCACCGGATCGACGAAGTTGAAGGCCTCGACGATGGTGATGTCCGGATGCTCGGCGCGCAGCGTCTCCAGCGCGGCGCGCACGCCCTCGGCCACGTCGATCTCGCCGGCGCCGCGGCTGCGCGTGACTTCGAAGCCGACCACCGGCTCGCCGTTCAGCAACGCGGCCGAGCGCTTCTCGGCCACGGTGTCCTGCACGCTGGCCACCTGGTCCAGGCGGATGCGCCGGCCGTCGGACAGCGCGATCTCCATCGCCGCCAGCTGCTCGGCGGTCTGCACCGTGGCAATGGTGCGCACCGATTGCTCGGCCCCGCCGATGTCGGTGCGCCCGCCCGAGGCCTCCTGCTGCACCTGGCGCAGCTGGCGCGAGATGTCCGCCGCGGTGGCGTTCAGTGCCTGCAGCTTCAGCGGGTCCAGCTCGACCCACACCTGGCGGGTGACGCCGCCCACGCGCGCCACCGCGCCGACGCCGCGCACGCCCAGCATCGCCTTGGTGACGGTGTTGTCGACGAACCAGCTCAGCGCTTCCTCGTCCATCTTGGTCGAGGCCACCGTGTAGGTCAGGATCGGCAGGCCCGACAGTTCGACCTTGGTGATGCGCGGGTCGAGCAGGTCGCCGGGCAGGTCGGAGCGCACGCGGGACACGGCGTCGCGCACGTCGTCCAGCGCGTCCTGCACCGACTTCTCCAGCCGGAATTCCACCGTCAGCGTGACCGTGCCGTCCTGCACCTTGGTGTAGATGTGCTTGACGTTCTGCAGCGTGGCGATCGAGTTCTCGAGCTTGCGCGCGACCTCGGTCTCCATCTGCGCCGGCGACGCCCCGGGCAGCGAGGCGACGACGGTGATCGTCGGCAGCTCGATGTCCGGGAAGTTCTGGATCTTCATCGACCGGAAGCCGAGCAGGCCCACCAGCGTGAGCATCACGAACAGCAGGATGGAGGGGATCGGGTTGCGGATTGACCAGGCGGAAACGTTCATGGCCTCGTGCCCTTACTTCTTGGCCGTGGGCGCCGGCAGCGGCGCGTCGACCACGCGCACTGTGTCGCCGTCGCTCAGGAAGCTCACGCCCGAGGCCACCACCCGCGCGTCCGGCGGCAGGCCGCCGGTGATCTCGATGCGATCGCCGATGCGCGGGCCCACCGTCACCTTGGTCTCGACGACGCGCGCATCCGCGCCCACGCGCAGCACGTAGCTGAAGCCGTCGCGCGTCAGCACCGCGCTCTGCGGCAGCGTCAGGCCTTCGCCGCGGCCGATGTCGAACTCGCCACGCGCGTACATGCCGGCGCGGGCCGTGTCGGAACGGGCCAGGTCGACGAAGACGATGCCGTTGCGCGTCTGCGGGTCGACCGTCGGCGCCACCATGCGCACCTTGCCGGCGACGGGCGCACCGCCCACCGGCGTCACGCTCACCGCCATGCCCGGCTTCAACCGTGCCATGTCGGCGGCCGGCACCTCAGCGCGCCATTCCAGGCGGCCCTGGCGGATCATGCGGAACAGCTCCTGGCCGGCGGGCAGCACCGCGCCGACGGTGGCGCTGCGCGCCGAGATCACGCCGTCGTCCGGCGCCAGCACCTGCGTCTGGCTCAACCGCAGGCCCTGCACCCGGGCCTGCGCACGCTGGGCGTCCAGCCGCGCCTGCGCCGTGCGCTCGGCGGTGAGGAACTGGTTGATCTGCTGGTCGCTCAGTGCGCCGCTGCTTTCCAGCTCGCGCGCGCGCTTGGCATTGACCTGCGCTTCGGCCAGCGCCGCTTCGGCCTCGGCCACCTGGGCGCGGATCTGCGCCACGTCGGCCTGCAGCAGCTCGGGCTGGAAGGTGGCCAGCACCTGGCCCTTGCGCACGGCATCGCCGACGTTGACGCGCACCTCGGCCAGCCGCAGGCCATTGGCCTCGGTGCCGATCACCGCCTCCTGCCAGGCCGCGATGTTGCCGTTGGCGCTGAGCTTCAGCGGCAACGTGGCGCGCTGCGCCTGGGTCGTGGTCACCGTCAGGGCCGGCCGTGCCGGGGCCGCCGCGGCGGCGGCCGGCTTCTTGTCGTCGGCCGCGCGCACCGTCAGGGTGGCCGCGCCCAGCAGCGCCATGAGGCCGAGCGAGGCCAGGGCGACTTTGTGAAGGGTTTTCATGTGTCGATCGGCTTTCAGGGTTTGGCGGGCGTGCCCGCGGCGGGCAGGGCCACGGCCAGCTGCTCGGGGCTCCAGCCGCCGCCGAGAGCGCGGTACAGGTTGATCCAGGCGGCGACCTGCTCGCGCTGCAGCTCCACCTTCGTGCTCTGCGCCAGCAGCGCGCTGCGGCGGGCGTCTTCCAGGTCGAACAGGCTGCCCAGGCCGCCGCGGAAGCGAGCGTCGGCCGCCTTCAGCGAGGCTTCGAAGCCCTCGATGGCCACCTGCGTGTCCTGCACGCGGCGGGCGCTGGCATCCAGCGTGACCAGGGCCGCCTCGACCTCGCGCACCGCGTTGCGCACCAGCCCCTGGTAAGCAGATACCGCCTCGTCGTAGCGGGCACGTGCGGCCACCACGTTGGCCACGCGCGTGCCGCCGTCGAAGATCGGCAGCGACAACTGCAGCGGGCCCACCGTCCACAGGTTGCCACTGGTGGAGGCATTGTTGATGCGCACCCAGGCCGGGCCGACGGTGCCGACGATGCTGATGCTGGGATAGCGCAGCGCCTGGCTCTGCGTGGTGTCCTGCGCGGCGGCCACCACCTGCTGGGCGGCGGCCACCAGATCGGGCCGCTGCATCAGCGCCGCACCGGGTACGGCCTGCACGGCGATGCCCGCCGGCACCGGCAACTGCGCGGTGCGCGGCGCCAGCTGCCGCCGCAGCGTGGTTTCGTCCAGCGCGGTCAGGGCCACCAGCGATTTCAGCAGCAGCTCGCACTGCGCCTGCTGGCCGGCCAGCAGGCTGCGGCCCTGCGCGGCGCTGGCGCGTGCCAGCGCTGCACTGGCCGGGGCCACCAGCCCGGCCTTGGCCGCCAGCTCGGTGACGCGCGCGGTCTCGGTGCGCGAGCGGGTGTCGGCCTCGGTCTGCACGACCACCGCTTCGCAGCCGCGCAGGGCGTTGTAGCTGGCGGCGGTTTCGGCCGCGATGGCAATGCGCGCGTCGGCGTAGCCGGCCTGAGCGCCCTGCAGGCGGGCCACTGCGGCGTCGCGACCAGCCTGGTTGGCGCCGAAAAGGTCCAGCTCCCAGCTGGCCTGCAGGTTGACGCTGGCGAAACTGGCCTTCGGCAAGGACAGGTCGCTGCGGCCGGCTGTGGCCGAGCCGTTGGCATTGAGCATCGGCAGCAGCAGCGCGCCGGCGGCCACGCTGCTGGCGCGCGCCTGCTCGATGCGCGAGGACGCTGCGGCCACCGTCGGGCTGGCCCGCTCGGTCGCGGCAATCATCTCCAGCAGCACCGGGTCGTCGAACTGCTGCCACCAACC
>JAFLDH010000159.1 GCA_017302505.1 Burkholderiales bacterium
AGCCGGTCGGCACGCGCGCCGCCGGGCTGGCCCGACGAATAGAGCCGCACACCGGCCTCGCCCACCCACACCAGCAGCGTGCCCACGCGCGCGGCCAGCGCGGCGGCGCGGTGCGACACGCGCGTGCCGGGCTCCAGCATGATGCAGGCCACGCCGCCCACCGGGATGTGCGTGCGGATGCCCGTCACGTCCACTACCACGAAGGCGCCGTCGAGCACGTCGATCTCGCCGCGCTCGATGAACACCACCGACAGCCGGTCCTTGACGGGGATCGGCTTCAGTGGCGGCAGCAGGCCGCTCAACCGGTGGCCTCGCCGACATCGGCAAGCGCCTGGTGCACCAGCTCGTCGCTCAAGCGCCGGCCGCTTTCGCGCAGTGTGCCCAACAGCGGCGCAAGCGGCCCGATCAGCCCGTGCCGGCGAGCACGGACGAGAACACCAACCGTCCCGGTGACCACCAAGCCGAGCGCCATGGCATGAGCCCGCCCGGCGCGCTCGTCCATCAGCAGCGCCGCGCCGATCTCAAGTGCGCGCGCAATGGCCGCCGATTCCCCGGGTTGCAGGCCTGGCAGCGGCGTCGTCGGCGCAGGGCAGCTCAGCAGCAGGCCGTCGGCCAGTGCCTGCCGGATGCGCTGTGCGTCCAGGTTGTCCGGGCGCGCCAGGCACTCGTCGACCACGATGTCGGGAACCTGAACCTCGGCAAAGAGTCGGCCGAGCAACGGCAGCAGATCCAGTCGCCCCAACGAGATCAGCGGGCCGGCGTCGCTGACGACGACACGCAGCCCGCCCGCAGGGTGCGGTGGTTCAGGGCCCGAAGGCGGCAAGTTCCCGCTCCAGCTCTTCGGGTGTGAGGCGAATGGTGGCGATACCGCGCCGGCCGAACTCGTCGATCGTCTCGCTGTAGGACAGGCCGGCAATGCGCGCGGCGCGTTCGAGGCTGATCATCTCGTTGTCGTAGAGCTGGGCCGCCAGCTCGATCAGCGTGGTCTGGATCGGCGCGCCCTGTTCCAGCGGCACGGCCAACATCACCGCCTTGCCGCTTTGGGTGACGACCGTGATCTCACCTTGCCTGGCCTCGGCCAAAACTCGCTGCGGCTGGCGCGTGAAGTCTTCTACGGTAAAGGTGTGCATGGTGGGTTCCGTTTCTCGCCACGGTTCGAGGTTAACCGAGGCGGCGCACGAGCAGCAAGCCGCAGCCGAAGGCCTTGGCGGGGCCGATGCCGTTCAGCAGTGCTCCGGCGAAGGCGTCAGCGTCGGTGACTGTCAGCAATCCATGGAAGTCGATGGTCGTGAACTGCAAGTCGCGACGCCCGGCCTCGTCGTGTTGTTCATACGCTTCGACCACCAATGAATCGGCATCGACGGCAAACCCCAGCGATTCGCCGCGACGCGCCAGCCACGCGCCGCAACTCTGCTGCACGATGCTGTAGAGCGCGGGACGCGCGTCATCGTTCCAGTCCGCCCAACGAGACAAACCACGCTCGGCGAGCATCTTCCTCTTCGCTTCCATCACCACGTCATGTCGGCTGGACTTGCCGTCGCGGCTGTGGCGCACGGCGGGGTTTGCGCGCAACTCGAAGCGCAGGCGGGTACCAGCGGCAACCTGTGGCGCGTAGTCGCGGACCTGCACTTGCCAGGTCTTGTGGCGGCTTTCGGGTCTTCGCTTCGATACGACGTAGTAGCGCGGCAAGCCTTCTACCTCGTGCCGTCGAAACAGGAAGTCGCGCGCAGTGCCCGCCGGTGCCGGGAACATCTGCCAGATCCATTGATGGTCGCGATATGGGCCTTCCAAGCGCTGTTGCGCGGCTTCGCGCTCACGGCCTTCCGCCGGCGTGATGAGGCTGAAGTACATGGTCAGGTCTCGAGAGTGATGAGCGCAATGTGTTCGGTGCGATCGCCGAAATGCCAGCCCTTGCGGCGAATCAGCCGATCCTTGCGGCGCGTGCTGAGGTCGTGTTCGACGCCGGCCACCACATGGTCGTCGAAGGCAATCCGGGTCAGCGGCATCAGCGATTCCAGCGGAAGCCTGCCACGCTTGTCGGCCGCAGTCTGTCGTGCAGCCGCATGCAGCTCTGCGTAGCGGGCGAATGCTGCCGCGACCGACTCGGCATCGAACACCTGCGGCCACAACGGTGCGGCGGGGGGGCACGACTTGCGGCCGAGGTAGAGGGTGAAACACGGCTCGCGCAGTGCAGCCGCCAGCGCCGTCAGCGTGTATGGCGCCGTGCGCGAGCTTCGCGCCTGCATCGCGACCAGACTGGCGGCGTTCTGAAGGTAGTCGCGCGTCGACAAGATGGTGCCGAGATCGGGCTTGGGCACCGCGAGTTCATCGCGTCGCGTGGCGTGCGGCTTTCCCTTGAGCGCGGTGCGTGGCGGCACTTGGGCGGTGTGGTAGTCGCGCAGGAGGCTGCCCGGCGCTTGCACACCCACGGCAAAGCCGTAACCGTCGCGCAACGCGGCGTGCGTCGCCTCGTCGTGGCGATCCACCCCGAGCGCCGCACCCAGCAATCCGACCAGGGCAGACTGCGACGGATGCTCGGCCGTGCCACGGAATTCACCGACCGCCGGCTCACCCCAGGACGACAAGGGCGCCTGAAGCTGAAAGACCAGATAGTCCATCGCGCTCAGCCCGTCACGAACTTCACGAGACCGTCGAGCGAACCCTCGGGCTTTTCCACGTTTACGGTGTAGCGACTGTCGGCGCAGTCGCCATAGACGGCATCGAAGTTCCTCAGCCGTGTCTCGAGTGCATCGACCGACTTCTCGAAGATGTCCTCGTCGTCGAACGGCTTCACTGGCTTGAGGTAGGCCTGAGCCAGCGAGCGGGGCTGCTGCTTGCCCTTCTCGGCCAGCACATAGCCGGCATAGGCGCGCGAGGCAAAGCTGTTTTGCATGCCGGTCGGCGACACCTTGGTGATGGCGCGAATCAGCGATTCGAGTGCGCGCGAAGTCAAGGCCTCGTCGCCGCCGAGATTCTTCTTCAGCAGTTCGCGGTCGATGGCGATGTACAGGTAGAACAATCCGGCGCCGTAGCCGCGTTCGCCGATGTGCCCGGCGCCGGTGTCCTCGCTCTTGTTGAGGTCGTCCACGGCGCTGAAGTAGTCGTCCTCGACAGCTGCTTTGTGTACGGTGATCGCGTGAGCCACCTGCACGGCGGCGTCAAAGTTGAAGGCTGGAACTGAGGCAAGCATTCGGCCAAACAGCGCGATGTCGACGGCTGTGCTGTCGCTTACAAGCAGCAATTCGGCGAGCTGCTTGACAAGCGCGCCGTTGGCCTTCTTCTTGTCTTTGGCCTTGTCGCGGTTCTGGATGGCCTTTTCGATTCTTTCTATTGCTTCTGCTGGTTCACCCTGGAGCAAGTATCTCGACAGCAGGTCCACAAAGGACGAGAGCTTTTCGTGCTCGATGGGCGAAAGGTGGACCAACTGGCCGTTCAGCAACTCGGCGTCGGGGTCAGTTGTCGAAGTCTCCGGTTCGCCATAGGCGCGCTGAATGTCTTTGGACCATTGTCGCGCCGTTGCTTCGGGAACGCCGTTGTTCAGCAGTCGCTTGAACACCCATTCGAGACCGACTCTTTTCGTGCGATCCCCAATCTGCACGTCGGCATCGGGCAAGTGCCGTGCAAACTCGGCCGACGTTCGCCAAGCACGCTTCAGACTCTGTGAAGAGATGCGCAATCGGTTCGCGTCACCGACCAACGCGGTCTTTGGCCGGCCGGTGTCATCGCGGTTCAGGTTAGACGGCGGGTAGCTGGTCAGCACGTGCAGTTGAATGAATCGGGTCATGGGACGCTTTCTGGAGAGAAGTGATCGGGTAGGGGTGCGGTGTTTGCAGGGGCAACAGCCGAGGCGCGTCAGTCGCCGGACTTCTTCGGCCAGGCGTAGCCATAGGCCCAGCGCTTCTTGACGACATCGCCCCAGCCGAAAACATCGTCGGCGAGCGATAGCACATCGACCGCATGGCCGATCAGCGGCAGGCTTCGGCGCAGCCCGGTGAACAGAGCTTCGATGTCGGGCGAATCCAGCAAGCGCGCAAAGCGCAGTTCGCTCACAGGGTTGCGGTCGCTGCCCTCGGCCGGATTGCTCATGGCCTTCGGCAACGAGTGCGCTGTACTTTCTTTCACGTGCGCTGCCAGCGCAACGATGGCGGCGATACGTTCCTGCTGGAAGTCGCGCCAGGGCTCGCCGGTATGCGCGGCGGCCATGTCGCGATACACCCGCTGATAGGCCGATGTGCAGGCGACGGCTTGAAGGCTTTCCGCACGCTTGAGCACCGCGCGGTCGGCGCGGACGCTGCTGCTGGGGTTCTCGCTGCTGATGGTGTGCCACCAGCGTTTCAAAACAGCTTTCGGTGCTTCGCCCAGCGCATATCGGTTTGTTGTGGCCATCGCTTCTCCTCACGCCGCCTTGGCGCCTTTGGTATCCGTGGGCTTGGCGCTCGCCTTCACCGGCAGACCCAGGGCGCCACGCAGCTTTGGCCCGTTCAGGTTCATGCTCAGCTGGTGGTGGGCCTTGGCGATGCGCGCCGGGTTCTGGCGCTCGACAGGGCCGGTACCGACAAGCTCGTCGTCGAAGAGGCGCAGGGCCGTGTTGCGCAGCCGTTCGCGCCAGCGTTCGGCGGTCGCCTGGCGCTCGACCGGCGTGCCTTGGCGCGCGGCATTGATGCGCTCACGCAGCAGCTCGTAGAACGCGGTTTCGGTGCGGCTCCAGAACGCCGAATCGACAAAGCTGAAGTCGCCGCGCGCGTCCCCGCCAAACCACGCATCCTTGACGGCGCCTCGCGTGTAGCTGGCTGCCAGCTCTGCGCCAGTGAGCCAGGAGCCGACTTCTTCGCCCAAATCCTTCTGCACCTGCCGGTCGCAATCGTTTAGCGCATAGAGAGGCATCGTGGCCTCGTACCAGCAGCGTGCCTTCATGTTGTCCATGTCGTAGCCGAAGGCCCACAGGCGCAAGCGCACGCCCGTGCGCCGTTCGACCTGCGCTTCGAAGAACTGCGCAATCACCTCGGCACGCTTGACCTTGCGGTTCTCGTTCTGCATCCCCAACACCCACCCGAGCCAGTGCCTGTACCCCAACCCACCGGGCTGTGGGTGCAGGGGCAGCCAGCCCTCCTTGGACTCGTAGTAGGGCGAAAGGGGGTGAGACCAAGCCCCTTTGTAGTTGAGCCCGTAGTTGCGGGTGACGTATTGACGAACCTGGCGGTCCGATTCCCGGCCGCACATGTCGCAGGCACCGCTGCCCACGGTCTCGAAGTCCAGGCGGATGCGCCTCGGCATGGCCCAGAACACGTGCGACGGGTGCACCTGCACGGGCGCCATCGAGCCGCCTTCCGTTTGCATGGCCGAAACGCTTGCGAGCCACGGAAAGGAGTGGTGAGGTGCCGATTTGCTTGAATCCCCGCCGGAAGCCAGGAAGCCCTCGCGCTCGCGCACATTCAGCCAAAGGTCATGCCAGAGACTGCGCAAGGAATGGGGGCCTTGCTCGGCCAGCAGCAGGGTGGTCAGGGGGCCACCGCCACGCAAGCCCGTCCTGTGCCCAGCGCCACCCGAGGGGGCGTTCAGCTGCAGGGTGAAGAGCGCGAGCGCCGCGCAGCACGGACAGAGCTGGTTCAGCAGGCCGCGTTTGACGAAGTGGTCGCTGTTGTTCTTCAGTGTGTTCTCGCCCGGGGTCTCGATCAGCAGACTGCCGATGGCCACCGACTCGCCTTCTGTCGCGCGCAAGTCAAAGTCCTGCATGAAGCGCGCGCCGCTCCCGTCGAACTCGAAGGCGTTGCGGTGGGGTTCGAACCAGGCATGCAGCGCTGTCTGGTCCGGTGGCGCGCTGAAGAATCCACGCCATTCGATCGCGTTGTCCACGGTCGTGCAGGTTTGCAGCAGGCCGATCGCAAACTGGGCCAGCGCGCCGTTGAAGTCGGCGCGGTCTGCATCGAAGGCCGCGATGCGGGCATCGGAGAGTTGGTGCGGCGCGATCCATTCGCGCTCGCCGCTGTGCAGCCGCACCGGCATCCAGGGTTCGTCGAGCAGGTTCATTCGTTCTCCGGCAGTGCGGGCAACTCGGCGCGCAGACCCATGGCTGTGTCGTAACGCCAGACGGTGATCTTCGCCGGCGAATCGTCCTTGGTGGCAGCCTGCGCCTGAACGAGCGGAATTCCCGTCGATTCGTCCAGCGCCAGCATGACAACCCACTTGCCGCCGCCGGGCATGGCTTCGAGTGCGGCCTCCACGGCCGCTGCTCGTACCGGCGAACTTGGCGGTACGGCGCTGGCGATCAATCGCCTTGCCACCCGCACGGCGCTGTAGGTCCATTGGTGGCGAAGCGGCTTGTCGTCGCGCCAAGGGCGCAGTTCATCGCCATGCCAGCGGCCCAGCAACACGTCCATGGTGTCTTCGCCCAGGCGGGATGGCGTGACGGTGTCGGCGCTCCACTCGATGCCGTCGCGCGCATAGCCCTTGTTCAACTTCACGCTGTTCATGTCGGCCAGGCTGGCATCGCCATAGGCTGCACCCTCAACCCGGTTCGCATTGCCTTGCAAGCCAGCGGGCAGAGTCGCTTCGTCTGCGAACACAGTCTCGACCAGGCGGCGCGCATCGTCCGGCATGGTGAAAGTGCCGCTGCGCAACTCGCCCGCGGTCAACCAAAGTTGGCCGTGATGCGGATAGACGGCTGCGGCTTTGGGGAACATCTGCTTGAACCAGTTGGCCGCCGGTGTGTCGGTCCACGCCGGACCCAGCACCCACAGCCAGGGTTCGCCCCGCTCGTCGGTGGCTCCGGGCCGGACCATGCGCCGACCTTGCACGTCGCGGACGTGGCGCCGCAGTCGGCCGGCACGCTGGATGATCCGGTCGACGGGCGCCAGGTCGGACACCACCAGGTCGAAGTCCACGTCCAGCGACTGTTCCGCCACCTGCGTGGCAATCAGCAGTCGACCGCGGCGTTGTTCAGGGCCGCTTTCGGGGCCGAACGCCGCGAGCACAGCCTCTTCGATGTCGAGCCGGTCGCCCAGCGCAAAGCGGGCATGGAAGAGCGTGATGCGGTCGGCTGCCACCTGAGTTGCCAGTGCCGTGCGCGCGTCCAGCGCGTCGGCGATGGTGTTGCGGATCCAGGCCACGCATTGGCCCGCAGCCAGCGCAGCGACGATGCCGGCAATGACGGCATCGATTTGGGTTTCGTAGCGCACGCAAACCCGGCGGCGGACATCGGCGCGCGTGTCGATGGCGACTTCAGCCACGGCAGCAGGCGTCGCGGCCGACCAGGATGTGGCAAGCGGGTAGGCCTCGGAGCCCAAGCCGGGCGTCGACTGCTGGCAACCGGCGGCGAAAGCTTTCAGCAGCGCAGTTTTCATGCGCTCGGGCATCGTCGCCGACAACAAGATCGCGCTGCCGCCGGCGCGCGCATGGAAGCGCAGCAGGACTTCCAGCGTGCGCTGCATGTAGGCATCGCAGGCATGAACCTCATCGACCACAAGCACCTTGCGCACCAACCCCAGCAGGCGCAGCGACTGATGCTTGCTTTGCAGTGCGCCCAACAGTGCCTGATCCACGGTGCCCACACCGGCGGGCGACAGCAGTGCGCGTTTGTTGTGATCGGCCAGCCAGCGTGTGCAGCGGCTCGTGGCACTTTCGTCGTGCTGCCGCGAGTCGTGCTCCTCTTGGCCCGGTTCGATGACAGTGGCTGCAAAGTCCTCGACCAAGGTCTTGCGCCCATGCGCCAGCACTAGGCTGGCATCGCCGTCGAACAACAGCCGATAGACATCGGCGATGCGGCCGTACATGGCGTTCGCCGTGGCCATGGTGGGCAGGCCGATGAAGAAGCCGTCGGCGCAGCCAGCCGCGAGAAGGCGGTGAGTGAGTGTGATGGCGGCCTCGGTCTTGCCGGCGCCGGTGACGTCCTCCAGCAGGTGAATCTGCGGGCCGGGCGAGAGGCTCACCGATGCGGCCCAGCGTTGCAGCGGCGAGGGCCGCGCGATGGCAGGAAACAACTCCGCGAAGGAGAGGCTTGTCTGCCGGCCAACCGGGACTACGCCCGAATGCCGAAGCGCCAGTTCGGCCAGTGCCAGCGCTTCGTTCCAGTAGTCTTCGATCGACACTGCCGGCTCGTCGCGATAGGTGAACACATTGGAGTTCGAGCCGATCCAGTCGGCCAGCACGGCCAAGCCCGCCACCCACCAGGACAACTCCTGACTCAGCTTCAGGAATCGCACGGCGTCGTGGGATTGCGGTACGCCCGCTGCGGCGAGGGTGAGCAGCAGCTCGCGCATAGCGTCCACGAACGAATGAACAGCGCTCACATCGCGGGGCCGGAAGTGCTCGGCCATGAATCGCACCTCGCTCAGCGGCGGCTGACCATGGTGGCCCGTTACGGCACGAGCCCAGTAGGTAATGCCATCGAAATAGTCGAGGTCACTGCCGAACCAGCCTTGCTGTTCGGCACGCGGCTGAACATGCTCGAGCCAGACATGCATGCCTAGGCTGTCATGCCTGACGTTCGCGGGCGCCCGGTGGATACAGGGCGCACCTTGCAATCTCTCTACAAGATCGGCGCGCTGGCCTTGGAAGCCGACCGAGAACTTGCCCAGATCGTGCAACGCCAGCCAGAAGGTGAGCCAGTCCAGCAGTGCTGGGCCAGACACCCTGAACTGCTCACGCAGCCAGCCCATCAAAGCCGGTGCGTGCTGCAAGTACACGCGGCCTACTGCCGCGACATCTAGCGCGTGATATGCCAGCAGGTGCAGCTCTGCCGCCCCTTCCTGTGGTCGCGCCTTGCCCCAATAGGCAAAGTACTCCTGGGGCGCGTTGTCAGGTTGGATGGGATGGGGCATGCAGCCGATGTTGCCGTAGCCCAGGCTCATGGCGTGATCCTGGCCAACGCGCTTCTCAACTTTTCTTCCACCACCTCCCGCAATCCCGCCGGCCCCTGCACCTGCACTTCCGGCACATGCCGCAGGATGTCCATCACCAGCTCGCGCGGGTCGGCATAGGGCAGGCGCAGCCGCCAGCTGCCGTCGGCCTCGAAATGTCCCTGCTGCTTCGGGTGCCAGGTCTCGGCCGCCACCCAGCGCGCGCGTTCGGGGCTGAAGCGCAGTTCGGCCCACTGCACCTTGCGGCCGGCGAAGATGCCGTAGCCGGCGCCGAGCACGGCGTCGAGTTCGTGATCGCCCACGTCGATGGCCGCCTTGTCCAGCACGCGCGCGCTGCGCATCGCGTCCAGCGCAAAGCTGCGCAGGCCGCGGCGCAGGTGGCACCAGGCGTCCAGGTACCAGTTGTCGCGGTAGTGGATCAGCCGCTGCGGCGACACCTGCCGGTCGCGCGTTTCATCGCGGCTGCGGCCGTGGTAGTCGATCTGCAGCCGCTGGCGGCGCAGCAGCGCGGTGCCCACGGCCTGGAAGTGCGGCAGGTGCACCTTGCGCGCGCCCACCGTCTGCACACGGATGCGGCGCGCCACCTCGGCGCTGGCCTGCACGCCGGTGCCCAGCATACGCTGCAGCCGCTCGGCCAGCGGCGCGATGTGCGGCCCCAGCAGGCCGCCGGCATCCAGGTTTGCCAGCAGGTGCTGCATCGTCAGCAGCGCGTGGATTTCATCGGCGCTGAGCCATAGGCCGGGCAGCTCGTACTGTGTGCCCGCCAGCCGTGCGGCTGGATCCAGCCGCCACCCATTGAGCTCGCGATCGAACACAACCGGCGCGTTCATGCGGTCACGCAGGTGCGCCAGGTCGCGCTTCAGCGTTGCTGGTGAGATACCTAAGTCGGACAGCAAGTCACACTTCTTCAGGCAGCGGCCTTGGTCCAGCTGACTCTTGATCCTGTAGAGGCGCTCCGTCTGCGACATATCAAGGCGGCTTGCGCGATGTTCGGCATGGACGATTGCTTCCCATTATGGGGAGTGCCAAGCGTTGTCACAACCAATCTACGGCGCCAACTTTCTGTCCGGCAGCCCTTGGTAGCAGTTGGCATGCTGTATGCCGCAAGTGGCTGTCTGTTCCACGGCATCCCTGTTGCAGCCGTTCCGTTGACTAGGCGCGCATTGGCAGGGGCGACAATCACGCCGGCCCAGTAAGCTGTGCCCGGCGTTTTCGCTGGTCGTCGAGCCGAGTTGGTCAACGACGACATCAGCCTAGAGCGGGACATTA
>JAFLDH010000016.1 GCA_017302505.1 Burkholderiales bacterium
AGGTTCAGTTCAGATTAGGGTTAAGTAGGTTAAGTATTTCCGAGAGTATAGCACAGATGTTCTGACTGTCAAGATGTGTGCGGGGTTGGTTACGGGTTGGATGTTCAAGGTTTCGGGGGCCGGCGGCGGCAGGCCGGCGGGCGGGGAGTCCATGCTGGATACTGTACTTTTATACAGTATTCAGGGCAAGCTGCCGGCCTATAGTGGCTGCCCATGTCCGCGCCCGCCGCCCCCGCCGACCTGCTGCTGCGCCCGCCCCGCCCGGGCGACATCGGCTGGGTGGTGTCGCGCCACGGCGCGCTGTACGCGCAGGAGTTCGGCTGGGACCTCGGCTTCGAGGCGCTGGTGGCGCGCATCGCCGCACACTTCGTCGAGCACTTCGAGCCGGCACGCGAGGCCTGCTGGATCGCCGAGCGCGACGGCCAGCGCCTGGGCTGCGTGTTCCTGGTGCAGGCGCGGGACGAGGCCACGCAGGCCGTCGAGCCGGGCGTCGCGCAGCTGCGCATGCTGCTGGTGGAGCCGGCGGCCCGCGGCCTGGGGCTGGGCGTGCGGCTGGTGGACGAATGCGAGCGTTTCGCCCGCCTGGCCGGCTACCGGCGCATCCGGCTGTGGACCAACAGCCTGCTGCTGGCGGCGCGCGGCATCTACCAGCGTGCCGGCTACCGACTGCTGGCCAGTAAGCCGCACCGCAGCTTCGGCCAGGACCTGGTCGGCGAGATCTGGGAGCTGGAGCTGCGCTGAAGGCGGCCGCGGCCGATCAGGCGAATTCCTGGCGCACCGCCGGCGACATCAGCCGGCGGATGATCCACACCAGCAGCCCGCAGGCGCCCAGCGTCACCACCACCGCCATCACGCGGGCCGCGGTGACGAAGCCGCCGAACACGTTCGCCACCAGCGGCGGCAGCGGCGAGGACTGCAGCGTGCTGCTGACCAGCGACTGCATCAGCTCGTGCTGCAGCCACAGGCCACCGACGTTGGCCACGATGGCCAGCACCAGCAGCGCGATGAACACGCGACGCGCCCATTCCAGACGCAGCAGCAGGCCGATGGCGCAGGCCAGCGTGGCCAGCGACACCGCCAGGCCGGCGCCCACCACCCACGGCAGGTAGCCCATCAGCAGGCCGGTCAGCAGCGGCAGCGGCTGCACGTTGCCGACGATCGTCAGGCCGGGCAGCACCGAGGCCAGCTCGGCGTTCTGCAGCAGCGCCGACAGGCTGGCCAGCGCCGCCAGCACGATGAAGACCCAGGCGGTCACCGTGACGAACAGCGACTTCGATCCGACGTTGAAGGTCTGCGGCATGGCCCAGTCTCCTTGCGGTGGCAACCGTTGCGCTCACAACGCCCGCCATCATGGACGGCCAGCGTGACACCAATTTTTCAGCCTGTGCAAGCCCCCGTCATCCCCCGATTGGGTGGCGCTCCCAAGAAGATAGGGCCTGCCGTGCCATCCGCACGACAGGCCCCGGGGCCGGGCGGCGCGGGCTTCAGCCCGCAGCCAGGTCGCCGGCCAGGCTGGCCAGCGTCTCGGGCGCGATCTGCACGTGCGCCGGGTAGTGGGTGTGGTCGCAGCCCAGGCGCACCGCGGCGCCGGCGCGGATGGCCTGGCGCATGGCCGGGTTGAACTCGAAGCGCAGGAAGTGCACCGACGAGGTCTTCTCGTCGTTCTCGCGGTCCAGGTCCTCGTCGGCGATGGCGTAGACGCGCGGATGGCCCTCGACCTCGACGAACATGCGGTCCTCGACGCCGATCAGCCGCGACAGCTCGCGCTTGCGCTCGTGCGGATCGGGGTATTCCAGCAGCATCGTCGCCTTCCAGTTGCTGCCGTCGGGCACCAGCGGGCCATAGGCCTCGAGCTCGGACTGGATGCCCTCCTCGTCAAAGATCTTCTCGATGTGCAGCATCTCCTGGATCTGCCGGCGGATGGTCTGCTCGTCCTCGAACTGCAGCGTCAGGTGCTCGCCCAGCGGCACGCTGCGCCGCTTGCGGTGCGCGATGGCCTCGGCGCGGCTGCTCTTGCGGATCTTGGCGTAGGCCTCCAGCGTCAGGAGGCTGTCACGGGTGATGCCCATGGTGCGTGTCCTCTTGCGTTCAAAGTCCGTAGGCGGTGCGCACCATCGTCAGCGGGTGCATCACCTGCTTGGCCGGCGTGCCGGCCTGCTCCATGCCCTGCGCGATGTGGTGGCCGGCCATCGGGCAGTCGCTGCCGATGACGTCGGGGCCGTCCTTGGCCATGGCCTTGAACACCGGCTTGCCGATCTTCATCGCCACCGGGTGAGTGGGCGTCTTCACGCCGTAGGTGCCGGCATGGCCCGAGCAGCGCTCCACGGTGGTGAGCTGCAGCTCGACCTTGCTGCCCACCAGCTTGAGCATCTCCTCGGTCTTCTTGCCGATGTTCTGCACCCGGCCGTGGCAGGGGATGTGGTAGCTGACCTTGCCCAGGGCGGCCTTGAAGTCCAGCTTCAGCAGGCCGTCCTTGTGGCGCGCGACCAGGTACTCGAAGGGGTCGAACATCGCCTCTTTCACCGCCTGGGTGTCGGCGCAGTCGGGGAACATCAGCGGCAGCTCCTGCTTGAACATCAGCGTGCAGCTGGGCACCGCGCTCAGGATGGCGTAGCCCTCGCGCGCATAGCGCGCCAGCACCGGCATGTTGGCCGCCTTGTGCGCGGCCACCGAGTCCAGGTCGCCCAGCTCCAGCTTGGGCATGCCGCAGCACTTCTCCTTGTCGACGATGACGTAGGGGATGTCGTTGTGCGCCAGCAGCTTCAGCAGGTCATGGCCGATGCCCGGCTCGTTGTAGTTGACGTAGCAGGTGGAGAAGATAGCCACCTTGCCCGGCGTGCGCTGGCCGTTGGTGACCACCTGCGACGGCGATTTCTCGGCGCCCCAGCGGAAGCGCTGTGACGCCAGCGCCGGCATCCAGGCGTCGGGGTGCACGCCCAGCATCGCGTCCATCTGCTTGCGCGCGAACTTCGTGCGGTTGACGGCGTTGACCGCCTGCACCACCACCGGGATGCCGGCGAACTGGCCGTGCACGTCGGTGCTGGCCAGGAATTTCTCGGCCCCCTTGACCTGCCCCTTCCTGAACTTGATGGCCTTGGCGCGCAGCATCAGGTGCGGGAAGTCCAGGTTCCACGCGTGCGGCGGCGTGTACGGGCACTTGGTCATGTAGCACAGGTCGCACAGGTAGCACTGGTCGACCACCTTCCAGTAGTCGTCCTTCTTGACGCCGTGCACCTCGCCATCGTCGGTGGCGTCGACCAGGTCGAACAGGTTCGGAAAGCTCTGGCACAGGCTGACGCAGCGGCGGCAGCCGTGGCAGATGTCGAACACCCGCTCCATCTCCTTGAAGGCCGAGGCCTCGTCGTAGAAGTCGGGGTTCTTCCAGTCGATGGGGTGGCGGGTCGGGGCTTCGAGGTTGCCTTCGCGCATCGCGGTCTCGCTGAAAGGGTCGGCCAAACGAACAAGGGGCCCGAAGCCCCTTGTTCCCTGCGGCAGCGGCTGGCCGGTTCAGTCGACCAGCGCGTCCAGCGCCTTCTGGTAGCGGTTGGCGTGCGAGCGCTCGGCCTTGGCCAGCGTCTCGAACCAGTCGGCGATCTCGTCGAAGCCTTCCTCGCGCGCCGTCTTGGCCATGCCCGGGTACATGTCGGTGTACTCGTGCGTCTCGCCGGCCACGGCGGCCGCCAGGTTCTGCCGGCTGCTGCCGATGGGCAGGCCGGTGGCCGGGTCGCCCGAGCCCTGCTCGAGGAATTCGAGGTGGCCGTGCGCGTGGCCGGTCTCGCCCTCGGCGGTGGAGCGGAACAGCGCCGCGACGTCGTTCTGGCCTTCCACGTCGGCCTTGTTCGCGAAGTACAGGTAACGGCGGTTGGCCTGCGATTCGCCCGCGAAGGCGTCCTTCAGGTTCTGCTCGGTCTTCGATCCTTTCAAGCCCATCTCAGTCTCCTGGTTGGTGAACGAAACTCCGTCGCCGCTTGGCGGGAAACCGGACGCTAGCAAAGCCTCCGCGCCAAGGCCAATACACAACTTCAATGCCGGCCATAGGCAGGGCCGATCGGCCCGCCGCGCCGGGCCCTCAGCGCAGGCCCAGCAGGCGCAGCGTCAGGTCGTGCAGGCGGCCGTCGGGGTCGACCAGGCTTTCCAGCACGCTGAAATGGTCGCGGCCGGGCAGCGTCTCGCACACCGGCACGGCGGTCGGGCCCCAGACGTCGCGGATCAGCTGGTTCTGGCGCAGGAACTCCTCGCTTTCGGCCGCGCCGACGGTGGCGTAGAGCTTGCCCTTGGGTCGCGGGAAGAAGGCCGGGCTGAGCCGGGCCACCGAGCTGGGTGTGAGCTGCAGATCGCCCTGCAGGAAGGGCGTGTGGCGCAGCGGCTCCAGGTCGAACAGGCCGGAGATCGACAGCGCGCCGGTCACCAGCTGCGGCGGCAGCTCGTCGGCCACCTGCTTCCAGCGGCAGCTGAGCAGCATGGCCGCCAGATGGCCGCCCGCCGAATGCCCGGCCACGACGATGCGCGAAGGATCGCCGCCATGCTCGGCGGCATGGGTCCACACCCATTGCAGCGCGCGCACCAGTTGCAGGCAGATGTGCTCGACCGTCACCGTCGGGCACAGCGCGTAGTTGGGCACCAGCACCATCGCACCGGCCTGCGTGAACACCGGCGCCACGAAGGAAAAGTCGCTCTTGTCCAGTGCCCGCCAGTAGCCACCGTGCAGGAACACCAGCACCGGCGCGCTGGGTGCGGCTGTGGGGAACACGTCCAGATTTTCCAGCGCGCCGTCGCCATAGCGAAGGTCCAGGCGGCAGTTGCTGCGCGAACGGCTCAGCGCAGAGGCTTCGGCCCAGTGGCCCAGGTGCCGCGCATAGTCGGGCACGCGGGCACGGTTGTTGTATTGCTCATCCAGCCAGACGGGGTCGATGCGGGACATGGTCCTCGTTTCCTTTCGTGGTTCTGCCCGCCCCGCGCTCCCAGGCGAGCGCGACACGGATGCTAGAATTTACGCTGGTTTGGGGGCGTAGCTCAGCTGGGAGAGCGTCGCGTTCGCAATGCGAAGGTCAGGAGTTCGATCCTCCTCGTCTCCACCAAAAAGCAACTAAGGCCTTGATATTCAAGGCCTTTTTTGTTTTGGGTTCGATCGAAGTTCGAAGTGATCCAAATCGCTGATCCAACTTCGCATTCGCATCGTGCTGACCAATCCAAGCCTGACCCCTCCCGACCACACGGACGTTGCGAAAGAGCAACACGCCGCTGTCCTGCCGCCATCGTCCGACGACCCGGCACAACCCGACTCGAGTGTTGCGCCAGCCACGGAAACAATCGCCGTCAACAGCGACCAGGTCTGGGACATTCACCCAGGCGCAGAGCACCTTTGGCGCTCACCGCACGGCATTTGGTACGTGCGGTTGGTTGTGCCGCAGTGGGTCCGCCAGGCTCATCCAAACTTGCCGTCGGAAATTCGCCGATCAACAAAAACTTCCGTAAAGCGGTTCGCCCTTGCCCGTTCGAAAGAAATTTGCCTAGACTTCTTTACCAGGTTTGGCAAACGGGGCATCCCTATGTTCAATGCTGGTAAAGAAGAAAACGGCTTCACGGTCGCCTACATCAACGGCGCTCTGAAGATCGAGACGTCCGCAGGCGCCACGTATGAGACGCTGACCCTGCTGAAGCAATCCGTAAAC
Source organism: Burkholderiales bacterium (assembly GCA_017302505.1). Lineage (GTDB taxonomy): Bacteria > Pseudomonadota > Gammaproteobacteria > Burkholderiales > Burkholderiaceae_C > Rubrivivax. The sequence goes on from JAFLDH010000016.1 coordinate 5,673, forward strand.
GTGATTGTGCAGATGGTTGGCCGAGGAATCGCGGCCAACGCGCCGAGTTTGCTGCCTTCGGATGATTCCGCACCTGCTGCGTCCAACTCATCCCGCGCCCACAAGCCCATGTCTGCAAGCAGCAGCCTGCCGGCGTCTCCGATTGAAGCGACATCGCCCGATCCTGCGTCTGATGTTGTTTGGCTGGAAGACGCCATCCAAGAGTGGCTGCATAAGAGCGGTGTGACATTTTCAAAGCAGACCTGGGAAAGTTCGTACGCACCCTCTTTTCGAATCTTTCGCGAACTGGTCAGTACTGTACGCCGCCCGGTCAAAGGCGAGTCCGGCACGGTCGACATGCTGGACATTCCCGTACGCGATTTGACGCGTCAAAGCATTGCATCGCTTCATGATCAGATGAAGTTGCTTCCCCCGCGGCAGGGAAAGCGGTCGGATGGGGTCGAAGCACCAGTACTCATCGCGGAAGCGAAGGCCAAAGGCCTTCCGTCCCCGAGCGCCCGCAACGTATTGAAGAAGCTGACGCACATTGCCCCTTGTATCTTTTGGCTCGAGCGCAAGGGCTATATCACCGCAGACGTGCGGATGGAGTTCGAACTCGCCAGGAAAGCAGCCGCAGGGGCAGCGTCGTCCAAGAAAATCAAAGGCTCGCAAGGCACTGGCTTCGTCGCTTTTTCGCTCAATGAGCTCCAACGAATCTTTGAGCAACCCGGCTTCAGGGTTAGGGCGATGAAGCACGATTGGGCCTACTGGGCACCGCTCTTGTGCCTGTATCTGGGGTTCCGAATTTCAGAGGCCACGCAGACGCATACGGGCGACATCTGCTACGTGGATGGTGTGCCCTGCATTCGCACCGCGACCGTTGAAGAAGGGGAAGACGGCGCTGTCGTGGACATCACGTCGCAGACGGCGGAGGACTATCTGAGGCGGCTGAAGAACGGGGCGTCGCGGCGAACGGTTCCGATTCACCCGAAGCTTATTGAACTCGGCTTCCTTGACTTCGTCTCGCAGGTCAGCGGTGGCAGTTCTGAATCAAGGCATCTCTTTCCGAAGCTTACGTGGCACGCGAAGAGTCTCTGGGGTCGCAAAGCTTCCGATCACATCGGCAAACTGGTCCGCTCGGCTGGAGCATATGTGTTTCGCAAGAAGGTGCCGCATAGCCTGCGATCCAACTTTTCTCAGGCTGTGCAGAAGACCGGGCTGGCCGAAGCCTTGATCCAGCGTCTTCTCGGGCACTCGACGGGCGCGATGAAGGACGAGCACTACTCCGAAGCGGAGTATGGTGCTGCTGTACCTGCAGAGCTTGCGGTAAGCCATCTTGCAAAGGTCGACTTCGGCATTTCAGTTCCCAGCTGGGCGGACATCGTCGCTTGGCGCAAGAAACCGGGGCGGCCATGAAGAAGACTACGACGCTCAATGGCGAATCGGCGCCGCCTGCCGGACCCCGTACTTTGGAGCGCAGCCCCAAGGTGCGGCGCAAGAGCTTGCCACCGACGGATAGCGCCCATCGCGGGGGTCGCAATGGCAACCCCAAAGCGTCGCCTTCACGGGGTCGCGCCACTGGGGCGGAACTTGCGCTCCTGCCGGCCCAGCTTCTGGAGTGTGAATGGTCACACTGCCACCCTGAGCGGTTGGCCGATGAGGCATTCCAGGCCCTGAAGCAATCTATCGCCAAGAGCCAGCGGAATCGTGTGCCGATTCTTGTCCGGCCCACCGGTGATACTGTCACCGTGTCGAATCGGGTCGTTGCCCAGTACCAAATCGTTTACGGAAGGCGACGTGCGCTTGCTTGCTCGCAACTCGGCAAGCCGGTTTACGCACTGGTCCGCGAAATGGACGACCACTCGGCAGCGGCATACCTGCACGCCGAGAACAGCTTCCGCGAAGGCCTTTCAGCCTTCGAACGCGGCAATTTGTACGATAGCTTGATCTCAGACGACGATCATCGGCATTCACCGGCTCAGCACCTGTTCCGCACCCAGTTGGAATTGGCAACGGCGCTGAACGTTGATGCCGGTGATGTCAGCCGCTGCCGCTTTCTTGCGCGCCTGCCGGCCGAGATTCTCGCGATCGTCGAGTCACCTCGCGATCTTGCCGTCCATGACGCCGATGCGCTGCGTGTCGCACTCAAGAGCCACCCCGCGGAAGTGCTGCGTCGCGCGGCAGCGATCGCGGAAGCCGACGGAAAGCTCAAGGCCAGGACTGCCGTGAAGCGACTGACCGACTTTCGCGCACATGCACCGAAGCACTCGGCCCTCGAGCGCCGGCTCGAGGTGGATGCCGTTGACTACGGACGGCTCAGGATCAGTGCATCCAGGCTGCTGTCGATTGAGTTTTCGCAACCGCTGACCGAAGCGCAACTGAAACGTGTGGAGTCCGCGCTGCAGAAGGCGTTGCGCGTTCCCCGGCGCTGATTAGTTCCGCCAACAGAAATCCGTGTCAGACCTCGAATCCGGCGAATGGGCGTGCAAGCTACTCGGCAAGTTTTGAGGAGGGTTTGGGCACCGGAAGGTGAAGACTTGAATCAGAATCCAGCCGTCATGCGGCGGGGCGTGTTTTGGCTTCGAACGTAGGCTTTCTGAGCCGCCAGGTGCAGTCCAGCCCATGCTGTGCGAGTGCCGCGGCGATCTCGTGCTTCAGGTCGCCTTGTGGATCGGCCACATACACCGTCAAGTCGTCCAGGCCCAGCGCCGCGGCGACGTTGACAAGCGCATAGCCAAGTCCTGGCATCTGTCCGTCGGTGGCCAGGTATCCAGGGCCCATCAGCACAGCGTTGTCGCAATCGGCTCGGGTCCACCATACCTGTCCGCGCAGATTGGAGCTCAGCCATCCCGTGCCCAGAGCGGCACGCACGGCAGGCACAAACGCCAACACGCCGCCCGCACCACCACCATCGGCGGCGCGTGCCATCTTCCTGCTTAAGACCAATACCGACGCGCTCGAAATAAGACGCGCATCAGGGTCGGCGAGTGGGTGTGATGCCAGCATGCTGCGGAGGTCTTCGTTGGCCGCGAGCAGCTCTTGCTGTAGGCGCCGCTCTTCGGCCTCAGATTGCCTGCGCCAGGCGGCTGAATGAGCAGATCCTTTGCGAAGCGCCTCGAGCGCTTCTTCGTGCTTCTCGTTTTCCGCTCGAACGCGTGCGTTGTATTGCACACGCGCATCCAGTTGACCCATCCTCAGCAACGCGTGCCGCGCCGGCCCAAGGTGGACGGTAGGCAAGGCCACCAGTCCACGTGCACGGTGCGAACGATGATCCAGAGTGGCAGGCAGGCCCGCTTGACGCAGTGCGGCGTTGGCAAAGCTGCTCCACGATTGGCGCAGCTGCAGCAGCCATTTGCGCGTACCAATAAACGTGGATCTCGGCGCCCCGCTCCTTTCAGGCTTGGCGCCGTTTGCGCGACCGAACCATATCTCGGGCGGTCGCTTGCGCCCGTCGTTGATGCTGGTCGAAATCAGGAAATGAAGATGTGGATTGGGCTTGCGGCCTGTAGCGGCATCGTCACGCCGAATACCTTCGTGAATGGCATAGAGGGCCGGCATACCCTGCTCACCGTCGCGCCCCGATGACACTTGGGCGATGTGGGTCACAAAGTCGTCGACCAATTGATTCTGAAGATCATCGGGCAGATCCCGTGGGATAGCGGCCTCGATGCAAAACATTAGCCGGGCGTTCGCCCTAACGTTGGTCTGGCGGTCGAGTGCACGCCAATACTCGCGCGGATCCGATTTGGCCCACTCAGGCATGTACTTCCAGCCGATTCTGCGCACTCGATCACCCCGGGCGGAGTAGCGACCCTCGCGCAGTATGTAGTCCGCCTTTTCGGATGATGTGGATTTGCTATTTCTACGCATGTAGCTGATGTGAAAATGAAACATGATCTTTAATTTTTGGCACTGGAACTTGTGCGCTCTCAGGTATCGGAAGGTTCGCCCCTATCGGGGCTCAGTTTCCTTTTTTCTTGTATCGGTCTTCGGCAGTTTGTAACTTGAAGTCAACAAAAAAAACTCGCTCGAAATCCGTGCAACGCAACTCGATCGAGCCCGGCCGCAATACATTCACAGGCTTCCAGTGTTTCTCTTGAACAGGAGGTCGAAATGGCTAAGGATGGAAAGGCAGCGAATACGAAACTGACGCAAAGTCTGTCAGCAGCATCAACCCGAAGCGAGAGAGCATTGGCTGCTCTCAGAGCGGCAGAGGCCGCACGAAGCCGCCGAATCAAGGAGGAGATCGAAAAGCTGGAGCGCAACGCCGCTGCAGAGCGGAACGCCGCGCGAAAGCTCCATCGCCAAAAGGTCCGGCAACGGCGAGGCTTCTTTGCGGCCAAACTGGGGCAGTTGGTGATTTGCGCACTGGAACGGCAAGGCAAGACTGGCGTGTTGCTCACGGCCGCCGATCTGGACATATTGGCGCCCGACGAACTCGCCGAACTACTTTCTCTTATGCAACCCGACGCTGGCGACGAGCCACAAAGTGCGACACGCTCGCACCCGAAGCCCCAGGCAAAGGGTGTGGATCTCAATTTGGACGAATAGTCACCGGGCTCTCCAAGCCGGCCCTTTCCGGCTACCAGTCAAGAAACTCGTTAAGTGCGCATCACGCCACCGTGAAACCGGCGGTTTCGATGTTTGTTTTCGTCGTCGTATTGTTCTCGATATCGTTGAGGCACTCGAAATCGAAACTGCCTTGCAGGCTGCAATCCAGGCAAATGTGGCGAAGACTTCGTGCTCGCAAGATCGAGCACGTTGCGGTTTCGATTTCGGAAAGGTCAACGGTGTCGTTGTTGTCGGTGGCGTGAAACTCGGTCGCGGTGCAGGCACCGATGGCGATACCGTGCTTCGAGTAGGCTACGCAATCGTGAACGGGTTCGAATTGCCGCAACTGCACCAATCGATTGGCGTCGACTGAAGTCCGACAACCCGAGAATCTCTTCCGTACTCAGTGGAACGGGGGTCGATGCGATTCGCTACACACGCCGCGGTTGGCGAGCCGGGCTTGCGAACTTCCACCCGAATCATTCTTCGCCAGTGACGTTGCCGCGGCCTGTCGCGTCCCGCTGAGAATTCAGCATTCCCTTTCGGACTTCACCAGCGCACTGACCATCGGGAAAGTTGCCAATTCAGAGGACCAATTCCCAACGGAACGGATCCCCCAGGCTTGTGCACCGCTCGTTGTGAAACCCGTTCGTTCTTTGCCGCCATCCCACTTCGCTTGATAGGATCCAGTTATGGGCGTGAAGCCTGCAGAACTCGGCGAAGGGGAAGGTGATGCGAGACGGCGTGATCACCGAGGCGGACACCTGCCGCGAGTTCGTCACCCCGAAGCTCGTGGAGGCTGGATGGGGCGTGGCGCCCCACGCCATCGGCGAACAGCGCAGCTTCACCAACGGCCGCATCATCGTGGCCGGCGGCAAGGTACGGCGCGGCAAGCAGAAACGTGCCGATTACCTGCTGTACTACCGCCGCGACTATCCCCTGGCCGTCGTCGAAGCCAAGGAGATCGGCCTACCCGCCGAGACCGGCGTGCAGCAGGCCCGAGAGTACGCGGAGATCCTGGGGCTCAAGTTCGCCTACGCGACCAACGGCCACCGCATCATCGAGATCGACTACACCGCCGGCACCGAGCGCGAGGTCGACCGCTACGCCACGCCCGACGAGCTGTTTGCCCGCCTGACCAGCACGGCGCGTCTTACCCAGGAAGCCGCATCACACCTGTTGGAGCCGTTCAACCTGTTGTCGGGCAAAGTGCCCCGCTACTACCAGCAGATCGCCATTCAGCGCGTGATCGAGGCGATCCTGCGGGGCGACAAGCGCATCCTCGCCACCCTGGCCACAGGCACCGGCAAGACCTGCGTCGCGTTCCAGATCTGCTGGAAGCTGTGGAGCAGCCGCTGGAACCGCACCGCCGAATACCGCCGACCGAAGATCCTGTTCCTGGCCGACCGCAACATCCTGGTCGACGACCCGATGGCCAAGATGTTCGCACCCTTCGGCGACGCCCGCCATAAGATCGCCGGCGGCGACGTCAGCCAGAGCCGGGACATGTACTTCGGCATCTATCAGGCGCTCTCCACCGCCAGCACGGACGTCTTCCGGCAGTACCGCCCTGACTTCTTTGACTTGATCATCATCGACGAGTGCCACCGCGGCTCCAGCCGCGACGAGAGTGCCTGGCGCGCCGTCCTGGACTACTTCGCCCCTGCGGTGCAGTTCGGCATGACGGCGACGCCGCTGCGCGAAGAGTCGCGCGACAGCTACGAGTACTTCGGCAACCCCGTCTACACCTACAGCCTGCGCCAGGGCATCGAGGACGGCTTCCTCGCGCCCTATCGCGTGCACCGGGTGATCACCACCGTCGACGCGGCTGGCTGGCGGCCGAGCAAGGACGAACTGGACCGCTACGGCCGCGAAGTGCCCGACGACGAGTACCAGACCAAGGACTTCGAGCGTGTCGTGGCCCTGCGCGCCCGTACGCGGGCAATGGCCCGGCACCTGACCGACTTCCTGAAAGGCACCGACCGCTTCGCCAAGACGCTGGTGTTCTGCGTCGACCAGGAACACGCCGCGGAAATGCGGCAGGAGCTGGTCAACCTCAACAGCGATCTGGTCAAGCAGTACCCGGACTATGTCTGCCGCGTCACCGCCGACGAAGGCGCCATCGGCCTGACCCATCTGGCGCATTTCCAAGACGTCGACAAGCCGGCGCCCGTCATCCTCACCACCTCCCAGCTGCTGACCACCGGCGTCGATGCCGAGATGGTCAAGAACGTGGTGCTGGCTCGCGTCGTCGGATCGCGCGCCGAGTTCAAGCAGATCGTGGGGCGCGGTACGCGGCTGAAGGTCGACTATGGCAAGGAGTACTTCAACATCATCGACTTCACCGGCACGGCCACCCGCCACTTTGCCGATCCGGACTTCGACGGTGAGCCCGCGCTGATCGAGGAGGTAACGGTCGACGAGTCGGGCGAACAGGTCAGCGTCACGGAGACGGCTCCCGAAACGCCGCCCGAAGCCCAGGCTGTGGGGTACGAGGTGCCGAAAGAGCAGATCGGTCCGGGTGCAGGCGGCGTTCTCATCAACGAGCCGCCGCCCGAGCCGCGCAAGTTCTACATCGACGTTGGCGAAGTCGAAGTCATCGGCCACCTGGTCTACGACCTGGACACCGACGGCAAGAAGCTGCAGGTGGTGAAGTACACCGAGTACTCCGGCCGCGCCGTGCGCACCCTGTACCCCACCCGCGAGGCCCTGCAATCGGCCTGGGCCGACCCCGATACGCGCAGCGAGGTGCTGCGCGAGCTCACCGAGCGCGGCATCAGCTTCGAGGAGCTGGCCGCCAGCAGCGACCAGCCCGATGCCGACCCCTTCGACCTGCTGTGCCATTTGGCCTGGAACGCACCGCTGCTCACCCGCCGCCAGCGCGCCGAAGCGGCCCGTCGCCGGGCGCAGGACCTGTTCGGCCAGTACGGTGACACCGCGCGCGAGATCCTGGCGCTGCTGCTCGAACGCTACGTCGAGCGCGGCATCCTGCAGTTCAGCACGCTGTCCGAGCTGATGAAGGTCCAGCCCTTCGACCGCTACGGCAGCCCCGCCGAGATCGCGACCCGCCATTTCGGCGGCGTGCGCGGCATGAAGGACGCCGTCTCCCGCCTGCAGACCGCGCTCTACCAATAACGACAAGACACGCGAGAACCCGAATCGATGCCCCGTTCCAAACGTCCAGCGGCTGCCGCCACCACCGCCGACGCCGCCGTTGCAAAGAAACCCCGCGCCGCGCGCAAGGCCAAGGCGCCGCTCACCACCCGCGAGAACCTGTCGGCGCTGATCGGCACCGCCCGCCAGATCCTGCGCAAGGACAAGGGGCTCAATGGCGACGTGGATCGCCTGCCGCTGCTCACCTGGGTGATGTTCCTCAAGTTCCTAGACGACCTCGAAGCCGTGCACGAGCAGGAGGCCGAACTCGACGGCAAGCGCTACCAGCCCATCATCGAGGCGCCATACCGCTGGCGAGACTGGGCCGCGCGCGAGGACGGCCTGACCGGCGACGAGCTGCTGGCCTTCATCAACCAGGATGAGACCCACCGCGCCGATGGCTCGCGCGGCGCGGGCTTGTTCGCCTACCTGCGAGCCCTGGCCGGCAGCGGCGAGAAGGGCAGCCAGCGCGAAGTCATCGCCAACGTCTTCAAGGGCGTGCAGAACCGCATGGTCAGCGGCTACCTGCAGCGCGACATCGTCAACAAGATCAACGGCATCCACTTCAGCAGCAGCGAGGAGATCCACACCCTCTCGCACCTGTATGAATCGATGCTGCGCGAGATGCGCGACGCCGCGGGCGACTCAGGCGAGTTCTACACCCCGCGCCCCGTGGTGCGCTTCATGGTGCAGGTGACCGACCCGCGCCTGGGCGAGACCGTGCTCGACCCCGCCTGCGGCACCGGTGGATTCCTGGTGGAGGCCTACGACCACCTGGCCCCGCAGGTGACCACGCCCGAACAACGCCGCACCCTGCAGCGAGACACCCTCTACGGCCAGGAAGCCAAGCCGCTGCCCTACATGCTGGCGCAGATGAACCTGCTGCTGCACGGGCTGGAAGCTCCGCAGATCGCCTACGGCAACACGCTGGACCGCCGCGTCAACGAGATCGGCCACAGCGAACGCGTGGACGTGATCCTGACCAACCCGCCCTTCGGCGGCGAGGAGGAGGTCGGTATCAAGGCCAACTTCCCGCCCAACATGCAGACGGCGGAAACGGCGCTGCTGTTCCTGCAGTACATCATGCGCAAGCTGCGCGTGGCGGGTGCACCTGTACCCGGCGGCAAGCCCGCTGCGCGTGGCGGCCGTGCGGCCGTGGTCGTGCCCAACGGCACCTTGTTCGGCGACGGCATCAGCGCCGCCATCAAGGAGGAGCTGCTCAAGGCGTTCCGCCTGCACACCATCGTTCGCCTGCCGCAAGGCGTGTTCGCGCCCTACACCGACATCCCGGCCAACCTGCTGTTCTTCGAGCGCGGCGGCCCGACCGACACCATCTGGTACTACGAGCTTCCCTTGCCCGAAGGGCGCAAGAAATACAGCAAGACTGCGCCGCTGCAGTTCGAGGAGTTCGCAACTGCCCGGGCCTGGTGGAACGCCCGCGAGGAGGGGCCGCAGGCCTGGAAAGTGGACTTCGCCGCCAGGCGCGCTGCTGCTGTGGAGGCCGCCACGCCGCACTGGCAGCGTGCCGAAGCCGAGCGCAACGCGGCGCTCTCACTGGGCAAGCCGATTCGCGAACTGGAACAGGTCGCACAGGCCGCGGCAAACAGCGACAAGGCCGCGCTGCAGGACAAGCTGCGGGTGCTCAAGGCCGATCAGCAGGCCCACGAGCACGCAGCCAAGGTGGCCCAGGCCGAGGGCGATGCCCTGTACTGGCCCATCTACAACCTGGACCTCAAGAACCCGCACGCCCGCGCGGGCCTGGAGCACGCCGACCCGAAGTACCTGATCGCGTCGATGCGCAGCCACGAGGCCGAGGTGATGCGGCTGCTGGGTGAGATCGAGGCGCTGGTCAGCGCGGTGGACGGCGAATGAAGGGGTGGTCCAAAGTTGCCCTGGGCGAGTTGCTGCGGCGCTCCGATGAGGCCACGGTACTTGACCCCGCAGCCGAATACCACGAGGTGACGATCAAGCTGTGGGGCAGAGGCGTCGTCAGCCGGGGCAAGGTCCGCGGCGGCGACGTCGTTTCGGTTCGCCGTGTCGTTCGCGCCAATCAGCTGATCCTGTCGAAGATCGACGCACGCAACGGTGCGATCGGTCTGGTACCGCCCGAACTCGACGGCGCCATCGTCAGCAATGACTTCCCGTCGTTCGAGTTTCGCGACCCAGAGCGATGCGACGCCGCCTTCATGGGCTGGCTGGTCCGCTCGGCGCCATTCGTCGAACTGTGCAAGGCCGCCAGCGAAGGCACCACCAACCGCGTGCGCATCAAGGAAGACCGGTTTCTCGATCAGCAGATCGGGCTTCCTCCACTGTCAGAACAACAAGCCATCGTCGCCCGCCTCGACGCGCTGGCCGAGAAGACGCGGGAAGTCGAAGCGCATCTGGATGCCGTCGAGCGTGATTCGGAGCGGCTCGTGAGGTCCTACATCTTCCATCCCGCAGGTGATCAGGCCATCAAGCGGCCTCTGTCCGAACTGGTACAGCATCGGCCGACGGATATCTCCGTCGACAGAACGGCGCAGTACCGCTTTGCCGGCGTTTACTCGTTCGGGCGCGGCGTGTTTCCAAGCGTCGTCAAGGCTGGTAGCGAGTTCGCCTACGAGCGGCTCTCGACCGTTCGTTCTGGCGACTTCACATACCCCAAACTGATGGCCTGGGAAGGCGCGCTTGGCGTCGTTCCGCCGGCCTGTGACGGGATGGTTGTATCGCCCGAGTTCCCGGTTTTCAGCATCAACACCGACGAGGTCTTGCCCGAGATTCTGGACATCTATTTCCGCACGCCAGAGGTCTGGCCAGCGCTCGCGGAGCTGAGCGGCGGCACGAACCTTCGCCGCCGTCGCCTGCAGCCGTCCGCCTTCCTGCGCTACGAAATGCCTGTGCCGCCAATGGCAACGCAGCTGATGGTTCGCGAGGCGTTTCGACGGACCCAGGCCCTGAAGTCGAAGCACGCTGCCATCCGCCAGGCCAACGCCGCGCTACTTCCCGCCACGCTGGAGCGGCTATTCGCCGGGAGCGTGTAGTGCAGTTCATCACCAACGGTCCGGACATCCCCGATGCGCTCCTGCAGGCGCACGAGGACGGCCGCGTGGTGTTCTTCTGCGGTGCCGGCATCTCCTACCCCGCCGGTCTGCCGGGCTTCAAGGGTTTGGTGGACGAGATCTACCGGCTAAATGGCACTGCACCGAGCGACATCGAACGCGCGGCCCTGGACCGGGGACAGTACGACGCCACGCTCGACCTGCTGGAGCGGCGTCTGCCGGGCCAGCGCTTGGCCGTGCGTCGCGCGTTGGCGGAGGCTCTGCAGCCCAAGTTGCGCCGCAAGGGAGCCACCGATACACATGCCGCGCTGCTTCGGCTGGCGCGTGATCGTGAAAGGCGCGACCGCAAGAGCGCGCTGAGGCTGGTCACAACCAACTTCGACCGTCTCTTTCACACCGCGGCCAAGCGCACCGGGCAGGCGTTCCAGGCCTTTGCAGCGCCGATGTTGCCGATCCCTAAGAACAGCCGCTGGGACGGGCTGGCCTATCTGCACGGCTTGCTGCCCGAGAAGGCGGACGACACCGCCTTGAACCGGCTCGTGGTCACCAGCGGCGACTTCGGGCTGGCCTACCTGACGGAGCGCTGGGCGGCCCGGTTCGTGAGCGAGCTGTTCCGCAACTACGTGGTGTGTTTCGTCGGCTACAGCATCAACGACCCGGTGCTGCGCTACATGATGGACGCGTTGGCGGCGGACCGCATGCTGGGCGAAGTCACACCGCAGGCCTGGACGCTGGGCGACAGCGAGCCGGGGCAGGAGGCGCCTAAGACCGTCGAGTGGGAAGCCAAGGGCGTCGCGCCGATCCTGTACCCCGTACCGGCCGGCACGCACGACCATTCAGCGTTGCACCAGACCTTGCAGGCCTGGGCCGCGACCTATCGCGACGGTGTCACGGGCAAGGAGCGCATCGTGGTCGCGCATGCCCTGGCACGGCCGTCGGCCAGCACACGGCAGGATGACTTCGTGGGCCGGATGCTGTGGGCATTGTCGGACCCGTCTGGCCTGCCGGCCAAGCGGTTTGCAGAGTTCAATCCGGTGCCGTCTCTGGAGTGGCTGCTCGACGCCTTTGCCACGGACCGTTATGGGCACACCGACCTAATCCGATTCGGTGTGCCGCCGCGTGACAACGCCGACCCCAAGCTGCGGTTCAGCCTGATCCATCGCCCGGCACCGTACCCGCTCGCGCCGCCAATGCAGTTGGTTGCCGCATATGTCTCCCATTCGGGGTGGGACGACGTGATGGCCGAACTTGCGCGCTGGCTGGTACGGCATCTGAATGACCCGCGGCTCGTCGTCTGGATTGCCGAGCGCGGCGGTCAGCTGCCTGAGCAATGGATCCGGCAGATCGAGCGCGAGCTGGACCGTCTGGCCCAGCTAGAACGTGACGGCAAGACGTCCGAACTTGACGATATTCGCGCCCAGGCCCCCGAGGCCATCCCAAGGCCAATGATGCGGACCCTGTGGCGGCTGCTGATCTGCGGACGTGTGAAGGCACCGCGGAGCGAACCCGACCTCTATCGATGGAAGATCCAGCTGAAGCGCGAAGGCTTGACAGCCACTATGCGACTGGGGTTGCGAGAGCTGCTGTCGCCCAAGGTGCGCTTGAGCAAGCCGTTCAGCTGGGACCAGGAGCCCGAAAGCGCCGACGAGGCCACAAGACTGCGGCATCTGGTGGAATGGGAATTGGTGCTGGCCGCCGATCATGTGCACGAGGCCTTGCGCGACCTGGCCGACGCGCAGTGGCAAGCGGCGCTTCCAGCATTGCTGGATGACATGCAGCAGTTGCTCTTAGATGCGCTGGGACTCCTGCACGAACTGGCTGAGGCCAACGAGCGCGAAGACCGCTCCTATTGGGGTCTGCCCTCGATCAGTCCACACTGGCAGAACAGGGGATTCCAGGACTGGGTCTCGTTGATCGAGCTGGTGCGCGATGCGTGGCTGGCGGTCCGCAGTGCCGATGGTGGTCGCGCGGCGCGTGTTGCGGCGGCGTGGTTTGACCTTCCGCATCCAACGTTTAAGCGCTTTGCATTTTTCGCTGCGAGCCAGGAGGGATCCATCGCTCCAGAGAAATGGGTGGAGTGGTTACTGGCAGATGGCAGTTGGTGGTTGTGGGCTGACGATACGAGGCGAGAGGTGTGCAGGCTGCTGGTACTGCAGGGTCGTCGATTGGCATCACCTTCGAAGGAGCGGCTGGAATCGGCGATCCTGGCGGGACTTCCGCATGAAATGCGCGGACACGATGCCGACCCTGAACAATGGCGAAGACTTGTCGATCGGGCGATGTGGCTGCGCCTTGCCAAGCTGCATGCTTCCGGCCTTGCTCTCGAATCAACCAGCGCAACGCGTTTGGCCGAGCTGTCGGGTGCATACCAGCAGTGGCAACTGGCCACCAATGAGAGCGACGAGTTCCCGCACTGGATGAGTGGCACTGGCGACCCGGACTTCGAGGAGAGCCGGGATCTAGACATCGCCCCCCGCAAGCGCAGCGCACTATTCCAATGGCTCAGTAAGGCGCAGCCCGCGAGGAGCTTCTTCTACGAGGACACGTGGCGCAGTGCCTGCCGGAAGCACATGCTGAACAGCCTCTACGCGCTTTGCGACCTCGCTCATACAGGTGTGTGGCCTAAGGAGCGCTGGCGCGAAGCGCTGCAGGTATGGAGCGAAGACGCCATGGTGCTGCGCTCCTGGCGCTTCGCCGCTCCACTGGTTCAAACCATGCCCAATTCAGTGGTGCAGGAGCTCGTGCATGCCGTCACTCAGTGGCTGCAGGCTGTATCCAGGTCCATTGATCGATACGAGGCCATCCTGCTGAGCATGTGCCAGCGTATCTTGGCATTGCCGTTGGATGAGGACTCGGGGATCACAAGCGGCGACGGCGAGCCGATCCATCAGCCAGTCACTGAGGCAATCAACCATCCGATTGGCCACGTCACGCAGGCACTGGTCAACCTCTGGTTCAAGCGAAAGCCCAACGACGGCGACCTGCTTCCCGCGGACATCGGACCCTTGTTCACCGAGCTGTGCGATGTACGGGTCCAGCGGTTCCGGCATGGCCGAGTTCTGCTGGCTTCCCGATTGATTGCCCTCATTCGTGTTGACCGCAAGTGGACCGAGCACTACCTGCTGCCACGATTCGATTGGATGTCCGACCCGCTCGAAGCCAAAGCCGCGTGGGAGGGCTTCCTCTGGTCGCCTCGCCTTTACCAACCGCTGCTTCTTGCGTTCAAGCGCGAGTTCCTCGAAACGGCGCGCCACTATGGCGACTTGGGTGAGCATGCCAAGCAGTTCGCCGCGTTCCTGACGTACGCAGCGTTGGGGCCGGTCGACGGCTACACGGCGGAGGAGTGGCGCGCTGCGATCGCGGCGCTGCCGCGCGAGGGCTTGCAGGAGTCAGCGCGGGCGCTGGTGCAGGCGCTCGACGCGGCCGCAGAGCAGCGTGAGGAATACTGGAAAAACCGCATCCAGCCGTTCTGGCAGGACGTCTGGCCCAAGTCGCGCGATCTCGCCACTCCTGGCATCTCCGAATCTCTCGCGCGGCTCTGCATCGCGGCCGGCTCCGAGTTCCCTGCTGCCCTGACCACGGTCCTGGATTGGTTGCGACCCATCGAGCACCCGTACTACGTCATCCATCGCCTGCACGAGTCTGGGCTGTGTGGCCGTTTCCCGATACACGCGTTGCGACTGTTGGCGGCGATCGTCACGGATCAGTCTTGGGGGGCGCTCGAACTGCGGCAATGTTTGAATCTCATTCTGCGGGCGGACGCGAGCCTTGGCCAAGACCCAAGCTACCAGCGTCTGCACGAGTACGCCAGGCGACAGGGAGAATGAGTATGCCGCGAGGTGAGCCGACTCGGTTACGCGAACTGAAACGAATCATCTCAGTACTGCACGCGATTCTGCGAGCGTCGACAAACGGTCAACGATCGAGCTCCCCTTGAAGGCCGGGATTGTCTTCGAGCTGCGACCCTGCACACAGGGTCGACAGCGCGGATTTGATCGTAGACGGACGCACTGCTCCGGAGCGTACTTCGCGTTATCAAATCCGTCTCGAACTCAAACCACCCGCAGCTTAGGGCTGTAACTGTAGCCTGACGTGTCGATGCGCCACGGTCGCAGCAATCCAGAAGGTGAGTTCGTCAACGAGCCTTCGCTCGCGCACTGGAAACCTTTGAACCCATCTTCGGCGCCTTGCCAGTCGGTAGGCCTGCGCTGGCAGGTTCCGCTGTGATCGCATTGATCTGCTCGTCGGGCACGTACTCAGCAAGGTCACCTAAGCTGCACCCGAAGTAACGGCAAAGCAGGTCCATATTCGCGGACGTGACGTTGGTGCCGCGGATATTGATGATGCGCGACAGCGTGCTACGGTGAATGCCAGTGGCGTCGGCAACCTCGCCGATTTCAACGCGACGACCTTCCCGAAAGCCTTTGTCGACCATGAGCTCGGCGAGCCTGAATCTGATCATTTGAGCGCTCCCGCCGCCCGAACCGGGCGCCTGATGGCGAATTATCCGCGAATCGCATGTTGCACACACGCGACATGTAGCCTTCAGAGGCATCGTTCAGCTTGCATGTCGACTCATGCGCTGTATGATTCATTCATGCGACACACAACCCATGGAAAGGAGCATCGCATGTCGAAGTGGAGATTCGCCCCGTCTGACAACGGAATCCTCGTTACCCCGCGCAGCCCCAAGCCCAGTTCCACGGAACGGGCGTATGCAGCGGGCCTGACAGACGGCGAGGGTTGCGTGTCAATCATCAAGCAATCGGTGCCGGGGCGCAAAAACCCGACGTATCGGCTGCGGTTGGACGTGGTTCAGAACGATTTCCAAACGCTAGTGAACTTCGTCCATTGCGTGGGCGTCGCCACCAAAGTGCGGCCTGTTAAACGCGATGCCAGAGCCAATCGTCAAGTTTGGCGCATCGGCTACGACGGACCGCAGGCCTACGAAGTACTGACTCGCCTGCATCGATACCTTGTGCGGAAAAAGCCCGAATCCAGGGTGGCAATGGACTTCGTTGAAAAGGGACGCATCGGATTGCACCCGGGTTGCGCAGGCACTCCTGCCAGGTACTGGAAGGTGCGCGAAGCGTGCTATCGAAAACTGAAGAAGCTCAAGTAGAGGAGACCTCATGCCAAGGCAGCACCAACATCACAGATTTCCTGTCGCCAGTAAAGCGTTGCCTCGCAACAGGCGGCTTCGTGCCGACCCAGACTTGCTCAGACAGATTGCGTGCATTCGAAAGATGGCGGAGGATTTCGCAGGCTCGGCTTCTGCTGCACCGCCGCGAAAACAGCTTTTCGCCGACAGCGACATGAAGGCCCAACTAGAGATTGCGTCTCGGTTGAGCGGCGATGCGCAGCGCATGGTGCAGCGGCATCTCAACCGGGCCAAGACGCTTGGTCCGTGGCGCGATGTGGTTCGGGCCCCCTACCCTTCGTGTCTGGATGAACTGCACCGTAGCTTTCCGCATTGCAGCGAGGTGATCTCGCTGGTGCAAGGCTATCTTGCACTGTGCCAACGAAGCCGTGACTGCGTGCTGCGCATGCCGCCCTTGCTGCTGGTGGGCGACCCGGGCATTGGAAAGACCGCGTTCATCAGGCAACTGGCGCAGTTGCTTGGCTCGCCGATTGTTGATGTGTGCGTGGCCGCGTTGAGCGCGGGTTTCTCGTTGGCAGGGCTCGACTCTAGCTATGACTCCGCAAAGCCGGGGCAGGTGTGGTATGCGCTTGACACCGAGTGCATGTCGCCGATCGTCTTGCTCGACGAACTCGACAAGCCGGCTCGCGATAGCCAGTCCATGCTGGGCAGCCTGTACCCCCTGCTAGAGAGACACACCGCATCACGGTTTGTCGACCAGGCGGTGCCTTTGCCAATCAATGCGTCCTACGTGAACTGGTTCGCGACCTGCAATGACGTCACGGCAGTTGAGCCAGCGCTTCGTTCTCGATTTGAGATTGCCAGCATCTCTGCCCCGACTCGAGCGCAAATGCCGGCAGTCTTGGCGAGCGTCCACCGCGAGATGCGGTCCGAATACGAATGGATGAATGGATTCGATATCGAACTCGACGACAACGTGATGGCGCTGCTCACCGAAATGACGCCGCGTGAATTGAAACGCAGTTTGGCGAAAGCCTATGCCCTCGCGGCACGGGCAGGACGCCGGAGGCTCGCTGTCGCGGACCTTGTTCAGTCATTCAACGGCTTCACTGCCAAGTTCATGGGATTCCTCTGATGACTGTACGAAACAAGATCCGCATGCCCGACAGCAACATCGGCCTGGGCGAAGCTGGGTTGACTGCGTTCGAAAGCAGCCTCAAGGCGCTGGACCGCGGAACTACCAATGTGCCGATGGGCTGGCGTAGCGCATATCAGCGCTGCCTCCAACACCTTTCGCAGATGAGTTGCAGGAAACGCGCAGACTTGCGCCTGGCGGGCCCAGTCGTCGCCAACGGCGATATCGCCGTCGCAGCTTCTCGATCCGATCGTTCCGTTGAAGGCGTGTTGCGAAAGCTTTCGATGCAGGTGCGGTGCCATTGCGAGATCTGTGGGCGCAATGCACGTCTTCGGAGTATTGGCCTGCGATCGCGCGCCATGTGTGCTGAGTGCTTCGCTCCGGTGGCACTTCAAGACGATATCAGCGGCCTGCTCGATAGACTGCGCGATGGGCCGGATAGTCTGCCAGTGCTGTTCGCATGCGACCTGCCGCAGCGTGTGCTCGCATGTATCCCTGAATCCATCTGGCGCCAGAACCAGAGCACTCCTGGACACGACTCCAAGTATCTTGCAAGACAGGACCTACAGGACTGGTTGAGCAAGCTTGTCGCTGCAACTTCCCGCGGGCGCGGCGACGCTTGAAGTCTTGCTGATGTGAACCGCACCAGATCGGCATCACACGCGTCTTGGAGCTACTCGCCCCAGTATCAGCTCTGTCGAAATGAAACTGGTGGCATCGAAATCAATTCTCCACCGCTTTCCGCCTTCAGCGCGAGTCGCCGCCGGCTAACGCAGCGGATCGCTGTCTGCCATCACAGCGGAACAGCAGCTTGGCCCGCTGACTGCGCCACAAGAGCATTCTGGGTGTGAACAGCACGATGATGATGGAACCGAGTTGTCCCAAGCATGGCCGAAGAATTGGAGGCTCCAATATCCTCCTCCAATATCGTGCAACAGCCCATCGAACTCGCTACAGCCGATTCTCTGGGGTTCGCAGCAGCGACTGAATCACGGTGAAGGCCGCCAGGCTCAACTGGTCGGCCGTCGCCGCTTGCCTTGGGCACGAACAGGCGGCGCCAGAAGCCCACCCTCGAGAAAGCGCGTCAGGTAGTCCGCAGCCGCCGAGAAATCGGTCCGGTTGAATCGGTCTCCCCAGAGGGCCGTGGTGCGCGTGTGCTGTGTGTGTGCATACAGAAACGCGCCGTACAGGAATGTCACCCGCCAGTAGAACTCGTCGTCGCTCAGGTCCGGACAGTGATCCCGAACCAAGCCCACAAAGCGGGTCGCGAATCGATCGAGCAGCGCCGCCAGAATGGCCTGGACATCCGGCGAAGGGTCGAAGAGCATGCGGCCGTAGAAGCGCCGGAAGGCTTCCGATTCCGCGGGCTGGGCCCCACCCGCCAACAGCGACGGCCGATGCGAGGCATCGAGCAGCTCGGCCAGGCCGCCCCGCTGGGACACCACGGCCTCGATACGCTCGGTCCGCTCGGTCAACACGGGGACCAGCCTGCGCTCCAGCGTCTCGCGACACAAGGCCTGCTTGGAGCCCCAGTAGTAGTGGATGGCCCCCAGGTTGACGCCCGCCTGCTCGGCAATCTGGCGCACGCCCGTGCCTTCGTAGCCCTGCTCGGCGAACAGCCTCTCGGCCGTGTCCAGCAGCAGCGCCCGGGTGGTATCCGAGCGTTTACCGTTGCTTGCCGCGGCAGTCTTTGCCGCAGTGGCGCGACCGGATGGAAGCTTGGAGAGTTGCTTGACGGCCATTCGCGGATTCTAGGGAGCCGATACCCGCAGGCTGGTGCCGCGGTGGGTTGACAGCGTGTTGGCGTGAGTCAAGAATGAGTCACTCGACTGACTCTTTGTCTCATGAAACTGATAGACCTGACCCGTACGCTGGATCCGCGCGACCGGGAGCGCCTGGCCGGGCACACGGCACGCCCCGACCTGCATGCACCGCGGATTCGTTACATGAGCCCGGATGGTGAGGGCCTGGACGAATTCTGCCGCTGCCTTCACTGCACGCCGGCCGACCTGTCGGACGGTGAAGGCTGGGGTGAGGAGATCATCGAAGACATGTCCTCGCATTGCGGCACGCATGTCGACGCGCCGCTGCACAGCGGCACCACCTGCGAAGGCAAACGCTCGCGGACCATCGACGAGATCGATCTGGACGAGCTGTACTGCCCGGGCATCGTGCTCGACCTGCGCGGCACCGTTCGCCGCGGCGAGCCGATCCCGATCGACGCCCTGGACTCCGCGATCCTGCGCACCGGAACCGCCATCGAGCATGGCAGTGCGGTGCTGATCCGCACGGGCCAGGAGGACTGCAGCGCCGGCAGTCCTGACTACTTCAACTACCCCGGCATGACGCGCCAGGGCACCTTGCACCTGACGGCCTTGGGTGCCCGGGTGCTGGGTACTGATGCCATCGGCTGGGACCGGCCCTTTGCCGTGATGACGCGCCAGTACCGCTTCGACGGCACCCCGCTCTGGGACGGTCACAAGGCCATCCGGGAGCGGGAGGCCTTCATCGTCCAGAAGCTGACCAACCTCGGGGCCTTGCCGTTGGCGGGCTTCCATGTCGGCTTCTTCCCGCTGAAGCTGGCACGCGCCAGTGCTGCCCCGGCCCGGGTCGTGGCCTTCGTATCGACACCTTCGGCATGAGCGCGCGTGCCGCACAACAAGGATGACCATGAAAATCCTCAAGAGTCTGGCCGGTGTCGGTGTCCTCTGTTCGCTGCTGGCGGCGACGCTCGGACACGCCGCCTATCCGGAACGCCCGCTGACCATCGTGGTCCCGTTCCCTGCCGGCAGTGCCGCAGACGCCAACGTCCGGGTGCTTGCCGAGCGGCTGAAGACCACCCTGGGCACGGCCGTCGTC
Organism: Burkholderiales bacterium; assembly: GCA_017302505.1. GTDB lineage: Bacteria > Pseudomonadota > Gammaproteobacteria > Burkholderiales > Burkholderiaceae_C > Rubrivivax. Next base: position 25,489 of record JAFLDH010000016.1, read on the forward strand.
GTCGACAACAAGGCTGGTGCAAACGGGCTGATCGGGACCAAGGCAGTGGTCGGCGCAGCCCCGGACGGCTACACCCTGCTCTATCACAGCACCTCCATCGTCATTAGCCCCTGGCTGGTCAAGGGGGCTCCGGATCCCACGAAGACGCTGGTACCGCTGGCCCAGGTGGCTTCGACGCCCTATGTGATCACGGTCCGGTCGCAGCTCGGCATCCGCAGCCTGGCGGAGTTCGTGGCCTATGCCAAGAGCAAACCGGGCGCACTGGCCTGTTCGACCTACGGCGTGGGGTCGCCGCCCCACATCGCACTGGAACTGTTGAAGCAGTCGGCCGGGATCGACGTGCTGCATGTGCCCTACAAGTCCGGGTTTGCCGGTGCGCTGGTGGATCTGGAGTCGGGCCAGCTGCAATGTGCCGTCGACCTGCCGGCCAACGTGATGCCGCATGTGGCCCGTGGTGCGCTGGCCACCGTCGCAGCCACGGCGCCGTCGGGTCTGCCCTCGCTGAAGGGGGTGCCCGTGCTGTCTACGGACTACCCAGCGGCCGCCGTCGTCGGTTGGTCGGGCCTGTTCGCGCCAATCGGCACACCTCCGGAGGTGCTGAAGCAGCTGGACGCGGCACTGCGGCAGACGATTGCAGATCCGACCGTGGTGACCAGCCTGCAGAACGTGGGCATGAGCCCTACGCCGCCTGCGGAACAGCCCGAGTTCGCCCCGCGGGTGGCGAACGACCTGGCGCGCTTCGGCGAGATCATCCGGCGCAACGGGATCACGGCGCAATGAGCACCCGCATTCCGCTGACCGATGCGGCAGCCCTCGATGAGTCGGTGCGTGCGCAGCTCGCACAGCGTCCGCCCATCCATCTTTACAGGATGGTGGCGCATGCGCCTGGCCTGCTGGGCCCGTTCATGGCGCTCGGGGCGGCCCAGTTCAATACGACGGTGCTCCCCGCGGCATGCCGCGAGGCGCTGGTGCTGCGCGTGGCAATGCACCATCGTTCCGCCTACGAGATCCACCACCATCGGCGCATGGCCCTTGACGCGGGTCTGTCCGTCGAGGCGGTCGAGGCCTTGCTGGCGGGTGCAAGGCACAGCCCTGCGTGGAGTCCGGCCTTGCAGGATCTGGCGGCATTCACCGACGAGCTGGTTGCCGGGCAAGACCCGGAGTCGTCGCGGGTCGAGCGCATCGTCGCCGCCTACGGTCACCGCGGCTACGTAGAAGCGGCGCTGGTCGTCGGCTTCTACAGGATGGTCGCGACCTTCATCCAAGCCACTGGGCTGGAGCCGGAATACGAAGACATCGTGGGCGCGTGGAGAAGGGCGCACGCAGGCTGAGGGACGGCCGGGTCGTTTGGGCAGCTGAACGCTCCTGCCGGAAGTGTTCGTGGCGAGCTTGAATCGTTGCCCGCTCGCAAGATCCAGCTGGCAGCTTCGCAGCGATAGCTGCCCTTCGAGGTCGCCCGTCAAACTCGGGGTTGCTACCATTCAAGAGCAAGAGATATCTTGGCTTGCGCCAGTAGCCAAGGACATCGGAGCACAGGTTGCGCCACTTTGCGTTTTGCGGCGCGTCGCTACGAATGGCACGTTGGCAGGAGAAAATCCCAGTGGCGTCAGACGCAGATCTCCTCTTGGAATGCCGAGCATGTGGTCATTCGCAACTGGCGCTACCAGTTCTGCGCAACGCCGAGTTCCCAAAGGGTCCCGAGCGCTCCGCGTTTAAGGGGATCTTGGCAATTTCACACCGACTGAAATGTTCGGCTTGCGGAGCGCGCGACGTTGCGGTCGTTGAAGTTCAAGGCGAAGGCACAAAGCGGCACCCCGACACACCGAGACCCCCACCCTCTGCTCCACCGTTACCGCCTAGTCGGACTAAGCTGAAAGTCAACCCGGATGTAGGGCTTGACAGAAGTTTTAGAGGAATCGGAAGCACGAAGCTGCCCCAGCACTTCTCAACCGATCGACAGAGGTTCTGGGCTTCGCATCTCACCGCTTCCAGTTCCTTGCTGAATCCACCTCCGCCCCCTATTCCGCGCCGGAACGTGATGGAAAAGCGCGAGCTGCCATCGCCACTTCCGAAGCCACAACTCACTCGCCGGCTACCTTCAGGCGCCTCAAGTGGAAGGTATTGCATAGATTGCGCGCGGGGCATCCCGCAAGAGCGCATTTCGGCCATGCCCCACGTCATGCGTTGTGTCGCGTGCGCAGCAAAGCATGAGCAAACGCAGGACCTGCGGCCAAAGGCACGCTCTGGATTTGCGGGGTCCGACGATGAGGTTCGTCGGATGAAGGCGCGCCAATGGGGAGAAGTAGTGAATCGTGGCAAGAAGCGGTGAGATTGTTTGTCCCCCTTCATGCAAACGCTGAACGGCAGCAATCTGGAACGTTGAGGGGCCGCTGTCAGTCTCAAGCCGCACTTCGACCCATGTCGGCAAAAAATCCGCCTACTCCGTATCCGTCATGGAGGCGGCGCCGATGCAGCCGCGGATCATGGGCTCGGCTTCGGCAGCTCGATGCCGGGGAAGATCTTGATCACGGCGCTGTCGTCCTCCTTGGCAAAGCCGGCCGTCGAAGCCTGCATGAACATCTGGTGTGCGGTGCTCGACAGCGGCAACGGAAACTTGCTGGCCCGCGCCATGTCCAGCACCAGCCCCAGGTCCTTGACGAAGATGTCCACCGCGCTCAATGGCGTGTAGTCGCCGGCCAGCACATGGGCCATGCGGTTCTCGAACATCCAGCTGTTGCCGGCGCTGTGGGTGATGACCTCGTACAGCGCGGCCGGGTCCACGCCTTCGCGCAGGCCGAGGGCCATCGCCTCGGCCGCGGCGGCGATGTGCACGCCGGCCAGCAGCTGGTTGATGATCTTCACCTTGCTGCCGGCACCGGCGCGATCGCCCAGCCGATAGACCTTGGCGGCCATTGCGTCCAACGCCGGCCCGGCCTTGGCATAGGCCTCAGGCGTGCCCGAGGTCATCATCGTCATCTGCCCCGATGCCGCCTTGGCCGCGCCACCGGAAATCGGCGCATCCAGGTACAGAAGGCCCAGCGCGTTCAGGCGCTGCTCCATCGCGATCGACCAGTTCGGGTCGACGGTGGAGCACATGACGAAGACGCTGCCGGGCTTCAGCGCCACGGCCGCGGCGCCATTGCCGAACAGCAGGTCCTCGGTCTGCGCGGCATTGACCACCACCGACACCAGCACCTCGCAGCCGGCGGCCAGCTCGGCGGCGCTGCTGCAGGCGGTGCCGCCGTCGCGCGCGAAGGCCTCGGCCGCACCGGCACGCACGTCGAACACCCGGAGATCGAAGCCGGCGCGGCGCAGCGAATGCGCCATGCCGCTGCCCATGGCGCCCAGGCCGACAAGGCCAACAAGCTTGGTAGATTCGATGGCGAGCTCCTATTCCTTGGACGCCAAAGACAGCAAGTGCTGTGCAATTGCAGCCGGCTGGGTCAGCATGAGGAGATGTCCTCCCGGCATGGAAGTCACTTTCCAACCCGCAGCCATTGCGGCAACCGCGAAGTCGGCGTAGGGCTGGGGATCGCGATCGCTGGAAAGAACGTAGCTGCCCGGGCGTTCGAACACATCAGCCTGCGGTGCGCGCACAGGCTCTTGGAAGCTGCGCCAGGGGTGAGGTGTGAGCCGGCGCGAGACCTCTTCGGCCAAGTCCGCGTTACCCAGCTGGAATTGCGCAGGGTCAGGAGGGGGAATGCGCCATCCCAAGCCACGATCGGCTACGGACTGCGCCAGACGTTGAGCGAAGCTCGGCGCAATCAGGTCGAGCATGCCCTGCCCTTGACGCGGGACGACCGCTTCAATCAAACACAGCGTGTCAAGCCGATCGTCCAATCTTGCCTGCAGAGCCGGCCCGAGCAATCCGGCATAGGAATGCAGCACCAGGATGACATTCCTGAGGTCCAGCGCTTCGATCAGATTGGCGACATCTTCAACGTGCGCATCGGCATCGAGCTCAGGAGTCAACAGATCCTTCCGGTGCGCCAAGCCGCGCAACGTCGGCGCAAAGCATCTGTGTCCCTTTTCTTGCAAGCGCTCTGCCACGCCGTCCCAGCACCAGCCCCCGTGCCAGGCGCCATGAACCAGTACGAAGCATGGGCGACTCAATGCCCCCATAGCCTTCGGCTGGCCAGGGCAGCCCCCTGCGACATCGCTTGCAGCTTGGCGTAGACGATCTGCGGGTCAACGAGGCCGTCGCCGGCAAAGGTTGAGAAGCCACAGTCGGAGCCCGCCATCACGCGGTCGCGACCGACGATCTGCGCGAAGCGTTCCAGCCTTTGTGCCACCAGTTCGGGATGCTCGATGTAGTTGGATGAGGACTGGACGACACCCGGTACCAGGATCTTGTCCGAGGGAATCAAGGCCTTCAGTTCCTCGAAGATGGCCCACTCATGCGCATGACGCGGGTTCGCCGCCTCGAACAGGATGGCTTGCGGACGGGCACGTATCACGGCCGCAAAGATCTTGCGCAGGTCGATGTCACGATGATGGGGGCCTTCATAGTTCCCCCAGCAAAGGTGCATCCGGATGCGATCCGCAGGCAACCCTGACAAGGCATGTTCGAGTGCCTCCAGTTGCTCATGCAATCTGCCGAGAAACGCCTCGTCGTCGAGGTCCTTGTAGGTCACGTGCCGGCCCATCGCAAGATCGGGGCAGTCGATCTGTAGGACGAAGCCGGCATCGATGATGCTCCGATACTCGTGGCGCATGGCTTCAGCCAAGGCCTCGAGGTATGCGGACTGCGACGTGTAGTACCGGTTCGGCTGGAACACGGCCACGACGCCCGGCGAAGCGGCATTCATGAAGGCCTCTTCGGCACCGCTGCTGTGCAGCGCGGCCTGCAGGTTCGAGATGTCCTCACGCAGCGGGCGTTCATTGCGCAAGCGGATTTCTGCGGTGCAGCAAGGCCGATGGATCTTCACGGCCCCTTCGCGCCGCTTCAGCAAGCGAGCGAGGTACTCCGGGAAGTCCTCGAGATCGGCGCCGCGCACGGCGGCACTCTCGCCGGAGAAGCCGGAGAACCGATCACGAAGGTAGTTGGCATACCCCACCTTCGCCTGTTCGCCATCGCTGACGACATCGACCCCGACCGCACGTTGTCGGCGCACCACCTCAGCCACTGCGTCGCGCATGCGCAGGTAGAAGGCGTCTTCGTCGATGGGTTCGCCGGCCTCGCGCTGCGCCAGCATGTCGACGACCGCCTGAGGGCGCGGCAACGAACCTACATGGGTACAAAGAATCCGGTCAGTGGAACAGCGCATGGCTCGGACTCCGCTGCATCAGGGAACTCGCGCTGCCATGCCGTCCGGGCCGAACCCAGCGCCCAGTGCCTTGGCTTTCTCGGCCACGCTTTCGTCCCACATCACACGTCCAGGATGCTTGCCGCCAAGAATTGACACCAACATGCCGCCGCTGACCGGATCGTTGCCGTCAAGGCTCCTGAAGGCACGGTGCACGAATGGAGGAACACTGATCGTGTCCCGCGGGCCTAGGGTCACGGTGTGCACCTTCCCGGTCGAACCGTCGATCCAGTCGACTTCCCAGCGTCCCGCCTGCACCACGAACACCTCCTCCGTGTCGTGCCAATGCATCGCAGCCCCGCAGCCCTTGGGAGCGACGATGTAGTCGATGTGGAAGTTCTCGGCTGCCGCGATCCGGGGCTTGAAGTTCGGGTCGTCGGTGACGCCGGAGCCGATGACGCTGTACAGCGTGCGCTGATGGCCGTCGATCCAAGTGTCAACAAAGGCGCGCGGGCTGGCGGGAATGTCACCCCAGCGGGCGATGCGCGCCTGCATCTGAGCCGGGCTGCACGGCTGTGACGTTGCCGTGTTCTGTGCCCAGGAGTCGATCAGTGTCTGTTTGTCCATGGTGGTGGTTTCCTCACAGCGGGCATTCAGCCCTTGACGGCGCCGGCCGTCAGCCCGGTAATGATCTGCTTGGCAGCTACGAAGGTGAAGATCAGCGGCGGCAGCGCGATCAGCACGCCGGCCGCCATGATCTTGCCCCACTCGACTCCCGTGTCGGTGATGTAGTTGGAGATCGACGCCGGCAGCGTGCGCGTGACGCGGTTGGTAAGGATGAAGCTCAGGATGAACTCATTCCAGGCCAGCCTGAAGGTGAAGATGGCCGCCGCCGCCAGGCCCGGCTTCAGCAGCGGCAGCACGATGCGCCAGAACACCTGGAAGGGCCCGCAGCCGTCGATGGCCGCAGCCTCCTCCAGCTCGATCGGCAACTGGTCGACGAAGCCGTAGAGCAGCCAGATGGTGAAGGGCAGGTTCAGCGCCACGTAGACCAGGACTACGCCCGACAGCGTGTCGGCGATGCCCCATGCCGACCACAGCACGAACACTGGTACCGCCAGCACGGCCGGGGGCAGTGTGCGCAGGATCAGCGTCGCATAGCCCAGCGGCTCGCGGCCCAGGAAGCGAAAACGCGCCATCGCGTAGGCGCACATCGTGCCCAGCATCAGCGTGATAAGCGTGGCGGCGATCGACACCTTGACGCTGTTCATCAGGTAGCGGTCGATGTGTCCGTCCTGGATGACAGAGCGGTAGTTGTCCATCGTCGGCATGAACAGCCACGACCAGCGCGTGTCGAAGATCTGTGCCTCGGTCTTGAAGGACACCAGCACCATCATCACCACCGGCAGCAGGCAGACCACAGCCAGCAGCGTCAGCACCGCATAGTGCAGCACCGAGCCGCGCGCCCGGCCGTCTTCGTACACCGCAGCGGCCGCGCTCATCGCGACCCCCTTGGCCGCAGCGGGTTGGCGATCAGCAGCACAGCCAGCGCCAGCACGGCCACGATGCACAACAGCAGGATCGACAGTGCCGCCGAGTAGCCCAGCTTCTGGCTGATGAAGGCCGCCTTGTAGATGTGCAGCGAGAACAGCTCCGTGCTCTGGCCCGGGCCGCCGAAGGTCATGACGTAGACCACCTCCAGGCCGCGGAAGCCGTCGATCATGCGCATCAGCAGCGTCACCACCAGGATCGGCTGGATCACCGGCAGCTTGACGCGCACGATCTGCTGCCAGGGGTTGGCGCCGTCGATGCGCGCCGCTTCGATGATGCTGCCGTCGATGCCCTGCAGGGCCGCCAGCACCATGATCAGCACGAACGGCGTCCACTGCCAGATGTCGGTGACGATGATCGCTAGGAACGCGAGCTCCGGCTCGGCCAGCCAGGCGCGGGGCGAGAGGCCCAGCGCGCCAGCCCACAGGTTGATCGGCCCGAAGTTGGCGTCGAACAGGTACCGCCAGATCAGGCCCACGCAGATCGGCGCAATCATCATAGGCAGCACGAACACCGTGCGGAACAGTCGCATGCCGCGCACCGGCCGCTCCAGGAACAACGCCAGCGCGATGCCCAGCACCATCTCGCAGGTGACGGCGATCACGACAAACGCAAACGTCACGCCCATCGACGTCCACACCTGTCGCGAGCGCAGCATGTCGGCAAAGGCCTCCAGCCCCACCCAGCGCGCCGTGGCCCAGTCGGTGCCCAGCGGCCAGTCGTAGAAGCTCAGCCGCACCGCGTCGGCGATCGGCCAGGCCAGGCCGGCCAGCATCACCGCCGCGGCCGGCAGGATGTAGAGGTAGGGCGTCAGCCGGGCCAGGCGGGCGGGCGTCATCGCGCACCCGCTCCCGGACTACGCCGGTGAGGCCTCAGGACTTGAGCCATCCGCCCTTGCGTACCACGTCCTCGATGTCCTTGACGGTACCGTCCAGGGCCTGCTTGGCGGGTTTCTTGCCGGTGATCACGTCGGGCAGTGCCTGGCCGATGATCTGCTGGCTGATGTGGTCCCACTCGGGGATCAGCGGGCGCCAGTTGGGGTTGCAGATGGTCAGCGCGTCGCGAAGCGCCGGTAGCTCGGTGGAGTACTTGCGCGCGACCTCGACGTTCTCGGTGGTGCTGAGCCGGTTGATGTTGCCGCCCAGCAGCGCGATCTTCAGGTCGGACTGCTTGCTGGTGATCCACTGCGTGAACAGGAAGG
>JAFLDH010000160.1 GCA_017302505.1 Burkholderiales bacterium
TGGGCGCGGGCCTGATGCTCCAGACATTTGCACGGATGCTGAGGGCAGAACGCGGATTTGAACCGGCGCACCTCGTGGCAGCCACGCTGGACTATTCGGTTTCGGGCTTCACCACCTGGGTCCGCACGGTCTTCGCGTACCGCCGCAAGGTGCTGCCACGGGCGCTGATGGACACCGGCCTGGCGCGTGACGCGGCCGAGGCCGCCTGCCGCGCCGCGGGCCTCGACCCGGGACGCCGCCTTGAGAGCCTGGACGCTCCCGAGCTGATCGCCCTCTCCACCCGCCTGCCGAGCTGACCCCATGCGCCCCGTCCTCGCCTGCCTCGTCGCCGCCCTGGTCTGCGCCGCGGACCCCTTGCCGCAGGGCGTGGTAGCGCGGGTGGACGGCACCGACATCACCATGGTCCAGCTCGGCCGCGAGATGCTGAAGCGCGAGGGCACCGACGCGCTGCTGAACTGGATGCAGGGCCACCTGGAGAAGATGGACTGGGATGAGGTCACCGACGACGCGGTCATCCTCGACGTGGCCGGCCACCAGCTGCGCAAGCGCGAGCTGGCGGCGATGCTGGCGCGTGAGAAGGGCGGCAAGGTGCGCGAGCAGCTGATCGACATCGCCATCGTCGAGCAGGCCGTCGCCAAGGCGGGCATCATCATCGACGATGCCGCCATGGCCTCGGAGTTCCGCCTGATGGAGCGCGACTTCCAGCGCAAGATGGCGGGCAAGGGCCAGGGCCACATCGACTTCGGCAGCTGGCTGCGGGTGAAGGAGAAGATGTCGGTGCAGGAGTTCCTCGCCCAGCCGGCGGTGCGCATGCTCGCCGGCGTGCACGAGCTGGTCCGCCGCGAGGTGCGGGCGGAGAACGACGACGCCAGGCTCCAGGCCATGCTCGACGCCGACCGCGAGCGCTGGGACCAGCGCGCCGGGGTCGATCTGTCGACCATCTTCCTGCCGTGGAAGAAGGACGCCTCCGGCGTGGTGACGCCCGAGGAGCAGGCCCGGCTGCAGAGCGTCGCCAACATCATCCACCGCCAGCTCGTCACCAGGGAGGTGACCTTCGCCAAGGCCTGGGACGCCTTCGCCAAGGCCTGGGACACCTACGGGGCCGACGGCCGCATCGGCTGGGTCGATGCCGAGGGCGTGCGCGGCGACGAGACGCTGCGGCGGATCCCCAAGCCGGTCGTCGACCGCGCCTTCGCCAGCGACGGCCCCTTCCCGGTGCAGCTGCCACCGCACGTGCATGCCGCCGGCATCGACATCGCCCTGGTGCACGGCAAGCGCCCGGCGCGCCGGGTCGAGCTGGCCGAGGTCCGCGAGCGCATGATCCAGGAGCTGCTGGAGAAGGACCTGGAGGAGCGGACCAAGGACGTCGTCGCCCGGCTGCGCAAGGCGGCCAACGTCGAGTACGGGTCCATGCCGGCGCCGACGCGCTGAACCGCCATGCTGGTCGAGATCGCCAAGCTCGTCGTCCCCATCTTCGTCATCGTCAGCCCGATCGGCGCCGTGCCGCTGTTCCTGGGCATGACCCAGAACGACAGCCCGGAGATGCGCCGGCGCACCGCCTGGATCGCCGCCATCGCCTCGACCGCGACCCTGCTGGTCGCCAGCGTCATCGGGCAGCAGGTCTTCGACTTCTTCGGCGTCTCGCTCGACGCCTTCCGCATCGCCGGCGGCATCCTGCTGTTCTTCATCGCCCTCGACTTCGTGCAGGTCAGGCAGGCGCGCATGAAGACCACCGATCAGGAGTACGAGGAGGGCGTGCAGAAGGAGCAGGTCGGCATCATCCCGCTGGCCATCCCCATGCTGTCCGGCCCTGGCGCCATCGCGACGGTGATGGTGCTGCGCGGCGAGGAGGCGCACGGCTGGGGCGCGCTGGTGCCGATGCTGATCGCCATCCTCATCGTCGGCGTCGCCACCCTGACCGTCCTGCTGCTGGCCTCGCGCCTGCAACGCCACCTGACCGCGGCCGTGCTGGGCATCGTCATGCGCCTGGAGGGCCTCCTGCTGGCCGCGATCAGCGTGCAGATGGTGGTCACCGGGGTGACCAATCTGGTGATCACGACGATGAAGGGGTAGGGGCGGGCCGATCGCCCGATCCCCACCACCACGCCAGGCCCGCGCCTGCGGCCGCGCCTCCGAGGTGGGCCATCGCCGAGACGTTGGTGAAGCCGTGCACCTGCTGCCAGGCGAGGATGAGCTGCCCGAGCAGCCACAGGCCGAGCCAGGCCCACGCCGGCAGGCGCAGCCACACCCGGCCCCAGAACCAGGCCTGGCCGATCTGCGCCTCGGGGTAGCGCACCGCGTAGGCGGCCATGATGCCGCTGATGCCGCCGCTGGCGCCGATGCACGGGACCATGGCGGAGGGATCGTACAGCACATGCGCGAGGTTGCCGGCGAGGTCCGCCGCCAGCAGCAGAAGCAGGAAGCGGCGCCAGCCGAAGGCGTCCTCGACGTTGTCGCCGGTCAGCCAGAGGAACCACAGGTTGCCCAGCAGGTGCGCGATCCCGCCGTGGATGAAGAAGCTGCTGATCCAGGTCAGGCCGCCATGGCGGAATGCATCCCCCGGCATCAGCCCCCAGCCGCGCACGGCGCCCGCGAGGTCGCCGGCGATGAGCAGCAGGCCGAGAGCCAGGAGGATGGCGCACAGGATCCACGTCGCCCAGGGCCGGACGCGCGTCGACATGGCGCCGATCTCGACCGGCAGGCCGAGGATGCCGACCGCGACCTTCCACGCCTCGTCGGGGGCTCCGCCGATCGCCTCGCCGAGATCGTGGCGCCGACGCAGCTCGTCGACCTGGGCCATGGCCAGGACCCGACGCGCATCGCCGGCCTCGGCGGCGATGCGCGTCTCCGCGCGTTCGGCGGATGGAAGCCCCTGCACCTCGGCCCGGTCGAGCCACAGCGCCTGGCAGCGACGGCAGACATCCAGGCGCACGCCGGCGACGGCAACCTCCGCCATGTCGCGACCGCAGGACGGGCAGCGGCAGCCGCGCGCCGGCCGGCCCCAGAAGGCCGTCCGCCACGCCGCATCGAGTTCGGACCTGCGCACCAGGCCGCGCAGCACGGCGAGCAGGGCGAAGCGTCCATGGCCATGCGGGCAGTCCCACACCGTGCCGGCGGGCGATCGCATACCCTGCAGGGCGGTACGGCAGCGGGGGCAGGTGTGCATGCCGGCATGATCGCCAGCGCGAACCGGATGGGCCAGGGCAATCGGCGACCGTGCCGGAGGACAGCCGTGACCGTGTCAGCGCCGCAGCGTCGTCTCCGCCGGCTGCTCGCCGATCACCACCGGGGCGCTGCGCCCGGCGGCCTCGACCACGTAGTCGCCCTTGAAGCCGCGCACCCGCGCCACGCCGTCGGCTCCGGTGCGCAGCGTCAGGTCGGTCCACCAGCGCTTCTGCACCAGCTCGCGCCAGACCGCCAGGTTGGGCTTCTCCGACCAGTCCCGGCGCAGCATCGCCGCGCGCGGCATCCAGTGCGCACCCTCCCAGAAGCCCCACATGAGGAAACCGCTGACCGCCGGATGCGAGAAGCACAAGGTGAGGTAGTCGCGGGTGTAGGCGGTCTGGTACTCCTCGTCCTGGGTGTTGATGTCGAACTCGGTGATGACGATGGGGCGCTGGAAGGCGGCGAAGCGGTCGAGGATGGACAGCGCGACGGCGGGCGGCGTGGGCTGGCCCCCGAAATGGCTCTGGATGCCGATGCCCTCCAGCGGAGCGCCCTGGTCGAGCAGATACCGGATCGTCTCGGCGTAGTGGCGCTGGTGCGGCGTGTCGGTGGCGCCGCCGGCGGCGACGATGCCATAGTCGTTGATGAACAGGCGGCAGTCGGCGGGCAGGCGCGCGCGGGCGCGCGCGAACCACTCGACCATCACCTCGCGTCCGCACAGGTCCATGACGTCGTGGTTGTCGAAGGGCTCATTGAGCACATCCCAGTGCGCGGTCAGACCAGCGGTGGCGGCGGCCGCGTCGTCGATGCGGGCGAGGATCGCCTGGCGCAGCGCGGCGGGATCGCCCTTCAGCGCGACCGCCTGCTTCGGCATGTTGCGCATGCTCGGCCAGACCAGCACGTGGCCGCGCACCAGGAACCTGCGCTCCTGCAGCCAGCGCAGCGCGGCCAGGGTCCGTTCGCGTGAATAGGGCCCGCCAGGCGCGGCGCTCCACGGCCCCCACTTGAGGTCGTTCTCCAGCACGACGGCGTTGAACAGCTCCTGCAGGTGGCGGCGATAGGTATCGTCCTCGGGTGAGGTCCCCATGATCCGGGCGGCGGTGGCGGCGGTGCCGAAGGGGAAGGCGTGGCGCTGCTGGCGCACGCGCACCTCGGTCCCCGCCAGGAGGAGACGGAGCATGCGGGGAGCGTATGCGGCCGAGCGGGTGGGGGGAGGGTGGGGATGGGGAGGGCGCGCAATGCACAGATGCCACCTCTCGGGTGGGTGATCGGCGAGGCGAGACAGCGGAGTCGAACACAACACACAGTTGCCACCTCCCGGGTAGGCGGAGGTCGACCGGCGGCCTCCTGCGCCGCTCTCGACGCCCCACTGGGGCGTCTCGTCCGCTACGCGGACCGCGTGCTCGCCTCACTGCGCTCCGCTCCGTTGCGGGGGCCTGCGGCCGGCTCAGCGGGCCGGCCGCCACGCCCGTGGCGGCCTAGCGCTGCGCGCTACCGCTTCGCACCCCGTGCGACGGCGCGCGGTGACCGGAGGTCGATGCCGGATTGTTCAAACGAAGCAACCCAGCGCGATGCGCTGGGTTGCTTCGTTTTGAAAAATCCTGGCAGCGACCTACTTTCCCCTTGCGAGTATCATCGGCTCAGGTGGGCTTAACGTCCGTGTTCGGAATGGGAACGGGTGTGACCCCACCGATATGGCCACCAGGAATGGTACATTGTAATGAGCAGTTACGCCCATTGGCAACGCGGGAATCATGGAGTGGACACGAACGACGACCAAGCCAATGCTGCGATTAGTACCGGTCAGCTCAGCCCCTTTAGATATACGGGCGTACACCTCCGGCCTATCACCTGGTGGTCTACCAGGACAGTCATAGGGACGATTCATCTCTGGGTGGGCTTCACGCTTAGATGCTTTCAGCGTTTATCCCGTCCGTACGTAGCTACCCGGCACTGCTCCGAGTGGAACAACCGGTACACCAGCGGTACGTCCAACATAATCCTCTCGTACTAATGTCAGGTCCCATCAATCGTCCTGCGCCCACAGCGGATAGAAACCAACCTGTCTCACGACGGTTTAAACCCAGCTCGCGTACCGCTTTAAATAGCGAACAGCTATACCCTTGGGACCTTCTCCAGCCCCAGGATGCGATGAGCCGACATCGAGGTGCCAAACCTGGCCGTCGATAGGGACTCTTGGGCCAGATCAGCCTGTTATCCCCGGAGTACCTTTTATCTGTTGAGCGATGGCCCGTCCACAAGGGACCACCGGATCACTAGGACCTGCTTTCGCATCTGCTCGTCTGATCGGACTCGCAGTTAAGCCGGCTTGTGCCCTTACACTCCTCGTACGATTGCCAACCGTACTGAGCCGACCTTGGTGCCCCTCCGTTACGCTTTGGGAGGAAGCCGCCCCAGCCAAACTGCCCGCCTGACGGGGTCTCCGCGCTTGCACAGCGCAGGTTAGAATTCCCATGATTCGAGAGTGGTATTTCACTGATGACTCCCTGCCGACCGGAACCGGCAGATCAACGTCTCCCACCTATGCTACGCACGAATCACAGAAACACAGCATCAGGCTGCAGTTAAGGTTCACGGGGTCTTTTCGTCCTGCTGCGGGTAATCGGTATCTTCGCCGATATTGCAATTTCACCGAGTCTCTGGTTGAGACAGTGCCCAACTCGTTATGCCTTTCATGCAGGTCGGAACTTACCCGACAAGGAATTTCGCTACCTTAGGACCGTCATAGTTACGGCCGCCGTTTACTGGGGCTTGAGTTCGGGGCTTCGCTTGCGCTGACTCCTCCCTTTGACCTTCCAGCACCGGGCAGGCATCATTCCGTATACATCGGCTTGCGCCTTCGCACAGAACTGTGTTTTTAGTAAACAGTCGGTTGGGCCTCTTCACTGCGGCCGGCTTGCGCCGGCACCCCTTCTCCCGAAGTTACGGGGTGAATTTGCCGAGTTCCTTAACCAGAGTTCTCTCGAGCACCTGAGGCTACTCGCCTCGCCCACCTGTGTCGGTTTGAGTACGGATCCCATACACGTTATCTCCTGACGAGCTTTTCTCGACAGCCCTTCATCGTGCCTATATCGCTCAAGGCGTTTGGCCGATACCGGGGGTGCACCGCATCTTTCAAAGCGGCAATCCCGATACCTGCGTGGGCCCACTTCAGGCTCCACCACGATTATCGTCTGCGTCCCTCGTAGGCACCTGTATGGGAGGGCCGGAATATGAACCGGCTGTGCATCAGCTACGCCTGTCGGCCTCGCCTTAGCTCCCGCCTAACCCTCCGCGGACTTGCCTGGCGGAGGAAACCGTAGGCTTACGGCGACAAGGATTCTCACCTTGTTGATCGTTACTCATCCCAGCATAATCTCTTGAGTGCTGTCCAGTACTCGTTGCCGTGTACCTTCAGCCTGCACTCAACGCTCCCCTACCCCGCACAGCTCCCCGCAGGGAGATGTGCAGCCAAAGCTTCGGTAGCATGCTTGAGCCCCGGTTATTTTCGGCGCGTTCGTGCATCGACCGGTGAGCTGTTACGCACTCTTTAAATGATGGCTGCTTCTAAGCCAACATCCCGGCTGTCTCAGCACAAACACTTCCTTTACCACTTGGCATGCTTTAGGGACCTTAGCTGTTGGTCTGGGTTCTTTCCCTTTTGACAACGGACGTTCTAGCTCGCTGTCTGAGCCCTGGGATACGCCATGTAGTATTCGGAGTTTGATAGGATTTGGTAACCCGGTAAGGCCCCTAGTCCTTTCAGTGCTCTACCCCCACATGGAAACTCCCAAGCCTATACCTAAATATATTTCGAGGAGAACCAGATATCTCCCGGTTTGATTAGTCTTTTGCTCCCAGCCACATGTCATCAGGAGACTTCTCAAGGTCTATCTGTTCGGTCCTCCATGGGGTTTCACCCCCACTTCAACCTGCACATGGCTAGATCACCGGGTTTCGGGTCTACCGCTAACGACTCGGCGCGCTCTTCACACTCGCTTTCGCTACGCCTCCAGGCTTCTCGCCCTTAAGCTTGCCGCTAACGGTAAGTCGCTGGGTCATTATGCAAAAGGCACGCTGCAAACCGGCCTTGCGGCATCGGTCCACAACTGCTTGTACGTGATGGGTTTCAGGATCTGTTTCACTCCCCGCCAGGGGTGCTTTTCAGTGTTCGCTCACGCTACTCGTTCACTATCGGTCTCTCAGGAGTATTTAGGCTTGGAGCGTGGTCGCCCCGGATTCATGCACAGTTTCACGAGCCATGCACTACTCAGGATACCGCTCAGCCAGCTCGTCTACGCCTACGGGCCTATCACCCGCTGCGGGGCACCTTTCCAGGTGCTTCGGCTCGATCTGCTGGTCTTAAACGCGGTCCTACAACCCCAGGGAGCAAGCTCCCTGGTTTGGCCTCTTCCGTTGTCGCTCGCCGCTACTGGCGGAATCTCGTCGATTTCTTTTCCTGTGGTTACTAAGATGTTTCAATTCACCACGTTGGCTTCCCTTGCGGGATACTATGGGTTCGCCATAGTGGGTTGCCCCATTCGGACATCCAGGGGTCATCGCTTCGGTGCAGCTCGCCCTGGCTTTTCGCAGCTTGGCACGTCCTTCATCGCCTCTGAGAGCCTAACCATCCACCCATCACCTTAGGTGCTTGATAATAGTCGTTCGTGTCCAACTCCACGATTCTCGCCTTGTCAATGATCCCCGCTTGCGCGGGCAGAAAGAGTCCGAGCGCGATCGTTCACCTCTCCCATCCTGACACCTGGTGTCGGCGATGGGCGCCCGTGGTAGTGGTGGAGGCATGGGGATTCGAACCCCAGACCCCGACCTTGCAAAGGTCGTGCTCTACCAACTGAGCTATGCCCCCGTGTGGGGTGCCGGCGATGCCGGCATGAGTGCGCCCGGGGTAGTCAGTGGTGGGCTTGTCTGGACTCGAACCAGAGACCTCACGCTTATCAGGCGTGTGCTCTAACCAACTGAGCTACAAGCCCATGCGGGCGCGCTCGTGTGAACGATCTGCTCTAGATCTGTCAATATCGTGCGCGTGGCACGATGGTTGGCAGATCGAGATCCGCAGCAGCGAGTCGGCTATGTGATATATGGATCCCAGCGCCCCTGCCTGCATCTTGCGATACAGGTGGTTGGCGGACAGTGTCCGGGTGTCGGACAACCGTGCTTGGAGACCGTCATCAACGGAATGCTGATGAGCGATGGCCACGTGCGTGGCGCATCTCGGACCTCCTCCTGGCAGTATCCCTAGAAAGGAGGTGATCCAGCCGCACCTTCCGATACGGCTACCTTGTTACGACTTAGTCCCCCTCACCGCCTCCACCTTCGGCGCGCCCCTCCTTGCGGTTGGAGCTACGACTTCGGGTGAAGACAACTCGGGTGGCTTGACGGGCGGTGTGTACAAGGCTCAGGAACATATTCACCGCGGCGTGGCTGATCCGCGATTACTAGCGATTCCAGCTTCATGTGGGCGAATTGCAGCCCACAATCCGAACTGAGGATGGCTTTCAGGGATTGGCATGACCTCGCGGTTTAGCTTCCCGTTGTACCATCCATTGTAGGACGTGTGTGGCCCAGGTCATAAAGGCCATGATGACTTGACGTCGTCCCCTCCTTCCTCCAGCTTGCGCGGCAGTCTGTTGAGAGTTCCCGGCTTTACCCGCTGGCAACTCAACATAGGGGTTTCGCTCGTTAAAGGACTTAACCTGACACCTCACGGCACGAGCTGACGACAGCCATGCAGCACCTGTGCTGGTTACACCCTTG
The DNA here is from genome assembly GCA_017302505.1 of Burkholderiales bacterium. Taxonomy (GTDB): domain Bacteria; phylum Pseudomonadota; class Gammaproteobacteria; order Burkholderiales; family Burkholderiaceae_C; genus Rubrivivax. The sequence continues at coordinate 8,941 of JAFLDH010000160.1, forward strand.
CGGGCAATCTTCGGACTTTCATCCAATTAATCCCAGCATGTCAAGACCTGGTAAGGTTCTGCGCGTTGCTTCGAATTAAACCACATCCTCCACCGCTTGTGTGAGCCCCCGTCAATTCCTTTGAGTTTCAGCCTTGCGACCATACTCCCCAGGCGGGGCACTTAGCGAATTGCCTGCGACCGTCAAAGCATAGCGCCCCGACGATCTAGTGCCCATCGTTTACGGCGTGGACTACCAGGGTATCTAATCCTGTTTGCTCCCCACGCTTTCGTGCCTCAGCGTCAGTTGCGTGCCAGTGACCTGCCTTCGCCGTTGGCCTTCCGCGTGATATCTACGCATTTCACCGCTACACCACGCGTTCCAGTCACCCCTCACGCACTCCAGCATGACCGTATCTCAGGCAGACCTCCGGTTGGGCCGGAGGATTTCACCCAAGACGCGTCACGCCGCCTACGCACCCTTTATGCCCAGTGATTCCGAACAACGCTTGCCCCACATGTATTACCGCGGCTGCTGGCACATGTTTTGCCGGGGCTTCCTTTGGAAAGCAGTCAAAATTGGCGCTGTTAACACCAACCGTTTCCCCTTCCCTGACAGCGGTTTACAACCCAGAGGGCCTTCGTCCCGCACGCGGCATGGCTTCTTCAGACTTGCGTCCATTGAGAAAAATTCGCGACTGCAGCCTCCCGTAGGAGTCGGGCCAGTGTCTCAGTGCCCGTGTGGCCGGACAGCCTCTCAGCCCGGCTACTGATCATCGCCTTGGTGGGCCGTTACCCCGCCAACTAGCTAATCAGAGATCGCCCCCTCCCCTGGCCGCTAGGTCCCGAAGGATCCCCAGCCTTTGATCACAAACCCCGTAGGGCCCGTGGTCTCATCGCGTATTACAACTCCTTTCGGAGAATTATCCGCGTCCAGAGGGCAGGTCAGCTATCTATTACTCACCCTTACGCCACTGTACTCACCTTGCGGCTTTCCCGTGCGACTTGCATGCCTAAACCCTGCCGCCAGCGTTCGTTCTGAGCCAGGATCAAACTCTTCAAAAGTTTAATCTAGCTTGTTTAGTTGCGGCAACCCCTCCGAAGAAGGATCGCCCCGGGAGACCGAAGTCTACCGGTCGCGCTACACCCAACGGGGTTGGGTTTCGCGCTACGACTCGCGCTACGGATCTCGATTTGTCAACC
>JAFLDH010000161.1 GCA_017302505.1 Burkholderiales bacterium
TGTCCAGCGCGGTGGCGAAGGTGCCGAAGTAGCCATCGCTTACGTTGAAAAGCCCCAGGCTGTTGGGGCCCAGCAGGCGCAGGCCCGCTGCGACAGCCTGTGCGCGCAGGTGCTGCTGCGCGGCGGCGGCGCCAGGCCCTTCGCCGAAGCCGGCCGAGAACACCTGCAGCGCGCGCACGCCGCGGGCCGCGCACTGCGCCACCGTGTCCAACACCTGCGCCGCCGGCACCGCGACGATGGCCTGGTCCACCGGCTCGTCGATGGCCTGCAGGCTGGAGAAGGCCGGCACGCCCTGCACCGAGGCGGCGCTCGGATTCACCGGCAGGATGCGACCGCGCCAGCCGGCCTTCAGCAGGAAGGCCAGCGGCCGACCGCCGACCTTGTTGGGGTCCGCGCTGGCGCCGACGATGGCCACCGAGCGGGGCCGGAACAGCGCGTCGAGGTCGGCAGCCGACATCAACGACCCGTGAACGCCGGGCGGCGCTTCTCGACGAAGGCGTTCACTGCCTCGGCATGGTCCTGCGTCAGCTGGCTCTGCGTTTCCAACGACACACCGAACTCGAAGGTGGACAGCGCCAGCTGCTTCAGCGTGTGGTTGATCGCCTTCTTGGTGCCGCGCAGCGCAAAGGGCGGCAGCTTCTGCAGCCGCGCCACCAGGTCGTCGATGCGCGCATCCAGCTCGGCCGCCGGCACCGCATGGGTGATCAGGCCCAGCCGCGCCGCCTCGGTGGCCGGGATGTTGTCGCCCAGGAACAGCAGCTCCTTGGCCTTCTGGAAGCCGATCAGCATCGGCCACATCAGCGCGCCGCCGTCGCCGGCCACCAGGCCCACCTTGACGTGCGGGTCACCGATGACGGCGGTCTCGTCGGCGATCGAGATGTCGGCATAGACCGCCAGCGTGGCACCCAGGCCGGTGGCTGCGCCGTTGATGCGCGCGATCAGCGGCTTGTCCAGGTCGATGATCGAATAGAACAGCGCCCGCGCCTCGTGCACCGTGTCGTTCCACAGCGTGCGGTCGGTGATCTTGTCGCGCATCGCGCGGATGTCGCCGCCGGACGAGAAGGCGTCGCCCGCGCCGGTAAGCACCAGGATGTCGGATCCGGTGTCGCGCTGCGCGTCGGCGAACACCGTCGACAGCTCGCGGTGCATGCGGATGTTGGCCGCGTTCTTCACCTCCGGCCGGTTCATCACGATGCGCAGCACGCGGCCGGCGCGCTCGAAGCGGATGTGTTGGTAGCTGTCGAACCAGGCGTCGCTCATGGGGCGTCCAAAGAAGGAGGGTCAGCGGCCACCGGCCACCGGCAGCGTGGCGCCGGTGACGTAGGACGCGGCGTCGGAAAGCAGCCAAACGATGGCCTCGGCCACCTCGTCGGGGCGGCCGGCGCGCTGCATCGGCATGCGCGTGGCATAGCGCTGCAGCCTCGAGGCATCGCCGGCCTCGGCATGGATGCCGGTCTCGATCAGCCCGCAGGACACCGCGTTGACGCGGATGCCTTCGGTGGCCACCTCGGCGGCCAGTCCGTAGCTGAAGGTCTCCAGCGCCGCCTTGGCCGCCGCGTAGTGCACCAGCTCGCCCGGCGAGCCGGTGCGCGAGGCCATCGACGACACGTTGACGATGGCGCCACCCGGGCCACCGTGCTTCGTCGACACCCGGCGCACGAAGGCGCGCGCGCAATAGAAGGCGGCGAAGACGTTGACCTCGAAGGTGCGCTTCAGCACCGCGCTGTCCAGCGCATCCACCCGGCCGATGCGGCCGGGCACGCCTGCGTTGTTGACCAGATGGGTCACCGGGCCCAGTTGGCCGGCGGCGGCCTCGAACAGGCCTTCAATCTGCGCTTCGTCCGACACATCGGCACGCAGGGCGACCGCACGGCCACCCGCGGCGGCAATGGTTGCCACCACCTTTTGCGCCGAGGCCGCGTCCGCCACGTAGTTGACCGCTACGCGCCAGCCATCGCGTGCCGCGGCCAGCGCCACGGCGGCGCCGATGCCTCGGCCGGCGCCAGTCACGAGAAGGGTACGGTCAGTCATCTGCAGCATGTGCCGTGGTGAGTCGGGGCAATGTAGAAACAACTTGATCCACGGCAAACCGGCTGTGGGCGATCGGCTCTATCGGCGCTGGCGATGCATAGGGGTCACACCCAATGACAATCGCCACCCACAGCGCTATGGAGCACTCAGGCCGACCGACGCAAAGCCTGCAATCGATCCACGGCCTCGGGCGGCGCCATTGCGCAAAGTCGGTCGACCAGTGCGTCGGCCGACACATGGTCGGTGGCTGGCGTGCCACCTGGGAAGAAGGCGGCGACGATCTCGGTGTCGAAGAAGTCGCAGAACTCGCGCACCAGCCCGTCTTCTAGTCGGTACCAGGCGACGCCGCGGTTCAAGTAAGCGCCACCGCTGGCCGTGCGGCCGGTGGTGTACCAATGCACCGCAATCATGTAGCCCGCAGCAGCCTGTGGCTGGTGCATCGCCCAGCGGTGGTGGAAGCGCAAGCTTCCGCCGAAGCCAGCCTGCACGCCCTGGAACAGGCCAATGATCGTGTCGCGCCCCTTTACCCGGTCAATGACTTACGGGGCCCTTTCGCTGGCTGGGGTATCCACTTTGGGTATCCACCTAACCGACCGTAGCCTGTTCAGTGAGACTACGGGTGCCGGGGTATGCCCAGGCCACCGTCAACTCAACTACCAAACCATCATCGCCATTGATTCTCAGTACCCCACTGCCGCTCCGTCGCTGCGCGGGTCGCTGCCGCCATATCGCATGCCGCTGTCAGGGTCGATGAGGATGCCGTGCGCGTGCCCGGCGAGTTCGTTCCAGGCGCCCCACCGGTCCAGCAGGTGCCCGCGCCGTTCAAGCTCGTCGATGGTCGCCTGAGGAAACCGGGCCTCGATGTGCAGGGTGTCGCGTGCTTCGCCCAATGCAAAGCGGCCAGACAGCCAGCGCGGCGCTTCCAGGGCTTCCTGAATGTTGCAGCCGTGATCAATGAGGTTGATGTAGGTCTGCAGGTGGATCTGCGGCTGGCCATCGGCGCCCATGCAACCCACCACGCTCCAGAGCTTGCCGTTCTTGAACCCCAGCGAGGCGATCAGCGTGTGCAGCGGCGTCTTGCCGGGTTCCAGCCGATTGGGGTGCCGGGGGTCGAGCGAAAAGTAGGCGCTGCGGTTCTGCAGCATCACGCCGGTGCTGCCTGCCACGACTGCCGAGCCGAACACGCCGTACAGGCTGTGGATCAGCGATACCGCGTTGCCTTCGGCATCCACGACCGCGACATAGACCGTATCTCCGGTCAGGCTGCCGTAGGAAGGCACCCTGTCCCACGGTAGGGCCCGCGCCGGATCCATCAGTGCACGGCGCTGATCGGCGTGCGACTTGGAGACGAGGCGTGCCATCGGCACGTCCACGAAAGCAGGGTCGGCCAGATATCGGTCGCGGTCGTGGTAGGCCACCTGCTTGGCCTGCACCATCAGATGTGCAGGGTCTGGGCTGAGGAACGGATGCTTGTGCAGTTCAAGGGGCTCCAGCAGGTTCAGCATCTGCAGCACGGTGAAGCCCTGCGTTGGCGCCGGTGTCTCGTACAGCGTCACGTCCCGGTAGATGCCCTGCAGCGGCTCGCCCCAATGGGCTCGTTGGGCAGTCAGGTCGGCTCGCGTGAAGAAGCCACCCTCTGCCGCCGAGAAGCGGGCCAACTCAGCGCCTACCGTGCCGCCGTAGAAGCCGGCCGCCCCCTCTGCAGCCACCACCTCCAGCGTGCGAGCCAGATCGGCATTGCGCAGCAAGCTCCCCGCCACGGGCACCTGCCCCCCAGGCAGAAAGATCCTGGCGCTTTCCGCGTGGGCCGCAAGCTCGGTTCTCGTGGACGCGATCCAGCCGGCCAGGCGCTCGGTGATCGGAAAGCCTTCCCGGGCGTACTGGATCGCGCTTTGCAGACACTGCTGCATGGACAACTTTCCGTAGGCCTCGTGTGCCAGGCCCCAGCTGGCCACTGCGCCGGGTGTGGTCAGGGTGGCCGGCAACACGCCCCGGAAGGGCACTTCGGCCATGCCACGCTGGCTGAACCAGTCGATGCTGGCACTGGCCGCTGCACGGCCACCGCCGTCCAGGTAGCGCACAACGCCGCTCTTTGCGTCGTAGATCAGCCAGAACGCATCGCCCCCCAGACCCGTCATGTGCGGATAGATCACGGCCAAGGCAGCCGCTGTGGCGACTGCCGCATCAACGGCACTACCGCCCGCGCGAAGCACATCCACACCGGCTTGCGAGGCCAGTGCATGCGGGCAGGTGACCATGCCCTTCGGGGCCATGGTCACCGGTCTTCCTGTGGTGATGTTCAAGATGTAGGGGCCCGCAGCTTGCGTGAGGCTTTGTTGACAAGGAAGTCGCGTTTCGGGGGCCAGGGCCGGCATACCGACGCATCTGGCGCATTCTGATGGAAGCGCAGCGGATCGGATCGGCACTGCGGGTCCGGACCAACTGCGGACTTCGGTGGCAGGCACCCTTTGTCCGTTGACGGCAGGCAGGAACCACTCCCGCTGGCTCGGGTGACTGCCGAACTTGAGTTTCGGTCGCGATTTCCGGTCAAGTGCTTCGCGTGGTCGCCCTCGGACACGGCGGCATTCGAGCGGCGCAGGAAGCACTCGCGGCCTGCTGCGATACGGGCGGCACCGGCATCAACGCGCCGACCCGGCCATTGGTACTGGCCCCTGTGCCGGCGCCGCGAGGCGCAACTCGCGCACCAAGGCCGTAGCCGCCAGGCCCACGAAGGCGCTGCCGATGAAGATCAGCGGCGCGAGCGCCTGTGCGGCGGGTTCGGTCCAGAACTTGTGCGGACCCACCGAGGGCAGGAAGGCCAGTGCCGTGACGAACCCGATCCACACGCCGGTCCGCTCACGCGCGACCAGGAGCCAAACACTCGCCAGCGACAGCGCCATCACGGCTGCAAGGTACGGCCCCCGTGCGCCGGGAGGGTGCGGTTCAACGCCGGCCAGCATGGCGACGAACATCGCCAGCGCCAGCAGGAACAGTGCTGCCAGCGAGGCAGCCGCAAGGTGGGGAATACGGGCAAGGGTCATGGCAGGCTCCGCAAAAGCGCCGTCACCCATGACGGACGAGGGCCATGCTAGAAGGCCTTTTCGCGCAGCGCCTTAACAAATGTTCAGCCGCCCGCCTCACGCAGCTTGCGCCGGATGCGCGACAGCGACACATTGGTCAGGCCGAGGTAAGTGGCGAGCTGCGCCAGCGGCAAACGATTGGCAAGCTGAGGATGGGTCGCACAGAACTGCGCATAGCGTTGTGCCCCATCGAGAGCGAGCAGGTCGTGCTCACGTTGCAGCTTGTGGGTGACCAATCCTTCGAGCAGGCGCGCGCGCAGCGGCACCCACGTGCCGGCCGCATCGAGCACTGCGCGCAGGCGGTCAGCGGGGGCCACCCACAGCCGCGTAGCCTCGACCGCCGCGATGCCGAACAGCGAGGGCTGCTCGGCCATTGCCTCGGTGAGTGCGCAGATGAGCGCGCCTTCGGCGTGGAAGTTCTTGTTGAACTCGTTGCCATCGCGGTCGACGAAGTACATGCGCAGGATCCCGCGCTCGACGAACATCGCCTCTGCCCAGCGCTCGCCCTGGCACAGCACCAGCTCGCCCTTGTCGACGCGGCGGACACAGAAGAGCGAAAGCGCCTGTTCGAGCGCTGCCCCCTTCAGGCCGGCGCCGACAAGCAGGTCATTCAAAGGCACGGGGGCAGCGTTCATGAGGCGGCAAGTCGAAGGCGAGCGGGGGTCAGGGCGACGAACGACGCGGGCCGCGACTGGGAGATTACCGTAGCGCGGCAGGGCGGCGCGGCCGAGCAGCGCACGCTGGCGTGGACCACTGAACTGCCGCGCGGCCGGTGTTCACCTGTGACTGCTTATGGCGGTGGCTGCCGAGACGCCTCCGCCGGGCGTCAGCCAATGCAGCGAGAAATGCCGTGCGTCATCGATCCAGACCGCCTGCGGTGCCCATCCTGCCCGCCGCGCCAGCGCCTGAAAGCCCGCGACGCTGTACTTGTAGGAGTTCTCGGTGTGAATGCTGTCGCCTTCGTCGAAGGCAAAGCGCTCACCGCCCAGCCAGATCTGCTGTGCCCGGCGGCTCACCAGATGCATCTCGATTCGTTGGAGCGAGGGTTGGTAGTGCGCGGCATGCTCCCAGCCGTCGAGCTGGAAGCCAGCGCGCAGTTCGCGATTGGCACGCGCCAGCAGGTTCAGGTTGAACGCTGCCGTCACACCCTGCGCGTCGTTGTAGGCCGCATGCAGCAGCGCCGGCGACTTGACCAGGTCCACGCCCATCAGCAGGCCGCCGCCCTGCAGCCAGTGCCGGTAGCGCGCCAGCACCTCGACGGCCTCGCTCGGCTCGAAGTTGCCTATCGAGCTGCCCGGATAGAACCCGACCCGTCTGCCCACCGGTGGTGGCAGCTGCAGGCCGTCGATGGTGTAGTCGCCCGCCACCGGCCGCACGGCCAGCGCCGGATGTTCGGCGCGCAGCCGTTCGGCGGCGGCGACCAGGTGCTCGCCGGAGATGTCCACCGGTGTGAACCCTGCCGGTTGATGCAGCGCCGACAACAGCTTCCTGATCTTGCGACTGGCCCCGGCGCCGAATTCGACGATCTCTGCGCCGGGCCCTATGCATTCGGCCATCTCCGCGGCGTGGCGATCCAGCAGTGCCAGCTCGGTGCGCGTCGGGTAGTACTCAGGCAGCTCGCAGATGCGCTCGAAGAGCAATGAGCCGGACGCGTCGTAGAACCATTTGGGCGGCACCGCGCGTGGTCGTGCGCGCAGGCCGGCCCGAAGATCGTCGGCGAAGGCGCCCATGTCAAAGATCCCGCGCCAGGCGCATACCGCTGAACTGCCAGCGCGCCGCAGGCGGGAAGAAGTTTCGATAGCTGCGCCGCGCATGCCCGGGCGGGGTGGCAAGGCTCGAGCCGCGCAGCACGAGCTGGCCCACCATGAACTTGCCGTTGTACTCGCCGGCCGCGCCCGCCCAGGGCCTGAAGCGTGGGTACGGATCGTAGGACGAGCGTGTCCATTGCCAGGCATTGCCGAAGCATTGGGCCGGCGGCGTGGCCAGGTCCGCAGCGGCTTCCCATTCGAACTCGGTCGGCAGCCGCGCGCCGGCCCACTCGGCATAGGCCGCAGCCTCGTAGAAGCTCAGGTGCAGTACCGGCGCCGACGGATCGCGCGGTAGCTCGCCATGCAGCCCGAAGGCCACTCCGCCGTCGCGCCAGTAGGCGGGGCCGGTCCAGCCCTGGGTTTGCACCATCGCCCAGCCGTCGGACAACCATAGCGCAGGGCGGCGATAGCCACCGTCGTCGATGAAGGCCTGGAATTCACCGTTCGTCACCAGCCGCCGGCCGATCTGGAAGGGCTGCAGCATGACGCGGTGGCGCGGCGATTCGTTGTCAAAGGCGAAGCCCTCGCCGTCATGGCCCACCGCCACCTCGCCGCCAGGGTGGGACACCCAGCCCGCTTCGGCCGGCACGAAGGCTGGCGGCAGACCTGCGCGCAATGCCGGCGCCAGCGGGTTCATCGCCAACAAGGCCAGCGCGTCCGTCAGCAGCAACTCCTGATGCTGCTGCTCATGCTGCAGGCCGAGTTCCACCCATGGCGCCGCCGCGGCCGCGCTGTCGGTATCGGCACTGACCAGGAAGGAATGCATCGCCCTGTCCACCGCCGCGCGATAGGCCAGCACCTCGGCCAGCGAGGGCCGCGTCAGCATGCCGCGCTGTGGCCGCGGATGGCGCGGGCCCAGGCTTTCGTAGTAGGAGTTGAACAGCCGCGCGTACCGCGGATCGTAGGGCTGGTAGCCGGGTGCATGCGGTCCGAGCACCAGCGCCTCGAAGAACCATGTGGTGTGTGCCAGGTGCCACTTGGTGGGGCTGGCGTCTGGCATCGCCTGCACGCACTGGTCCTCGGCCGACAACGGCGCGGCCAGCGCCAATGTGTGCTGGCGCACGTCGGCATAGCGTGCGCTGGTCGCTGACAGGGTGGAAGGTGGCATCGGAATCAGTCGGCGGCGGGGCGTGCAGCTTACAGGTCCGCGCTGTAGCCTGCATAGGCCGCACGATCGCCATCACTCGGGCCCTCCCGCTCAGGCACCGATGATTGCCAGGCAGCCTCCATCGCGGCTCGTGTGACAGCCGCGGTCGAGTTCGCGCCGCGGAGGGCGCTACGCGAACAACCGCCGCACAAAGCCCGCTGTCGTCAGCCGCTGAACCCACCATCGCAGCGCTCGCCCTTCGTCGCCAACGCGCCAGGCGATGGCGCTGTCGCTGGGTGGATGCGGGGTCTGCACCTTCAGCAGCTTCAGCTCACCGCGGCGCACCCGCGGCCGCGCCACGGCCTCGGGAAGAAAGCCGCAGCCCAGCCCCAAGCGGATGGCCTCCAGCTTGCTAGCCTCGTCGGGCACGGCGATCTGCAGCCGATGGTCGATCAAGCCATAGGGCAGATGAGGCAGCGCGCGCGTCGTATCGCCCATCACCACCGAGCGGTGGCGGGCGATTTCCTCGTTGGCGATCACGTCCTGGCGGCCGGCCAGCGGATGTTGCGCCGCCACCGCGAGCACGAAGCGGATCGGAACGAAGGGTTGGCTGGTGCAGCCACCGCCAGCCGGTTGGGCACGTGCCGGCGCTCCCACCACCAAGTCGGCGCGGCCGGCGAGCAGTGCATCCCACGAGCCAGCCGCGGCTTCGCGCCGCAAATGCACCGTAGTCTGCGGCGCGGCGGTGACGAAATCGCGCAGCAGCGCGATCACCGGTGGCATCGGGATCACTTCGTCCACGGCGATCACCAGCCGTGACTCCCAGCCAGTGGCCAGCGTCTGAAGTTCCTCGTCCAGTGCGTCGGCGCGTTCCAGCAGTCCGCGCCCGCGTTCCAGTAGCGTGCGGCCGTGCGCGGTGAAGCGTACACGCCGGCCGCTGCGATCGAAGACCTGCAGGCCCAGCCGCTCCTCCAGCCCACGAACCGCGTGGGTGACGGTCGAAGTGACGACGCTCAGCGCCTGCGCCGCCGACGCGAAGCTGCCGTGCCGATCGATCGCCTGCAACAGCCGCAGGCTGTCCAGATCGATGCGTTGATGGCGCTTGACCAGGGCTCGTCTCCTCAGTGATGGGCCGGCTGCGTTGCACGGCATGCAACGTGGCAGCGAAAAAGCTTCGCTTGTGACTTTGATCTGCGTCGATACGCTGCCGCGCCATGCATGCTATCGAACCCGCTTCGACCTACGACGTGGCCGTCATCGGCTGCGGGCCGGTGGGCATCACGCTGGCCGGCCTGCTGGGGCGCGAGGGGCTTCGCGTGGCGGTCTTCGACCGTGCGACCGAGGTCTATGCCCAGCCCAGGGCGGTGGGCTTCGATCACGACGCGATGCGGCTGTTCCAGCGCATCGGCGCGGCCGAGGCGCTTGCGCCGCATGTCACCGATTTCCGCAACACCGTCTACCGCGGTGCCGATGGCCAAGTGATCCAGCGCGTGCGGCGTGTCGATCCGCCGTACCCCTACACCTGGGCACCCAACTACACCTGCGACCAGCCCGGCGTGGAGGCGGTTCTGCGCCAGACGGTCGGTGCGATGCCGTCGGTGCATTTCGGCCTGGGCACCGAGTTGCTGACGCTGGCGACCCGGGAGGAAGGCGTGTCGCTGATGCTGCGCGATGCGCACGGCCAGCACCGGGCCTGCGAGGCGCGCTGGGTGGTCGGCTGCGATGGCGCCTCCAGCACCGTGCGCCGCCTCAGCGGGCTGAAGCTGCGCAGCCACGACTACGACGAGCCATGGATCGTCGTCGACCTGAAGGTGGGCGACGCAGCCCTGTCGCGCCTGCCGGACACCAACGTGCAGTACTGCGAACCCGAGCGCCCCTGCACCTACATCGTCTGCCCGGGCAACCACCGCCGCTGGGAGTTCATGCTGATGCCCGATGAGCCGCGCGAAGGCGCGCTCGATCCGGCCCGCCTGTGGACCCTGCTGCAACGCTGGCTGCAGCCGGGCGAGGCCGAGCTCTGGCGCGCCGCCGCCTACCGCTTCCACGCGCTGGTGGCCGACGACTGGCGCGCCGGCCGCGTGCTGCTGGCCGGCGACGCCGCGCACCAGACGC
>JAFLDH010000162.1 GCA_017302505.1 Burkholderiales bacterium
ATGGCCGAGCGCGCGCGCCACGTGGCCCGTGCGCTGATCATGACCGGCGCCCTGGCCGGCGACCGGGTGGCCGACGCGCTGTCCCTGCACCCGCGCACGCTGCGCCGCCACCTGGCGGCTGAAGGCACCAGCCTGAAGGCGGTGGCCGCGGCGGCGCGCTTCGATGTCGCGCGGCAGCTGTTGGGCGGCACGCGTCTGCCGTTGGACGAGATTGCCGAGGTCCTGGGCTATGCCGAACTCAGCGCCTTCGTGCGCGCCTTTCGCGGCTGGGCCGGATGCCCGCCCGGGCATTGGCGCGCGGAGGCGGCCCTCAACCGGCCAGCAGACCGCGGATGACGATGTTGGCCTGGATCTCGGCCGCGCCTTCGAAGACGTTCAGGATGCGCGCGTCGCACAGCACGCGGCTGATGCGGTATTCCACCGCATAGCCGTTGCCGCCGTGCACCTGCACGGCGTTGTCGGCATTGGCCCAGGCCACGCGCGCGGCCAGCAGCTTGGCCATGCCGGCCTCGATGTCGCAGCGGCGCTGCGCGTCCTTCTCGCGCGCGGCAAAGAGCGTCAGCTGCCGCGCGACCATTGTCTCCACCGCCATCCAGGCCAGCTTGTCGGCCACGCGCGGAAAGGCAAGGATCGGCTGCCCGAACTGCAGCCGCTGCTGCGCATAGGCCAGGCCCAGCTCGAAGGCGTTCTGCGCCACGCCGACCGCACGCGCCGCGGTCTGGATGCGCGCCGACTCGAAGGTCTGCATCAGCTGCTTGAAGCCCTGGCCCGGCTGGCCGCCCAGCAGCGCCGCATCGGGCACGAAGAAGCCGTCGAAGGCGATCTCGTATTCCTTCATGCCGCGGTAGCCCAGCACCTGGATCTCGCCGCCGCGCATGCCTTCGGCGGGGAAGGGGTTCGCATCGCTGCCGCGCGGCTTTTCGGCCAGCATCATCGACAGGCCCTTGTAGCCGCGCTCGGCGGGGTCGGTGCGCACCATCAGCGTCATCAGGTCGCTGCGCGCGCCGTGCGTGGTCCAGGTCTTGTTGCCGTGGATGCGCCAGCCGCCGTCCACCTTCTCGGCGCGGGTGCGGATCGAGCCCAGGTCCGAGCCGACGTCGGGTTCGGTGAAGCTGGCCGTCGGGATGATCGCGCCGCTGGCGATGCCGGGCAGCAGCCGCACCTTCTGATCCGGCGTGCCGTTGCGCTCGATCAGCTCGGCGGCGATCTCGGTGCGCGTGCCCAGCGAGCCCAGGCCGATGTAGCCGCGCGCCAGCTCCTCGGTGACGACGCACATCGCCGACTTGCCCATGCCGGCGCCGCCCCAGGCCTCGGCCATGGTCAGGCCGAACACGCCCAGGCGCGCCATCTCGGCGATCACCGCGTCGGGAATCAGATCATTGCCCAGGTGCCAGCGGTGCGCGGCCTCGGCATGGTCGTCGGCGAAGCGGGCGAACTGTTCGCTCACCTGGTACAGCGTCGGGTCGTCGTAGGCCGGGTCGCCGAAGCGGCGGGTGGCCGCGCCTTCGGCCAGCAGCGCGGCGATTCTCTGGCGCAGCGGCGGCGTGAAGCCGTCGGCGCGCAGGTGCTGCACATCGGCGTCGGCACTGAAGGCCGCCACAGCGCCGGCATCGAGTGTGTCGCCGCGGAAGATCTCGCCCTGGCTCATCGGCAGGCCGCCGGCCAGCTGCGCCAGGTATTCGCCGTAGGCGGCCTGCAGCAGCAGCCTTTCCAGTTCGCCCAGCCGGCCGGCCGCCTGCAGCCGCTGCGCCCAGGCCATCATCTGCTGCAGCGCGCGCACATAGGTGGCGGCCCAGGCCACGCCATGGGCGCGGGCCTGCTCCGCCTGCAGCGCGGCCGATTCATTGCCGGGCGTGTCGCGCAGCACGGTACGCAGCGCCGTCAGCAACTGTTGCAGCAGGGTCTCGGCGGCGCGCTGGGCGCGGCCGCATCGGGCGAGCAGGGCGTCGGTGTCGGTCATAGGTCGTGGGCCTGGGCGTCGTGGGCGGTGTGCAGCGCCTGCAGCACCGCGGCGGTGTGCTCACCCAGGCGCGGTGCCAGGCCGGGCGGCACCCGCGGCGTGGCGCCGAAGTCCAGCGGCGTGGTCGCGGTGAGGAACTCGCCCACGCCCGGGTGCAGCGTGCGGCGGAACATCGGGTTGGCCTCGGACACGCGCGGGTCCTCGGCCAGCATCTGCTGGAAGTCGCGGTAGGGGCCCCACAGCAGCGAGCGGTCGGTGAAGGCGGCGGCCACCTCGGCCAGCGTGCGCGCCGCGAACCAAGGCCGCAGCGCGGTGGAGATCAGCTCGCGCGCGGCATAGCGCGCGGTCTCGTCGTCCAGCCGGTGGCCCAGCGCCTCGGCCGCGCGCGGCAGCGATTCCTGCAAGCCGGTGGCCTGCAGCAGCGCCTGCCATTGCCGGTCGGTGATGGCCACCACCATCGCATGGCGGCCGTCGGCGCACGCAAAGCTGTCGCCGTAGGCGCCGTAGAGGAAGTTGCCATCGGCACGGCGCTGCGTTCCGTTCAGCGCGGCATCGGCCAGGTAGCCCAGGTTGGCGGCGGTGGCCATGGCCACGTCGGACAGGGCCAGCTTCACGTGCTGGCCCTGGCCGGTGCGGCGCCAGTGGCGCTCGGCCGCCAGCACCGCCAGCGCCAGCATCTGGCCGGCCGTCACGTCCCAGGCCGGCAGCACATGGTTGACTGGCCCGTCGCGGCCGCTGCCGGTGATGCCGGGGAAGCCGGCTGCGCAGTTGACGGTGTAGTCCACCGCGGCCGAACCGTCCGGCGAGCCGCTGAGCTGCACCATGATCAGCTCGGGCCGGATCTTCGACAACGCGGCATAGGACAGCTCGCCATCCACCGACAGGTTGGTCAGGAACACCGGCGGGCTTTCACCCGGCGCGCAGATCAGCTGCTGCATCGTCGCGCGGCCCTGCGGGCTGCGCACGTCCAGTTCCACCGAGCGCTTGCCGCGGTTCAGGCTGGCCCAGTACAGGCTGCGGCCTTCGGCATTGAGCGGCGCGCGGGCTATGTCGATGTTGCCGCCGGGCGGGTCGACGCGGATGACATCGGCGCCCAGTTGCGCCAGCGTCAGGCCGGCGCTGGGCGCAGCGACGAAGGCCGAGAACTCGACGACGCGCAGGCCTTGCAGGGGAGCGGGGGCGTTCATGCCGAGGCATTGTCGGCCAAGTGTCCGGCGCGATCTGTCACCGGGGAAGCACGGCCTTGCGCCGGCAGGCCGCTGCGGTACAACCGATGTCCACCCGAAGGGACGGAGGAGACACCGATGACAGCCCCCCAGGATGCCGGCACGCAGCTGAAGCCGGCCACGCTGCACACCTGCCAGGCCAACGCCGCTGCCGCGGCGCGGCTGGATTTCAGCGACGAAAGCTGCTTCGACGAGGCGCAGCGCGGCTTCATCGCCAGCATTCCCGACGCGCGCATCACCGCGCCCGACGGCCGCGTGCTGTGGGACCTGTCGGCTTTCGCCTTCCTGGAGCAGATCGAGTCACCCGATTCGGTGCACCCCAGCCTGTGGCGGCAGGCGCGGCTGAACCGCATCCACGGCCTGTTCCAGGTGTGCGAGCGCATGTACCAGGTGCGCGGCTTCGACATCGCCAACATCACGATCATCGAAGGCGACACCGGGCTGATCCTCATCGACCCGCTCACCGTCTGCGAGGCCGCCGCCGCGGCGCTGGCGCTGTACCGCAAGCACCGCGGCGACCGGCCGGTGCACACCGTGATCTACAGCCACAGCCATGCCGACCACTACGGCGGCGTGGAAGGCGTGGTCACGCCAGAGCAGGTCGCCCGCGGTGAAGTGCAGGTCATCGCGCCGGCCGGCTTCATGGATGCGGCCATTGCCGAGAACATCCTGGCCGGCATCCCGATGCGCCGGCGCGGGCTGTTCCAGTTCGGCCCCACGCTGGCCGCGGGCGTGCGCCAGCACGTGGACAGCGGGCTCGGCAAGGCCATGGGCCGCGGCACACAGAGCCTGATCGCACCGACGCGCAGCATCGAGCAGCCGGTGGAGCGCCACACCATCGACGGCATCGAGATCGTCTTCCAGCTGACGCCCGAGACCGAGGCGCCGGCGGAGATGAACTTCCACTTCCCGCAGTTCAAGGTGCTGAACCTGGCGGAGAACGGCTGCCACACGATGCACAACCTGTGCCCGATCCGCGGCGCCAAGACGCGCGATGCGCTGGCCTGGTCGAAGTACCTGGACGCGGCGCTGGAAGACTTCATCGAGCAGACCGACGTGGTCATCGCCCAGCATCATTGGCCCACCTGGGGCCGCGAGCGCGCGCGCAAGTTCCTGGTCGAACAGCGCGACCTGTACCGGCTGATGCACGACCAGACGCTGCGCCTGATGAGCCACGGCCTGACGCCGCACGAGGTGGCTGAAGCGTTCCGCCTGCCGGCCTCGCTGGAGAAGAGCTGGCATGTGCGGCCGTACTACGGCGCCATCGCGCACAACGTGCGCGCGGTGTACGCGCACTACATGGGCCCCTACGACGGCAACCCGGTGAACCTGGACCCGCTGGCGCCGCAACCGGCCGCGCAGAAGTACGTCGAATACATGGGCGGTGCCGAGGCCGTGCTGAAGCGCGCCCAGGCCGACTTCGACGCCGGCCAGTACCGCTGGGTGGTGCAGGTGACGCACCACCTGGTGTTTGCCGACCCCACGAACCAGCCCGCGCGCCAGCTGGCGGCCGACGCGATGGAGCAGCTGGCCTACCAGAGCGAAAGCTCCACCTGGCGCAATGCCTATGCGCTGGGCGCGAAGGAGCTGCGCCACGGCGCGCCCAAGCCGCCGCCCGGCGTGCCCGGCATCATCACGCCCAAGGTGGTGGCGATGCTGCCGATGAGCATGTTCTTCGACTTCCTGGCGATGCGCGTCAATGCCGAGAAGGCCGAAGGCCTGCAGTTGCGCATCGATTGGGTGATGGAAGGCGAACCCGAGCGCTGGAAGCTGACGCTGAGCCACTCGGCGCTGAGCCATGCCGTCGGCTCGCACGGCGCTGCGGCAATGGCCACGGTGCGCCTCAGCCGCGCGAAGCTGGCGGCCATCGTCGGTGGTGCCGGCTTCGCGGCGGCGATGCAGCAGGGGCAGATCCCGGTCGACGGCGAGCTGGCGGCGCTGCGGCAGCTGCTGGGCACGATGGACGTCTTCAACCCGATGTTCAACATCCTGGAGCCCTGATGGAGCCCGCCAAGCCCACGCCGCGCCACTTCTCGATGATCCGCGGCTTTCACCTGGCCGACTTCATCACGCTCGGCAATGCCGCCTGCGGCGTGCTGTCGGTGCTGCTGGCCATGCAGTACATGGCCAGCGGCGAGCTGAAGCATTTCCTGCTGTCGGCGCTGATGACGCCGCTGGCCTTCGTCTTCGATGTGTTCGACGGCAAGGTGGCGCGCTGGCGCCACCAGCACTCTCCGCTGGGCCGCGAGCTGGATTCGCTGGCCGACGTCATTTCCTTCGGCGTGGGCCCGGCGGCGCTGGGCTTTGCGGCCGGGCTGCAGGGCGGCTGGGACATCGTGATCCTCTGCTACTTCGTCTGCTGCGGCGTCAGCCGGCTGGCGCGCTTCAACATCACCGCCGAAGCATTGACCACCGACAGCGGCAAGGTCGCCTACTTCGAGGGCACACCGATCCCCACCAGCGTGGTCATCACCGCGTTGCTGGCCTGGGCCGCTTGGCAGGGCGCGGTGGGCGCGCAGTTGTGGGGCGGCGCCTGGCAGATCGGGCCCTGGCAGCTGCACCCGATGAGCCTGCTGTTCGCCGCCTCGGGCACCGCGATGATCAGCAAGACGCTCCGCATTCCCAAGTTCTGAGTGATGGCAGGCGGTATGCCATACTTTCTGCCATTGCATCCGCCAGAGCTCCAACCATGAAGACTGCCCTGACCGTGGACAGTGCCGGCCGCGTGGTGTTGCCCAGTGAAGCGCGCCGCCTGCTCAACCTGCGCCCGGGCTCCCGCCTGCGGCTGGCGGTGGTGGCCGAACGCATCGAGCTGACGCCGGAGCCGGAGGACGATGCGCGCACGGCACTGGCGCCCAGCCGGCGACGCGTGCTGGAGCCGACGGGCAAGCCGCTGGATGCGGCCGCCGCCACGCGGGCGGAGCGCAACGCCCAGTCCCGGCGCCGCGATCAACGATGAGCACGGCGCCGGCCCGGCAGGACGCCGCGCTGATCGATACCTCGGTGGTGCTCGCGTCGCTGGACCCCGACGAAGCCCATCACCCGGCCTGCGACCAGTTGCTCGCCCAGGGCGGCCATCTGCTGTACGTGCATGGGTTGGCCGAGACCTTCTCGATCCTGACCGGGGGCCGGCACGGGCGGCGGCTGCGTCCTGCCGCGGCAGCCGGCCTCATCAAGGACAGCGTGCTGCCCTTCGTGCAACTGGTGTCGCTCAACGGCAGGGAAGTCATGGCGGCGCTGGAGACAGCCGATGCCCGCGGTGTGCGCGGCGGCGCCGTCTACGACCTGCTGCACCTGGCGGCGGCGCGCAAGGCCGGTGCTTCCCGGCTGCTGACGCTGGACCGGCGCGACTTCCAGGCGCTGACCCAGCCGGGCGATCCCCGTATCGACAGCCCGTGACCCGCCCAGGGCGCGACGCGGCACACCGACACCCAAGGAGACGATCCATGCAGGGACTGATCATGGACATGCCGCTGATGATCTCGGCGGCCATCCGGCATGCGGCGACCTTCCATGGCGACACCGAAGTGGTGGCGCGCACCATCGAAGGCGACCTCCACCGCTACACCTATGCCGAGGCGCATGCGCGCATGCAGCAGCTGGCCAATGCGCTGATCCGGCTGGGCATGAAGCCGGGCGACCGGGTCGGCAGCCTGGCCTGGAACACGCACCGGCATTTCGAGATGTTCTACGGCGTGTCGGGCACCGGTGCGGTGCTGCACACCATCAACCCGCGGCTCTTTGCCGACCAGCTGGTCTACATCATCAACCATGCCGAGGACCGGCTGCTGTTCGTCGATGCGGCCACGCTGCCGGTGGTGGAGGCCATCGCGCCGCGGCTGACCACCATCGAGCACTACGTGATGATGTGCGAGCCCGCACGCATGCCGGCCAAGACCAGCCTGCCCAAGCTGCTGTGCTACGACGAACTGCTGGCGGCCGAAGCTCCGCATTACGACTGGCCCGAGTTCGACGAGCGCAGCGCCTCGACGCTGTGCTACACCTCGGGCACCACCGGCAACCCGAAGGGCGTTTTGTATTCGCACCGCTCGGCGCTGCTGGTGGCGCTGCAGATCGCACCGATGGCCTCGATCGGCGTGCCCAACGGCGCCGGCGTGACGATGATGCCGATGGCGCCGATGTTCCACGGCAATGCCTGGCAGTTCCCCTACGTGGCGCCGATGCTCGGCGCCAAGCTGGTGCTGCCCGGCCGCAACTACGAGCCCGACAAGCTGTACGAGCTGCTGGAGGGCGAACGTGTCACGCTGACCTGCGGCGTGCCCACCTTTTGGCTGATCCTGACGGAATGGCTGCAGCGCAGCGGCAAGAAGTTCAGCACGCTGCGCATCTCGCTGTCCAGCGGCTCGGCGCCGCCGCGCTCGCTGGTCGAGACGATGGAGCGCGACTTCGGCGTGCAGCTGATGCAGGCCTGGGGCATGACCGAGGCGCTGGGCGGCAGCGCAGCGACGATGAAGCCCGGCGCGGCCGACCTGCCCTTCGATCAGCGCATCGACCAGCGGCTGAAATCGGGCCGCGCGCTGTTCGGCAACCGCTACCGCATCGTCGACGACGAAGGCAAGGAGCTGCCGCACGACGGCGTGGCTTTCGGCCACTTCCGCGTCAAGGCGCCGTGGGTGTCCAGCGCCTACTTCAAGGGCGAGGGCGGCAGCGCGCTGGACGAGCAGGGCTGGCTGAAGACCGGCGACCTGGCGACCATCAGCCCCGACGGCTACATCGCGCTGACCGATCGTTCCAAGGACGTCATCAAGTCCGGGGGCGAATGGATCAGCAGCATCGAGCTGGAGAACGTGGCCTCCGGCCACCCGGCGGTGCTGCAGGCCGCGGCGATCGGCATCGCCCACCCGAAGTGGCAGGAGCGGCCGCTGCTGGTCGTGACGAAGCGCGAGGGCGCGTCGCTGACGGAGAAGGAGCTGTTGGACTACATGCGCGGCAAGGTGGCCAGCTGGTGGCTCCCGGATGCGGTGGAGTTCATCGACCAGATGCCGCTGACCGGCACCGGCAAGCTGTGGAAGCTGAAGCTGCGCGAGCGCTTCAAGGACTATCAGCTCAAGGCATGAACAGCCCGACCCGCTGGGCCGAGACCATCGCCTTCGCGCAGACGCACGAGGTGCCCTGGCCGCGCGACCCGGCCGCTGACCCGGCCCGCTGGGGTGTGCACCACGAGGACCCGGCGCCCTACAACGTGCTGCGCGGCCCGGTGCATGCGCGCGGGCCGGTCTCCGGTGTGGTGCGGCAGCGCGGCCGCGAGGTGGCGGCCTGGGGCGAGCCGGATCGCGCCGACCTGACCTTCAGCGTGGCCAAGAGCTACCTGGCGCTGCTGGCCGGCATCGCCCAGACCGACGGCCTGCTGCCCGACCGCGACGAGCCGGTGGTGGCGCGGGTGCCGGGCATCGGTTTCGACAGCGCGCACAACCGGGCCATCACCTGGACCATGCTGCTGCAGCAGACCAGCGAGTGGGAAGGCAGCAACTTTGGTATCCCCGACACGGTGGACCGCTGGCGCAAGGTGGGCTTCGACCCGAACCCACCCACCGGCCCGAAGGGCGGCGCGCGGCCGCTGCAGCGCCCCGGCAGCTACTGGGAATACAACGACGTGCGCATCAACCAGCTGTCGCTGGCGCTGCTGCACCTGTTCGGCCGGCCGCTGCCCGAGGTGTGGCGCGAGCGGGTGATGCAGCCGCTGGGCTGCAGCGACCGCTGGCAGTGGGTGGGCTACGACGATGCCTGGATCACGGTGAACGGCCGGCGTGTCCCTTCGGTGCCGGGCGGCACGCACTGGGGCGGCGGCGTGTCGATCGGCGCGCGCGACCAGGCGCTGATTGGCGAGCTGCTGTTGCACGACGGCGCCGGCATCGTGCCGGCCGAATGGGTGCGCTTCATGTGCGAACCCTGCGCGATCGCGCCGTTCTACGGCGGGCTGCTGTGGCTGAACCGCGATGGCCGCAGCTTTCCGGGCGCATCGGCCAGCAGCGCTTTCATGGTCGGTGCCGGCGGCCATCTGGTGTGGATCGAGCCGGCGCACGATGCGGTGGTGGTGGCGCGCTGGCTGGACCCGGCGCACACCGGCGGCTTCGTGCAGCGCGCGGCCCGGGCCTTGGTGGCCATTGGCTGAACCTGGGCCGATGGCGCACACCGGCCACCGCCTGCTGGCCGTGGCGCGGGGTCTTCAATCCCAGGACGAGCGTATCCGCGCTGCCACATCGATGGCTGGCCGGGTGTCCCAGGTTTCGGTCGACGATGCGCAGGACTCGGGCCGCGCAGCCCCGACCCGCTCGAAGCAGGCCGCCACCCGCGGCGGAATGAAGCGGCTCAGACCGCCCCACAGGTGCCGATCGCCGCGCGCGGCCTGCTGCGTCACGTAGAAGCGCTGCGGCACCAACAGCTGCAGGTGATGCTGCGCACGCGTCATGGCCACATAGAGCAGGCGCCGTTCTTCCTCCAGCTCTTCGGCGCTGCCGGCCGCCATGTCGGCGGGCATGCAGCCGTCGACGACATTGAGCACGTACACCGCGGCCCATTCCTGGCCCTTGGCCGAGTGGATGGTGGACAGGATCAGGTAATCCTCGTCCAGATGCGGCGCCTCGGCCTCGTCGCTGGTGGCCTCGGGCGGGTCCAGTGTCAGTTCGGCCAGGAAGGCCTCGCGCGTGCCGTGGCCCTGCGCCAGGCGGGCCAGCTGTTCCAGGTCGGCCCGGCGCGGTGTGGCGTCTTCGTGCAGCCGCTGCAGTTGCGGCAGGTACCACTGCAGCGCCAGGTCGAAGGCCGCGGGCCAGGCGGCTTGCTGCAGCGCCAGCAGGCAGTCGCGGAGCGCGGCCCACGGCGCTGCGGCGCCAGGAGGGGGCTTGAAGGCGGCCAGCGCCT
>JAFLDH010000163.1 GCA_017302505.1 Burkholderiales bacterium
CCGGTTCCAGGTAGGCCTCCACCGTGGGGTGGCGGATCGAGTACACATCGGGCATCGCCACCGCCCAGCGGGTGCCTTCCTCATCGGCCAGCGGCGCGCGCAGGCTCAAGCCGCGCCAGACGATGCGCCCGGCGCGCTGCATCTCGCGGGCCACCTGCTCCACCAGCGCCTCGTGCGCCGAGCGCGCGGCGCGGTTGCGCTGCAGCGTCTGCGCCAGCACCGCCACGCCGGTGTCGGTGACGCGCAGCGTTTCGCGGCCGGCGGCGTCACGCTGGCGCTCCAGCAGCCCGGCGGCCAGCAGCTCCACCTCCAGCATGTCCTGAAAGGGCCACCCGGCCGAGCGCCACATGGCGCGCAGGCGTCGGCGGTGGGCGGTGGTCAGCGCGGTCTGCATGGGCCGAGCGTAGCGGCTGTTCAGCCGCGTGCCATGCAGGACCATCGCGCCAGTCGCTTCGGCCGATACGGCCCTGCGATGCGTTGCACGTTACAGATTCGCCCAGGCAAGTGACGCCAGGCCCCCCCCAAACACGGGGGCACCCCCCCCCGGGTATGCGGGGGGTACGAAACCCCTTCGTGCGCCGTATCGCCGGATACTTTTCGTGCCCGGCGCACAACTCAGGTGCACGCCTTCGATGCACCGAAGCGCCCAACCGAAGGAGCTCATCACCATGTTCAACAGATTCACACTTGGCACACTGGCTATCGTTGGCCTGGCTGCCGCCTTGCCCGCACAAGCCGCTGATTGCACCGGCGTCAGCCTGGGCACGTCCCAGACCAGTGACTTCACACTGGGCGGCGTGGACTCGACCGCCTGCGTGATCTCGACCGAAAACCCGGACCAGGGCCCCAATGGCAACTCCAGCGGCTTCTCGCCGGACCCGTTTGGCACGGGATGGACCTTGCTCACCAAAGTCAATGGCGGCACGTCGCCGAGCTCGTTCGACGGCGTGAGCTTCTCGTGGAGCCTTTCGCCCCAAGCCGGCAAGTCCGGCACGTGGACTTTCGGCGCCGACCAATCGGTCAAGCTGGATCTGGTGATCGCGATGCACGCGTCGAACCGCTCGGGGGCGTTTCTCTTCGACGATCTGACCCTGACCGCCAACCAAGTTCAGAACGGGACCTGGCAGATCAAGTGGGTGAACAACGGCAATCAGGTGCCGGACTATTCGAACTCCAGCCTGTGGGTTCGTGACGTGACCCCAGTCCCCGAACCCGAAACCTACGCTCTGCTGCTCGCCGGCCTGGGGGTAGTCGGCTTCATGGCCCGCCGCCGCAAGAGCGCCTGAGTTCCTCCGGCGTCACGGCAACCCCGCCTCGGCGGGGTTTTTCATGCCCTCGCGTGCCTCAGCCGACCACCTGCACGCCCTTCCAGAAGGCCACCCGGCCCTTGATCTGCGCGGCGGCCTCGCTGGGCTCGGGGTAGTACCAGACGGCGTCCGGGTTCATCTCGCCGTTGACGAACAGGCTGTAGTAGCGCGCCTGGCCCTTCCACGGGCAGCTGCTGCGGTGGTTGCTGAAGCTGGTGTATTCCTTCTTCAGGCTGCTCTCGGGAAAGTAGTGGTTGCCTTCCACCACCACGGTGTCGTCGCTTTCGGCCACCACCACGCCGTTCCAGACTGCCTTCATCTGCTGCTCCTGCCGCGGCACCGCTGCCGCCCTGTCGCAAGCCTAGCAGCCGCCGCGTGCAGCACTGCACTGCCAGCCCGCTCGGCAGCGCTGCGGCGGTGCAGCATGGCCCGGCCCGCGCCGTAGCATCGGCGAATGGCCTTCGCGAGCACCGCCCTGAGCCAGGCTGCACCGGCCTGGCATCTGTTCACCCGGCTGGGTGAGGCGCAGATTCTGCTGCCGGCCATGGCGGCTGCCCTGCTGTGGCTGGTGGCCGTGGCCCGCAAGCCGCGCATGGCCGCCTGGTGGCTGGGTGGCACGGCCGCCGCCGCCCTGCTGACCACCGCCACCAAGGTGGCCTTCTTCGGCTACGAAATCGGCTATGCGCCGCTCGACTACACCGGCATCTCGGGCCACTCGATGTTCGCGGCCGCGGTGTTGCCGGTGCTGGCCGGCCTGTTGGCCGGCGGCTGTTCGTCCCGCTGGCGCCAAGCCGCCATTGCCGCGGGCTATGCGCTGGCCGCTGCCATTGCCTACTCGCGTCTGCCAGTGGGTGCACACTCACCTATCGAGTCGCTGGCCGGCCTGGCGCTGGGCAGCATGGCCAGTGGCATGGCGCTTTGGGCACCGCCGTTGCCGGACAAGCGGCCACCGGTCTGGCTTGCCGCCGGGCTGGTGGCGTGGGTGGTCAGCCTGCCGGCCGGCGCACCACCGTCGCCGACCCATGGCTGGGTGGTGCGGCTGTCGTTGGCTGTGTCCGACCGGGCCAAGCCCTACCAGCGCTGGCAGATGCACCGCGACTACCGCCGCGAGCAGAAGCGCCAGCGCGCCGCACAGGCTTCAGCGAAGGCCCCGACCTACTGGCGTTGAGCCGGCCGCGGCGCCATGCGCCATCCAGTCCAGCCACCAGCCCAGCGGCACCTCGTTGGCCACTGCGTCGGGCGAGCTGTGTTCGGTCACCTGCAGGCCGGCATGCAGCTCGTGGCTGGAATCGAACCAGCCACAACCGAGCAGTACGTCGTCCAACTGGGCTTCGCCGGGCTCGCTGCCGGCCTGCACCCAATCCGGCAGGGCGGGGCGGGCGGGGGGCTGGGCCGGTGCGCGGCGCCACCAGGTCAGGGCTCGGTACAGGTTCATCGCGCTCTCCTTGCAGCATGGGCTGGCATGGCGCCATGCTCGCGCGGCGCGCCCGGCCGCTCCATCGCCCACAGGGCGGGCCGGCGGGGGCCCTCTTTGGGGGGACATGGCACCATGCCGCCCATGTGCGGACGCTACGTGGTGGCCTACGACCCGGACACGCTGATCTCCGGCTTCAGCGTGGTGCGGGTAACGCCGTTCCCGAAGCGCTGGAACGTGGCACCGATGTCGATGGTGCCGGTGGTGCACGACACCCGGGACGGCGAACGCATCGCCACGCTGATGCGCTGGGGCCTGCTGCCGCACTGGGCCAAGGACGAGAAGCTGGCGCCCAAGCTGAACAACGCCCGCGCCGAAGGCATCGACGCCAAGCCCTCGTTCCGCCAGGCCGTGCGCCGGCGGCGCTGCCTGCTGCCGGCCAGCGGCTTCTACGAATGGCAGGCCACGCCCGCCGGCAAGCAGCCCTGGTACATCAGCCCGCGTGCCGCGGCCGGCGACACGCCCCTGCCCTTTGCCTTCGCCGGCCTGTTCGAGGCCTGGCGCCCGCCCGGCGCCGCCGACGATGCCGAGTGGCTGCTGAGCTGCTGCGTGATCACCACCGCGCCGAACGCGCTGATGGCGCCGATCCATGACCGCATGCCGGTGATCCTGCCGCCCGAACAATGGGCGCGCTGGCTCGACCGCAGCCTGCAGGACCCCGCCGCGCTGGCACCGCTGCTGGTGCCGGCCGACCCCACCGGCATGCAGGCCTGGCCGGTGTCGCGGGCCGTCAACCGCGGCGCGGCGGAAGGCGAAGACCTGCTGCTGCCGCTGCCGACCGTGGGCTGAGCGCGCGCCTCAATCCGGCGCGCCGGCGTGCTGCTCGATCAGCCGGCGCAGGATGCGCTTCAGAGTGGCCGCATCGTCGGCGCCCAGGCCGTCCACCACCGCCGCCTCGTGCGCGCGGGCCTGCGCCACCAGCTTGGCCGCCAGCTTCAGCCCCGCGGCACTGAGGCGCACACGCGTGATGCGCCGGTCCTGCGCATCGTCGGCGCGCAGCAGCAGGCCGGCCGCCACCATGCGCGCGGCCACGCGCGTCAGCGTCGACTGCGGCACCAGGATGATCGCCGCCACCTCGCCGATGCTCGACACCTGGCCGTCGGCCAGCGTGGCCAGCACGCGCCACTGCAGCACCGGCAGCCGCGTGCGCCGCACGACGACGTGGAACTCGGCCGAAATCAGGTGGCTGGCGCGCGCCAGCAGGTAGGCCAGGTAGTCGTCGATGAAGGGCTGCGCCACCTCGGCGGGGGCGATGACCTTGCGGGCTTGCATGGCTTTACAAATGCATTTGCATATGTTCAGATGTCAACTATATGCCGCAGCCTCCCGCGGCACAAGCACTGCGCGACGATGGCCGAACGTTCATTCGCCGAGGATGTGAAGAAGCTGCGCCTGGGCGCGGGCGAGACCTTCGCCGGCGAGGGCATCCTGGCCGTGACCAAGGCGCTGCTGCAGTCGGGCGTGGCCTACGTGGCCGGCTACCAGGGCTCGCCGATCTCGCACCTGATGGACGTGCTGGCCGACGCGCAGGACATCCTGGCCGAGATGGGCGTGCGCTTCGAGACCAGCGCCAGCGAGGCCACCGCCGCCGCCACGCTGGCGGCCAGCGTCAACTATCCGCTGCGCGGCGCGGTCACCTTCAAGTCCACCGTGGGCACCAACGTCGCGTCCGACGCACTGGCCAATCTGGCCTCGGGCGGCGTCACCGGCGGCGCGCTGGTCATCGTCGGCGAGGACTACGGCGACGGCTCCAGCATCATGCAGGAGCGCAGCCACGCCTTCGCGATGAAGTCGCAGATGTGGCTGCTGGACCCGCGCCCCCACCTGCCGGCCATCGTGCGCGCGGTGGAGCAGGGCTTCGAGCTGTCGGAGGCCACGCACACGCCGGTGATGCTGCAGCTGCGCATCCGCGCCTGCCACGTGCACGGCCGCTTCATTGCCAAGGACAACCGGCGCCCGGCCTTCAGCATCGACGATGCGCTGGCCGCGCCGAGGCGCGACGTCGACCGCATCGTGCTGCCGCCCGCCAGCTTCCTGCACGAGCGCGAGAAGATCGAGCAGCGCTGGCCTGCCGCTCAGGCCTTCATCGCCGAGCGTGGGCTCAACGAGTTCTTCGCCGAGGACGCGGCCGATGTCGGCCTGATCGTCCAGGGTGGCCTGTACAACTCCGCCCTGCGCGCGCTGCAGCGCCTGGGTCTGGCCGATGTCTACGGCCGCAGCAAAGTCCCGCTGTACGTGATGAATGTCGCCTACCCGCTGGTAGATGCCGAGCTGCTGCGCTTCTGCTCGGCCAAGCGCGCCGTGCTGCTGGTGGAGGAAGGCCAGCCCAACTTCATCGAGCAGGGCATCGCCAGCGTGCTGCGCCAGCACGACCTCCAGACCAAGCTGGTCGGCAAGGGCCCCTTCCCGATGGCCGGCGAATACAGCCCCGACGTGCTGCACAAGGGCCTGCGCGCCTTCTTCGCCGAGCACCAGCCGGCATGGCTGCCACCCGCCCCGCCGAAGACCATCCCGATCCAGCCGATGACCGTGCACGCCCGCCCGCCGGGGCTGTGCACCGGCTGCCCCGAGCGGCCCGTGTTCGCCGCGCTCAAGCTCGTCCAGCGCGAACTTGGCGAGCACCACGTCAGCGCCGACATCGGCTGCCACCTGTTCTCGATCCTGCCGCCCTTCCACATCGGCAACACCACGATGGGCTACGGCCTGGGCGCGGCCGGCGCGGCGGCTTTCAACACGCCATCGGCAAAGCGCGCCATCAGCATCATGGGCGACGGCGGCTTCTGGCACAACGGACTGACCAGCGGCATTGCCAACGCGGTGTTCAACAAGAGCAACAACCTGACGCTGGTCATCGACAACAACTACACCGCCGCCACCGGCGGGCAGGACATCCCCTCGTCGCGCGCCGGCAACCGCACGCGCAGCACCTGGCACCCGATCGAGAAGGCGGTGCGCGGCGTCGGCGTCGACTGGGTGAAGACGATCCGCCGCACCTACGACGTGGCCGGCATGCGCGCCGCCATCCGCGAGGCGCTGACGACGACGCAGCCCGGCCCGAAGGTCATCGTCGCGCAGAGCGAATGCATGCTCAACCGCCAGCGGCGCGAGAAGCCGCTGGTCAAGAAGGCCATCGCCGCCGGCCGCCGCCATGTGCGCGAACGCTTCGGCGTGGACAGCGACACCTGCACCGGCGACCATTCGTGCATCCGCATCAGCGGCTGCCCGTCCTTGAGCATCAAGCCCAACCCCGACCCGCTGCGCAGCGACCCGGTGGCCACCGTGCTCGACAGCTGCGTGGGCTGCGGCATGTGCGGCGAGGTCTCGCACGCCGCCGTGCTGTGCCCCTCGTTCTACCGCGCCGGCCTCGTCAGCAACCCCAGCGCCTGGGACCGCTGGCTGGCCGGGCTGCGCCAGGCGCTCATCGGCATGCTGCAGCGCCGCCGCGCGCGCCGGCTCGCGGCCACCGCGTTCTAGGGCGATGGATCCGAACAGCCCGCAGCCGATCAAGATCGCCATCCTCGCGATGGGCGGCGAAGGCGGCGGCGTGCTGGCCGACTGGATCGTCGACATGGCCGAGCACGCCGGCCACATCGCGCAGACCACCTCGGTGGCCGGCGTGGCGCAGCGCACTGGCGCCACCATCTACTACCTGGAGCTGTTCCCGCGCGCCGCCGCCGAGGCCGCCGGCGCCGAGCCGGTGCTGGCGCTGATCCCCACGCCGGGCGACGTGGACGTGCTGCTGGCCTCCGAGCTGATGGAAGCCGGCCGCGCGGTGCAGCGCGGGCTGGTGACGCCCGACCGCACCACGCTGATTGCCTCCACCCACCGCGTCTATGCCATCGCCGAGAAGACGGCGATGAGCGACGGTCGCGCCGATGCGCCGCAGATCGAGGCCGCCTGTGCCGCCGCCGCGCAGCGCTTCGTGCGCTTCGACATGGAGCAGGTGAGTGGGCGGCATGGCAGCGTCATCAGCGCCGTGCTGTTCGGCGCGCTGTGCGGCAGCGGCGTGCTGCCCTTCGACCGCGAGACCTTCGAAGAGACGATCCGCCGCGGCGGCGTTGGCATCCAGGCCAGCCTGGCGGCCTTTACCGAAGGCGCTGCGCGGGCGGCCGGCGACGTGCCGCCGGAAGCCGCGCCCGAGGACGCAGCAAAGCCGGTGCCTGCCACGCACCCGAACGTACAGTTACAGGCTCTATTGCAGCGCCTGCACACGCAGTTCCCGCCGGCGCAGCACGCCATGCTGGCCGAAGGGCTGCGGCGCCTGGTCGACTATCAGGACACCGCCTACGCCGGGCTCTACCTGGACCGCCTGCAGGCCCTCGTCGCACACGGCCACGAGACGCTGACGGGCGAGGCCGCACGCCATCTGGCGCTGTGGATGAGCTACGAGGACACGGTGCGCGTGGCCGACCTGAAGACCCGCGCGACGCGCTTCGAGCGGGTGCGCGACGAGGTCAAGCTGGCACCCGACCAGCTGCTGCAGATCCACGAGTTCATGCACCCGAGGCTGCAGGAAATCTGCGAGACGCTGCCTGCCAGGCTGGGCCGCTGGCTGATGAACTCGGGCGCGCCGCGGCGCCTCGTCGAGCGCTTCACCGCCCAGGGCCGCGTCGTGCAGACCAGCAGCCTGGGCGGCTTCCTGCTGCTGTACGGGCTGGCGGGCCTGCGCCGCTTCCGCCGCGGCAGCCTGCGCTATGGGCAGGAGAACGCGCGCATCGAAGCCTGGCTGCAGGCGGTGCACACTGCCGCGCGCAGCGACCCCGCGCTGGCGCTGGAGATCGTGCGCTGCCAGCGCCTGGTCAAGGGCTACAGCGACACGCACGAGCGCGGCGTGCGCAATTTCGAGCGCCTGATGGCCGCGGCGCAGCGTCTGGCCGGCCGCGCCGATGCCGCCACCGCCTTGGCCCGGCTGCGCGAAGCCGCGCTGGCCGACGAACACGGCAAGGCCCTGGACAGCGCCTGGGCGGCCGCTGCCCTCTGACGCAAAGGAGCACCCCATGGATCGCTACACCGGCCCCTCCCCCGAGCTGAAGGCCCGCATCCTGGGCCTCGTCCAGCCCGACCGCGTGCACCGCGACCTGTACATCAGCGAGGAGATCTTCCGCCTGGAGCAGGAACACTTCTTCGCCAACACCTGGAACTACGTCGGCCACGGCAGCCAGATCCCCAAGCCCGGCGACTACCTGACGGTGGAGATCGCCGGCCGCCCGCTGATCGTCGTGCGTCAGCCCGATGGCTCGCCCAAGGTGCTGATGAACCGCTGCGCGCACAAGGGCTCGCGGCTGGTGTCGCAGCCCTGCGGCCACACCGGCAAGTTCTTCCGCTGTCCGTACCACGCCTGGACCTTCCGCACCGATGGCTCGCTGCTGAACACGCCGGTGAAGGAAGGCTACGACGGCACCGCGATGCGCGAATGCGAATCCGGCCAGGGCCTGGTCGTCGTGCCGCACGTGCGCGAGTACCGCGGCTTCCTCTTCGCCAAGCTCAACGATGTCGGGCCAAGCTTCGAGGAGTACTTCGGCGAATCGCTGTCCAGCATCGACAACATGGCCGACCGCTCGCCCGAAGGCGAGCTGGAGATCGCTGGCGGCTGCCTGCGTTACCTGCACAACTGCAACTGGAAGATGTTCGTCGAGAACCTGAACGACACCATGCACCCGATGGTGGCGCACGAGTCCTCGGCCGGCACTGCCGTGAAGATGTGGATGGACAAGCCGAAGGACGCGCCCAAGCCGATGGCCATCGAGCAGTTCGCGCCCTTCATGTCCGACTACCAGTTCTTCGACGACATGGGCGTGCGCGTGTTCGACAACGGGCACAGTTTTTCCGGAGCGAAGTTCAGCATCCACAGCAAGTACTCCGGCGTGCCGGCCTACGAAGAAGCCATGGTGAAGGCCTACGGCGAGCAGCGCGCGCACGACATCCTGGGGCTGACGCGGCACAACACGGTCTACTTCCCCAACCTGACGATCAAGGGCGCGATCCAGGCGATCCGCGTCGTCAAGCCGCTGGCAGTGGACAAGACGCTGATCGAGAGCTGGACCTTCCGCCTGAAGGGCGCACCGCCCGAGCTGCTGCGCCGCACCGCGATGTACACGCGGCTGATCAACTCGCCCTTCTCGGTCGTGGGTCACGACGACCTGCATGCCTACCGCGGCATCCAGGAAGGCCTGCGCGCCAGCGGCAACGAGTGGGTCAGCCTGCACCGCAACTACGACCCGGCCGAAGTCGGCCAGAAGGACCTGACGGTCAACGGCCTGAGCGAGATCTCCATGCGCAACCAGTACCGCGCCTGGGCCAGGTACATGACGCTGGACATGTGAGGGAGCGCATGATGTTGACCCCCCAAGACGTTACCGCCGCCCAGCTGATCGAGCGGGTGCTGCACGAGGCGCGGCTGCTGGACGCGCGCGATTACGACGCGTGGAACCGGCTCTTCACCGACGACGCCTACTACTGGGTGCCGCTGCAGCACGACCAGCCCGACGGCATCGACCACACCTCGCACATGTACGAGGACAAGCTGCTGCGCGAGCTGCGTATCGAGCGGCTGAAGAGCCCGCGCGCGTTCTCGCAGCAGCCGCCCAGCCGCAGCCATCACCTGTTGCAGACGCCCAGCGTGGAGACGATGGACGCCGGCGCCAACCACTTCGTCACGCGCACGCAGTTCCACTACAGCGAAGCGCGTGGCGACGAGATGCTGATGCTGGTGGGCACAGCCTTCCACCACTTCCGGGTCGACGATGGCGCACTGCGTTTCACGCTGAAGCGGGTGAACCTGCTCAACTGCGACGCGGCGCTGCCGTCGATCCAGCTGTTCATCTAGCGCATGGCCGAGACCGTCTACCAGGCCTTTGCCGAGCGCGCGCGCCGGCAGCCCGAGGCCGACTTCCTGTGTGTCGAGCCGGTCACGGCGGACGCCTACGGCATTCCCGCCGGCACGCTGCGCTATGGCGAGGCGCTGGCGCAGGTCGACGCGCTGCGCGAGCGCTATGCCGCCGCCGGCTACGGCCACGGCCACCGCGCCGGGCTGCTGCTGGAAAACCGCCCGGCCTTCTTCCTGCACTGGTTCGCGCTGAACGCGCTGGGCGTCAGCGTCGTGCCGATCAATGCGGAGCTGCGCAGCGCCGAGCTGCAGTACCTGCTGGCCCACAGCGAGCTTTGTTTGGCCATCAGCCTGCCCGAGCGCATCGAAAGCCTGCGCGAAGCGGCCGACCCTACCGCCGTGCCGGTGCTGCTGCCACCGGACCACGCCGGC
>JAFLDH010000164.1 GCA_017302505.1 Burkholderiales bacterium
TGGCGGGCGTGGCGCTGGCGCAGTTTGCCGGCCGGCCGCGCGACCCGGTGCGCGAGGCAGCGGCGCCCGTGGATTGAGGGCGGCCGCAAGCTGCGGGACATGATTGCCGCGTACATTTGCCGGCTGATCACCGCACCAGGAGCCGGATGGCCGAGTTTCGCGCACTGCTGCTGACCGACGTGGTGGACAGCACCAAGCTGTCCGAGGCGATCGGCGACCACGCCATGGCGGAGGTCTGGGCGGCGCACGACCGGGTGGCGCGCGACCTGCTGCCGCAGTGGCGCGGGCGGGAGATCGACAAGACCGACGGCATGCTGCTGATGTTCGACACGGCGGCCGACGCGGTGTACTACGCGCTGCACTACCACCACGCGCTGGCCGACATGCCCACGCCGCTGAAGGCGCGCGCCGGGCTGCACGTGGGCCCGGTGATCCTGCGCGAGAACAGCCCCGAGGACGTGGCGCGCGGCGCCAAGCCGCTGGAAGTGGACGGCCTGGCCAAGCCCACCGCCGCGCGCGTCATGTCGCTGGCCCGCGGCGGCCAGACCCTGCTGACGCCCGAGGCGCGCGAAGACCTGGGCAAGACCGTGCTGAAGACCCAGTCGCACGGGCACTGGCAGATCAAGGGCGTGGCCGACCCGATCGAGCTGTTCGAGGTGGGCTTCCCCGAAGACCGCTTCGTCGCCCCCAGCGACAGCGAGAAGGTCTTCCGCGTCGTCAAGACCGGCGACTGGTGGATGCCGGTGAAGGACATCCCGAACAACCTGCCGCACCAGGGCACCAGCTTCGTCGGCCGCGAGCGCGAGATCGACGAAGTCAAGGCCATGCTTGGGCAGGCGCGGCTGGTCACGCTGCTGGGCATGGGCGGCCTGGGCAAGACGCGGCTGTCGCTGCAGGTGGCGGCCGAGCAGCTGGCGCTGTATCCGGATGGCGTGTGGTTCCTGGACCTGTCACCGCTGACCGACGGCGCGCTGGTGGCCGCCGAAGCCGCCAGGGTGCTGGACGTGGCCGAAGAGCCCGGCCGGCCGATGCTGGCCACCCTGAGCGCGCACCTGAAGGCCAAGCGCGCGCTGCTGATCCTGGACAACTGCGAGCACCTGATCAAGCCCTCGGCCGACTTGGCGCACGCCATCGTCAAGAACGCGCCGAACGTGCGCATGATCGCCTCCAGCCGCGAGCCGCTGCACGTGCCGGGGGAGAAGACCTACCCGATCCTGCCGCTGCCGGTGCCCGACCGGCTGGCCAGCCTGGAAGTGCTGCGGGCCACGCCGTCGGTGCAGCTGTTCGTGGAGCGGGCGCAGGCACACAAGGCCAGCTTCGAGCTGAACGAGCGCGAGGCGCCGGCGGTGGCCGAGCTGGTGGCGCGGCTGGAGGGTATCCCGCTGGCGCTGGAGCTGGCAGCCGCGCGGGTGCGCGCGATGAGCGTGGCCGACATCAACAAGCGGCTGACCGACCGCTACAAGATCCTGACCGGGGGCAGCCGGGTGCTGCAGGAGCGGCAGCAGACGCTGCGCGCGCTGGTGGACTGGAGCTACGAGCTGCTGCAGGACAACGAGAAGCTGCTGCTCAGGCGCCTGGCGGTGTTCGTCGGCGGTTTCGACCTGGAGGCAGCGGAGAAGGTCTGCGGGGTGGAGCCGATCGAGGACTTCGAGGTGCTGGACCTGCTGGGCTCGCTGGTGGACAAGTCGCTGGTGATGGCCGAGGAGCGCGAGGAGGGCACGCGGTATCGGATGCTGGAGACGATCCGGGACTATGCGGCTGACAAGCTCAAGGGGGAGGGTGAGGAGGCCGAGGCCGCGGCCAGGCACTGCGAGTTCTACTACCGCATGGCGGTGGAGGCGCGTGATGGCATCGATGGCCCGGACCAGCCGCAATGGCTGACGCGGCTGGAACGCGAGCTGGACAACCTGCGCGCCTCGATGGCGCTGGCGCTGTCGGGGGCGACCGAGGACCCGGTGCTTTCGGTGAAGCTGGCGGTGCAGCTTCTGGGATTCTGGATCATGCGCGGCTATATCACCGAGGGTCGGCGGCTGGTCAAGGCGGCGCTGGAAATGCCGGTCGTGCAGGAGTTTGCGCTGGCCAAGGCAAACGCCTTGTACGTGGGCGCTGCATTGGCTGGCTGCCAGAGCGACCACGCCGAAGCTTTGCAAATGCTGGAAGACAGCTTGGTGATTTACCGCGAACTGGACGACGCTGACAACATCGCAGCAACGCTTTCTACCCTTTCAAGCACCCGTCTTGAGGTAGGCGATACCGAGCGCGCAAAGGCGGAAGAGGCTGAGGCCCTGGCGCTATTTCGTCAGGCAGGGCAGAAGCTGAACGAGGGCATTGCGCTACGCAATCTCGGGCAGATTGCGCTGTACGAAAACGAGCTCCCGAAGGCCGGTGAACACCTGGAACAAGCATTGGCCATCGCCAAGCAGGTGAAGAGCCTGGAGGAAGAAGGCGAGTGCGAGTTGCTGCTGGGTGAAGTCCAACTAGAGCAGGGCGACATGGCACTGGCGATGCGGCATTTCGAGCGAGCGCTTGAAGTGTGCCGAAAAGGTGCCGACAAGCGTGGCGAAGCGAATGCTTTGTGGCGGCTTGGTGCGGCCGATCTAGTGGGGGGGCAACTAGATTCCGGGCGCGGGAAGCTGGGCGAAGCGCTGACTGCCTTCCACCGCGCCGAGATGTGGAAGGAATTGATCGGCTGCCTAGAGGAGTTCGCTGGGCTGGCACTTGCACAGGGCCAACCCGATGCGGGCGTCGGTATTGCTGCGGCGACCACACTGGCGCGGCAGCGTCAAGGCCTGATGCGCCGACCTATGGCCGAAGAGCGTTGGCAGCGAAGGTTGGAACAGTTGCGAGAAGCACTTGGTGACGATGGCTTCGTCGCAATTTGGAACACGGCCTGGGACGAATGGGAAACTGATGATGCGATTAAGGCTGCGCTGTCACTGGCTGGTGGCAGCAAGAAAGATATCGCAATCCAATAAAAAAGCGGCGCTCATCGAGCGCCGCTCTTGGTAGCCTTCGTCCGATCCGAAGATCAGACGCGCCGAGCACGGCGACGGGCCACAAAGCCCACCGCCCCCAAACCTGCTGCGAACAACGCATAGGTCGAGGGCTCCGGCACCGGCTGGAATATCGCGACAGCGGTGTTCGACGAGGAGCCGCAAGTGATATCGAAGGCACTGACGAAGTTTTCGCCGGGCTTGCCGCAGGCAGCGTACAACTTCGGCAACTCGAAGTAGGTACCGGGATTTCTGTCGAACCAATAGAGTTGAACGTCCTTGTTGCCGATCAAGACGAGACTGAACCAGCCGCCGTCACCGGTGCCCGAGTACTTAGCGGCAGGGATAGTGCCTTGCACCGGCGCAAAGGGCGTTGAAGTGGCTCCCTGGAAGTCAACGTCGCTGAGGCCCGAACGTTCCACCGAAATCACCTGAGCACTCAAGACGTCCAAGGAAATCGACTCTGTGCTGGACGTGGACAACGATTTCAGCGTCAGGGTGGCACTCAGGAAGCTGAACTCGCCAGCGCAGGATCCGGCCAAATTGCTGACGTTGCCGGTATCCGTACAGGTGCCGTCACTGATATCCACAACACCACCCCAATCGAGATCGGGGAATGGATTGCCGAAGGGCGGTGTAAAGCGTATGCGAACCGGCCCTGCCTCGGCCTGCTGCGGCACGACGGTCAGCACCGTGAACACGGCCAACGCGCCGCACAGAAGAGACTTGGACAACAGGTTGCGGATCATGACTACTCCGATCAGATGATGTTGTTGTGCCGGTTGCGGCCTGGTACGACTTAACCGGGTTCCGGCATCAGACTGACATGGCGCCGGAGGTTGCCGTTCGAACCATTATGGTGGTCCGACTGGTGAGGCGACACCCCGCAATCTGGGGGCAAATCGGCCGCGAGAGGGGTTCCGCCGTGTAACGCAGGGGTGTCGCCCACGGCATCTCGTGGCATTGCGTAGCATCCGTGCCATGTCGTTATGGGGTCCGATGTTCATTTCGCGCCGCCGCGCCCTGGGGGGCCTGGCGGGGCTGTCCCTCGGCCCGTTGACGCAGGCGGCGCTGGCAAACGGTGAGCCGCACTCCGGCCAGGCAGGGGGCCATTGGGTCCACGCCTACGCCGCCTTCGGGCAGCCCAAGTACCCGGCCGGATTCCCGCACTTCGACTACGTGAACCCGGACGCGCCCAAGGGCGGCACGATCAACCTGCGCAACCCCGACCGGCGCTCCAGCTTCGACAAGTTCAACCCCTTCACGGTGAAGGGCAATGCGCCAGCGGGCATGAGCATCTTCATGTTCGAGTCGCTGGCCGTCCTGGGCAGCGATGAGCTGCAGACGATGTACGGCCTGCTGGCCGAGGCCATTGCGGTGGCGCCGGACAAGTCGTCGATCAGCTTCCGGCTGAATCCGAAGGCGCGCTTCAGCAATGGCGATCCGGTGACGGCCGCCGACGTGCAGTACAGCTTCGAATCGATGTCCGGCAAGTACGCGGCGCCCGGGCTGCGGGCCGCGCTGGCCGGCGTGGCGCGTGTCGTCGTGGTCGACGAGCGCACAGTGCGCTTCGAGCTGCGCGAGCGCACCAACGACATGCTGTTCACCGTCGGCGGGCTGGCGGTGTTCTCGCGCAAGTGGGCGTTGGGTAGCGACGGCAAACCGAAACGCTTCGACGAGATTGTAAGTGAGTACCCAATTACTAGCGGTCCCTACACGATCAGCAAGGCCGATTCGGGCCGCCGGCTGGAATTCAAGCGCAACCCGGACTACTGGGCGCGCGACCTGGGCGTGCGCCGCGGCATGTTCAACTGGGACCGTGTGGTCTACCGCTACTACGCCGACTTGGCCGTGGCGCGCGAGGCCTTCAAGGCCGGCGAGTTCGACATCTTCAAGGAGTACAGCGGCCGTGCCTGGGTGCGCCAGCACAAGGGCGTGAAGTGGGACGACGGCCGCATCAAGAAAGACCTGTTCGAGACCTCGGTCGGCCAGGGCCTGCAGGCCTACATGCTGAACATGCGCCGGCCGCTGTTCCAGGACATCCGGGTGCGCGAGGCACTGGGCTACACCTATGACTTCGACACCGTCAATAGGCTGGGCCTGTACAAGCGGGCCAACAGCCAGTTCAACAACTCCGAGTTCGCGGCGCAGGGCCTGCCCGGCCCGGGTGAGCTGAAGCTGCTGGAGCCCTTCCGCGCCGAGCTGCCGGCCGAGGTCTTCGGCCCGGCCTACGTGGCGCCGTCCACCGGGCGGGACCCCAAGCGGCTGCGCCAGAACCTGCTGAAGGCCCGCGAGTTGCTCGAGCAGGCCGGCTGGAAGCTGGCGCCCGACGGCAAGCTGCGCAACGCCAAGGGCGAGGCCTTCGAATTCGAGTACCTGAGCCCCGGCGAGGGCGGCCGCGCGGCCGACTGGCAGGACAACCTGAAGAAGCTCGGCATCACGATGAAGGAGCGCAACGTCGATTTCGCGCTCTACCGCCGCCGGCTGGAGGAGTACGACTTCGACATGATCGCCATCGCCGGCGGCGATTTCACTTTGCCCGATGCCACCGGCCTGCAAAGCGCCTTTGGCAGCAAGTCGGCCGACGAGAAGGGCAACAACAACTTCCGCGGCGTGAAGAGCCGGGCCGCCGACGCGCTGATCCAGCGCATGGCCGAGGCGCAGACGCTGGAAGAGCTGCGCGACGCCGCCCGCGCGCTGGACCGCGTCATCATGTGGAGCCACTGGCAGATTCCGGACCTGTACGCCTCGGACGAGAAGTCGTCGTACTGGAACAAGTTCGGCATGCCGGCCCAGCGGCCGCGCTACTTCACCATCGACACCGGCTCGGGCTTTGCCGCCTGGCCGCTGGAGACATGGTGGATCAAGGACCCGGCGAAACGCTGAACAAAGGGTAGACGACGCATGCTGTTCTACATCCTGAAGCGCATCGCCCTGATGGTGCCCACGCTGCTGGGTGCGCTGACCATCACCTTCGTCGTCATCCAGTTCGTGCCCGGCGGGCCGATCGAGCAGATCATGGCCGAGGCCCGCGCCAGCCAGAAGGGCGGCGAAGGCGGGCTGTACAAGGCCGGCCGCGACAGCGACGCCAAGCAGATCGCGGAGCTGAAGAAGCTCTACGGCTTCGACAAGCCGGCGCACGAGCGCTACTTCGAGATGCTGGGCAACTTCCTGCGCTTCGACCTGGGCCGCAGCTTCCTGCACAACAAGGACGTGTGGACGCTGATCAAGGAGAAGCTGCCGGTCTCCATCAGCCTGGGGCTGTGGACCTTCGTCATCAGCTACCTGATCTCGGTGCCGCTGGGTGTGGCCAAGGCGGTGCGCGAGGGCTCGCGCTTCGACGTCTTCACCTCGCTGGTCGTGCTGATCGGCTATGCCATCCCCGGCTTCGTGCTCGGCATCTTCCTGATCGTGCTGTTCGCCGGCGGCACCTTCTTCGAATGGTTCCCGCTGCGCGGGCTGACCAGCGACAACTGGGAAGAGTTGAGCTGGCCGGCGCGCATCCTCGACTACTTCTGGCACCTGACGCTGCCGCTGATCTGCCTGGTGATCAGCAGCTTCGCGGTGACCACCATGCTCACCAAGAACACCTTCGTCGAGGAGATGCGCAAGCAGTACGTGCTGGTGGCGCGCGCCAAGGGCCTGTCGCAGAAGAGCGTGCTCTACAAGCACATCTTCCGCAACGCGATGATCCCGCTGGTCACCGGCTTTCCGGCGGCCTTCGTCGGTGCCTTCTTCGCTGGCTCGGTGCTGATCGAGACGCTGTTCTCGCTGGACGGCCTGGGCCTGCTGGCCTTCGAATCGGTGGTGCGCCGCGACTACCCGGTGGTGTTGGGCTCGCTGTACCTGTTCACGCTGATCGGCCTGGTGGTCAAGTTGGTGTCCGACCTGCTGTACGTGGCGGTGGACCCGCGCGTGCAGTTCGGCGCGGTGGGCAAGTGAGGGCTGCGACATGAGCGCCGTGCTGCCCACCTCCCCCGCCCCAGCGCTGCCGGTGGCCAAGCCAATGTCACCGAACCAGCGCGCCTGGGCGCGCTTCAAGCGCAACCGCGTCGGCTATGTGTCGCTGTGGTGCTTCGTGATCTTCCTGGTGCTGGCCACCTTGGCCGAGCTGGTCAGCAACGACCGGCCGCTGGTGGCGCGCTACGACGGGCAGATGTACTTCCCGATGTTCAAGAACCATCCGGAGACCACCTTCGGCGGTGACTTCGAAACGCCCACCGACTGGTCGGACCCGCTGATTGCGGAACAGTTCGCCAAGCCGGGCAACTGGGCCTTCTTCACGATCAACCGCTACGGCGCCAACACCACTAACCCCTTCGAGGCCGTGCCCAGCCCGGCGCCGCCCAGCCGGCTGCACTGGCTGGGCACCGACAGCCTGGGCCAGGACATGGTGGCGCGGCTGCTCTATGGCTTTCGCGTCAGCATCTGGTTCGCCTTCGCGTTGACGCTGGTGGGCACGGTGCTGGGCATCGCCGCCGGCGCGCTGCAAGGCTACTTCGGCGGCCGGGTCGATCTGGTGCTGCAGCGGCTGATCGAGATCTGGGGCGCGGTGCCCGAGCTGTACCTGCTGATCATCTTCGCGTCGATCTTCGAGCCCTCGCTGCTGCTGCTGCTGGTGCTGCTGTCGCTGTGGGGCTGGATGGGGCTGAGCGACTACGTGCGCGCCGAGTTCCTGCGCAACCGCAGCCTGGAGTTCGTCAAGGCGGCGCGTGCGCTGGGCCTGAGCAACGGCCAGATCATCTGGCGCCATGTGCTGCCGAATTCGCTGACGCCGGTGATCACCTTCCTGCCCTTCCGCATGAGCGGCGCGATCGTGGCGCTGACCTCGCTGGACTTCCTGGGCCTGGGCGTGCCGGCCACCGTGCCGTCGCTGGGCGATTTGCTGCGCCAGGGCAAGAACAACCTGGATGCGTGGTGGATCATCTTCCCCACCTTCGTGCTGCTGGTGCTGACGATGCTGGCGCTGACCTTCATCGGCGACGCGCTGCGCGACGCCTTCGACACCCGCAAGTCATGAGCGCGAAGGGCCGTTCCCAAGCGCTCATCCCGGAGCGCGAAGCGCGGAGGGTAGTCCAATGACCGCGCTGCTGCAGATCGACCATCTGACGGTGCGCTTCGGCGCCAGCACCGTGGTCAACGACGTGTCCTTCCACATCGCCGCGGGTGAGAAGTTCGCGCTGGTCGGCGAATCGGGCTCGGGCAAGTCGATCACCGCGCTGTCGGTGCTGCGGCTGGTGGATGCGGCCACCACCACCGGCAGCATCCGCTTCGAGGGCGAGGAGCTCACCGCCAAGAGCGAGCGCGAGATGCGCGGCATCCGCGGCGCGCGCATCGGCATGATCTTCCAGGAGCCGATGACGGCGCTGAACCCGCTGTACACGGTGGGCAACCAGATCGGTGAGGTGCTGTCGCTGCACGAGGCGCTGCGCCCCAACGCGGCCCGCGCCCGCGTCATCGAGCTGCTGACGCGCACCGGCATCCCCGACCCGGAAGCCAAGGTCGATGCCTACCCGCACCAGCTGTCCGGCGGGCAGCGGCAGCGCGCGATGATCGCGATGGCGCTGGCCTGCAAGCCGCAGCTGCTGATCTGCGACGAGCCGACCACCGCGCTGGACGTGACCATCCAGGCGCAGATCCTGGCGCTGCTGGACGAGCTGCAGCGCGAGATGGGCATGGCGCTGCTGTTCATCACGCACGACCTGAACCTGGTGCGGCGCTTCACCCACCGGGTCGGCGTGATGGAGCGCGGCCGCCTGGTCGAGACCGGCCCCACCGCCGAGGTCTTCGCACAACCGCAGCATGCCTACACGCAGCGCCTGCTGGCCAGCCGGCCGCAGCGGGTGGTGCAGCCGGTGGCTGACGATGCGGCGGTGCTGGTGGAGGCGCGCGAGGTCGACGTCAAGTTCCCGGTGCCGCAGGGCTGGTTCCGCAAGCGCTGGTTCGACGCGGTGCGCCGCGCCACGCTGCAGCTCAAGCGCGGCGAGACGCTGGGCATCGTCGGCGAATCGGGCTCGGGCAAGACTACGCTGGGCATGGCGCTGCTGGCGCTGCAGGACATCGCCGGCGGCGAGGTGCGGCTCGACGGCCAGCGCATCGACGATGCCGACCGCGCCACGCTGCGCGCCATGCGCCGGCGCATGCAGGTGGTGTTCCAGGACCCCTTCGCCGCGCTGTCGCCGCGCATGACGGTGGGCCAGATCGTCGGCGAAGGCCTGGGCCTGCACCGCCCCGAGCTGCCCGAGGCCGAGCGCGAGGCGCTGGTGCTGCAGATGCTGGACGAGGTGGGGCTGAGCGAGCGCCACGGCGTGGCCCAGGTGCTGCAGCGCTACCCGCACGAGTTCTCCGGCGGCCAGCGGCAGCGCATCGCCATCGCCCGCGCGGTGGTGCTGCGGCCCGAGGTGCTGGTGCTGGACGAGCCGACCTCGGCGCTGGACGTGTCGGTGCAGCAGCAGGTGCTGGCGCTGCTGGCCGACCTCCAGCGCCGCTACGGCATGAGCTACCTGTTCATCAGCCACGACCTGGCCGTGGTGCGCGCAATGTCGCACCGGGTGCTGGTGATGAAGGGCGGCGAGGTGGTCGAGCAGGGCGAGGCGCAGGCGTTGTTCGCGGCGCCGCGCGAGGCCTATACGCGCGAGCTGCTTGCGGCAGCGCACCTGGGCTGAGGCTGCCTCAGGGCGTGTCGAAGCGCCGGGTGCCCAGCTGCACCTCGTAGCGCGTGCCCTTCTCGGGGTCGCTGAACTGCAGCAGGTTGGGCTGCCAGCGGTACGGCGCGAAGAAGCCGTCGATCTGCATCGTGCCGTGGAACAGCGTCACGCCCAGTTGGTCGGCATAGATCTCCAGCCGGTAGGCGATGTCGCTGACGCGCACCAGCGCCTGCCCGGCCGGGCCGATGTCGGCGCGCACCGGCCCGCAGTTGGGCGGCGCACTGCCGACGGTGACGCACAGCACCGCGTCGTAGTGGCCCGGCGGCGGCGGCTGGCCCTTCAGCACGTCTCTGGCGCTGCCGGCCTCGGCGCGTTCGGTGGCCGCGAGGCCGGCCG
>JAFLDH010000165.1 GCA_017302505.1 Burkholderiales bacterium
ATCCGCTGCGCCGGCGCGAGCCGGCCGCGCTGGCGGCCGCGGCCACGGAACTGGCCGCGCGCATCGGCTTCTGGAAGTTCTGCCAATGGAGCTTCTTCCGCCAATGGCTGAAGCTGAAGGCCTATGCCAACGGCCGCGGCATCCAGATCGTCGGCGACGTGCCGATCTTCATCGGGCTGCACAGCGCCGAGGTCTGGGCGCACCAGGCGCTGTTCGAGCTGGACGCCGACGGCCAGCCCATCGCGGTGGCGGGCGTGCCGCCGGACTTCTTCAGCGCCACCGGGCAGCGCTGGGGCAACCCGCTGTACCGCTGGGACGCACACGCCGCCGACGGCTATGCGTGGTGGGTGCAGCGCATGCGGCTGGTGTTCACGCTGGCCGACATCGTGCGCATCGACCATTTCCGCGGCTTTGCCGGCTACTGGGAAATCCCGGCCAGCGAGCCCACGGCGATCCATGGCCAGTGGCGAACCGGGCCCGGCGCCGACCTGTTCAAGGCCATCAACGCGGCGCTGGGGCCGATGCCGATCATTGCCGAGGACCTGGGCGTCATCACGCCCGACGTGGAGGCGCTGCGCAAGCGCTTCCACTTCCCGGGTATGCGCATCCTTCAGTTCGCCTTCGGCGGCGACGCGACCAACAGCTTCCTGCCTCACCACCATGCCTGCGACACCGTGGTGTACCCGGGCACCCATGACAACGACACTTGTGTGGGCTGGTGGGCTGGCGCCGCCGAGCACGAGCGGCAGTTCGCCACGGACTACCTGGGCAGCGGCGGCCACGACATCGCCTGGGCGCTGATCCGCAGTGCCTGCGCCTCGGTGGCCGACACTGCCATCTACGCCATGCAGGACGTGCTGAGCCTGCCTGGCGACAGTCGCATGAACTATCCAGGCCAGAGCGAGGGCTGGTGGCAGTGGCGCATGCAGTGGAGCCAGGTTCAGGACTGGCACGCGCAGCGCCTGTCGGCGTTGTGCAGCCTCTACGACCGTCTTCCGGAACCAGCCCGGTCATGAAAAAGGCGCCCCGCAGGGCGCCTTGTGCGTTCAGGCAGGGCCTTGCTCAGCGCACGACGGCGATCTGCTCGCGCTTGCCGTCCTTGTAGGTGAACAGCGTCAGGGCGCCGTTCTTGATGTCGCCCTTCTCGTCGAAGGCGATGTTGCCGGTCACACCCTTGTACTCGATCTTGGCCAGCTCAGGCAGGTACTTGGCCGGATCGGACGAACCGGCCTTCTCCATCGCCATAGCCATCAGCATCGTAGCGTCGTACACGTAGGGCGCATACACCTGCACGTCGGTGTTGAACTTGGCCTTGAACTTCTCCTTGAACTGGTCCATGCCGACCTTCTGCTCG
Organism: Burkholderiales bacterium; assembly: GCA_017302505.1. Taxonomy (GTDB): domain Bacteria; phylum Pseudomonadota; class Gammaproteobacteria; order Burkholderiales; family Burkholderiaceae_C; genus Rubrivivax. Next base: position 1,355 of record JAFLDH010000165.1, read on the forward strand.
CCTTCGACGCCACCGGCCTCGGCGCAGACCACCTGGCCATCGGCCATCGCGCCACCGGCCAGCTTGGGCAGCTCGCCCGAGCAGATGCCGTCGCCACCGACGAACTTGGCATTGATGCCCAGCTGCTTCATCTGGCGCATCATCGGGCCGGCCACCGCGTCCATGCCGCCGAAGAACACCACGTCGGGCTTCTTCGACTTGATCTGGGTGAGGATGGCGGTGAAGTCGGTCGCCTTGTCGGTGGTGAACTGGCGGTCCAGCGTGGTGCCGCCGGCGGCCTTGACGGCCTTCTCGAATTCGTCGGCGACGCCCTGGCCGTAGGCCGTGCGGTCGTCGATGACGGCAATGGTCTTGCCCTTCAGCTCGTTCACCGCATAGCGGCCCAGCGTGCCGCCCAGGTGCACGTCGTCAGCCACCACGCGGAAGGTGGTGTTGAAGCCCTGACGGGTGTACTTCGGGTTGGTGGCCGAAGGCGAAATCTGCGGAATGCCGGCGGTGTTGTAGATCTGCGAAGCCGGGATCGTGGTGCCCGAGTTCAGGTGGCCGATGACCCCCTGCACCTTGGCATCGACCAGCTTCTGCGCGACAGCCGTGCCCTGCTTCGGGTCGGCGGCGTCGTCTTCGGCCAGCAGTTCGAACTTGGCCTTGGCACCGCCGATCATCACGCCCTTGGCGTTCAGGTCGTCGATGGCCATGCGGGCGCCCATCTCGTTGTCCTTGCCCAGGTGCGCGATCGCGCCGCTGGTGGGGCCGACGTGGCCGATCTTGATGACCACTTCGCTCGGCGCGGCCGGGGCGGCAGGCGCCGCAGGGGCAGCCGCGGTGGCGGCAGGAGCCTCTTCCTTCTTGCCACAAGCCGCCAGCAGGACGGCCGCAGCGGCAACAACTGACAGGGTGAATTTGTTCATGGAGCGCTTCCTGAGAAGAAGAATGGGTAAACCTTCATGATAAGGGATTGTCGGCACATCGTGGAATCCGGGTCCGCGACAGTAGCTTTAGCGGCGTCCGGCAGGGTAAGCGGCCTCAGGCTTCGCTGCGCGCCGGGTGGTGCTTCAGCGGCCAGCCCCGCGCTTCGTAGTCGCGCCAGCGTCGGCGTGCCTGCTGGCGCTCATCGGCGTCGCCCGAGACGATCTCGATGATGCGTTCGAAGCGCGCCGGGTCGCCGGGTGGATCGGCGCCCAGCAGCACCAGCACCGCAGGCGCTGGCTGCGGCGGCTCGGCCTCGCACAGCCACACCGGCGTGCGGCGCAATGCCGCGTCCAGCGCTTGCCCGGGCCGCAAGCGCAGGTGCGGCACGAACTCCTGTGCCTCGAAGGTCCACAACTCCCGATCGAGAGCACCGAGGGTCTGGGGCGGCGCGGCCACCACCACCGCCATACCCTGGCGCCAGGCCTTGCGCAGCAGCCTGCACGCAAAATGCAGCGGCGCAGGCACGCCGGTATGGAAATCGACCTGCGGCACGTTCAGGCGGCGCGGCCCAGCACGAAGTGCGTCAGCAACGGTACCGGCCGCCCCGTGGCGCCCTTGGCAGCGCCGGATTTCCAGGCGCTGCCGGCAATGTCCAGGTGCGCCCAGGGGTACTTGGCGGTGTAGCGCTTCAGGAACATCGCCGCTGTGACGGCACCGCCCGCACGTGGGCCGACATTGGCCATGTCGGCGAAGTTGCTTTTCAGGCCCTCGTCGTACTCCTCGTCCAGCGGCATGCGCCAGCACGGATCCAGGCCCGCCTGCCCCGCGCGCTCGAGCTCGGATGCCAGGGCATCGTCCGGGCTGAACAGGCCGCTGCGGTGGTGGCCCAGTGCAATCACGCAGGCACCGGTCAGGGTGGCGATGTCCACCACGGCCGCGGGCTTGAAGCGCTCGGCATAGGTCAGCGCATCGCACAGGATCAGCCGGCCTTCGGCATCGGTGTTCAGGATCTCCACCGTCTGCCCGGACATGCTGGTCACCACGTCACCGGGCTTGACCGCGGTGCCGCCCGGCATGTTCTCGCACGAGGGAATCAGGCCGACCAGATTGATCTTGGGTTTCATCTGCGCCACGGCGCGGAAGGTGCCCAGCACGCTGGCGGCACCGCCCATGTCGAACTTCATCTCGTCCATCTCGGCGGCCGGTTTCAGCGAGATGCCACCCGTGTCGAAGGTGATGCCCTTGCCCACCAGCACCACCGGCGCCGCCGCCTTGGCGGCGCCGTGGTACTGCATGACGATGAACTTCAGCGGCTGCGCCGAACCTTGCGCCACGGCCAGGAAGCAGCCCATGCCGAGCTTCTCGACTTCCTTGCGGCCCAGCACCTGCACCTCGAAGCCGTGCGCCTTGCCCAGGCGCCGGGCCTCGTCGGCCAGGTGGCTGGGCGTGGCATGGTTGCCCGGACGGTTGGCGCACTCGCGCGCCACGGCCGCGCCGGCGGCAATGGCTTCGCCCAGATGAAGGCCATCGCGCACCGCGGCGGTGTTGGCCACGCCGCAGGCCAGGCTGATGCGCTGCAGCTTGGGGGCTGCCGCGGCCGAGGGCTTGGTGTGGCGATAGGTGTACAGCGCATCGGATGCCGCGCCGACCAGGGCCTGAGCCTGGGCCGCATTCAACGGCGCCGCCAGCGCGCTGGCCACCAGCAGATGCCGGGCACCGCCCGCCTTCAGCTGCGCGAGCCCCGCCTGCAAAGCCGCGCGCAGGGCCTTCGGCGAATCACCGGTGGTCGCGGCGAAGACCACGCGGGGCGCCTTCACCCCGGCCGGCTTGTGCAGATAGAGGCAGCGCCCTGCCTTGTAGGCCAGATCGCCGTCTGCCAGGGCCTGCGTCAGCAGCCCCCCCAGCGCCTTGCCGAGCGACGCCGGCTCGGTGCCCTCGCCCACCAGCAGCAGCAGGGCGTCGGCGGGCGCCTGCCGCAAGTCCTTGAGCTCGGTGACCTGAATCTTGAAGTCCATAATCCGACCCGCTATGCGAAGCGAAACATGTTATTCGATCGCTCGCTGAGGCGAGAGCTGGCGCGCACCTTCGGCGCCACGCTGGTGGTGCTGCTGACCATCGTCATCACCATGCTGCTGGTGCGAACCTTGTCCCTGGCGGCCAGCGACATCGTCGAGCCCAAGGACGTGGTGCTGGTGCTGGGCTACACCACGCTGGGACACCTGGCCACGATCCTCAACATCTCCCTGTTCGTGGCCATCGTCGTCACGCTGGGCCGCATGTACCGCGAAAGCGAGATGGCCATCTGGTTCGCCAGCGGGCTGGACCTGGCCCGCTTCGTGCGCCCCGTGCTCAGCACCTTCTTGCCTGTGCTGGTGGTGGTCTGCCTGCTGCTGGTGTTTGCCTGGCCCTGGGTCAACCGCAACAGCACCGAACTGCGCGACCGCTACGCGCAGCGCTCGGATCTGGCACGGGTGTCGCCCGGCGTGTTCCAGAGTTCGGCCGACGGCCGGCGGGTGTTCTTCGTCGAACGCGACCCGCGCGACGAGGTCAGCGTGCGCAACATCTTCGCGTTGTCCAGCAAGAACGACAACGACACCGTGGTCTCGGCGCGCGGCGGGCGCATCGACGTGGAAGGCGACCAGCGCTTCCTGGTGCTGGAATCGGGTCAGCGCAGCGATGTCGACGCCCGCACCGGCGAGACCACCGTCGCCGGCTTCGAGACCTACCGGGCACTGGTCGACATCAAGGCACTGCGCCGTGCACAGGAACAGCCACCGAAGACCATGGACACCATCGATCTGGTGCGCCAGCAGACACCGCGCAACCAGGGCGAGCTGGTCTGGCGCTTCGGCCTGATGGCCGCCGCCGTCAACCTGTCGCTCCTGGCCATCGGACTGGCGCATGTCAACACCCGCCGGCCCAGCAACCTGAACCTGGTGGTGGCGCTGGTGGGTTCGCTGGCTTACTTCAACGCGATCAACCTGACGCAGAACTGGGTGGCCAACGGCCGCTTCGGCATGACCGAATGCTTCGTCGCGCTGCATGGCGGCGTGCTGCTGCTGGCGTTGGCGCTGCTGTGGTGGCGTGACCACGGCGCGGTGCTTCACTTCCGCAGGGCCCAGGCATGAAGACCGTGCGCCGCATGCTCTATCGCGACGTGGTGGCCTCCGTCAGCTTCGTCGCGCTGGCCTTCCTGTCGCTGTCCTTCTTCATCGATTTCGTCGACGAGCTGCAGAAGGTCGGCCGGCCCGGCTTCACGCTGTGGGCCGCGGTGTTCGGCGCAACGCTCGAACTGCCCGGCAACCTGTACGAGCTGCTGCCGATCGCCGTGCTGATCGGCACCATCTACTCGATGGCGCGGCTGGCGCAGAGCTCCGAGTTCACGATCCTGCGCACCGGTGGCCTGAGCCCGATGCGCGCATTGCGGCTGCTGGCCGTGCTGGGGCTTTTCTTCAGTGCCATCACCTTTGCGCTGGGCGACTACGTGGTGCCCTTCACCGAGCGCCAGACCGTGCTGTTGAAGGCCGCGCTCAGCGGCGGGCGCAAGGTCGGGCCCACCGGCGCCTGGCTCAAGGAACGCCGCGAGACGCCGCAGGGTGAACGCAGCTACTCGGTCAACGTGGCCGGCATCGACGGCCGCGGCCGGCTGGTGGGCATCCGCATCTTCGAGTTCGATGGGGATGGGCGGCATGTGTCGCGGCTCAGCGCCAAGCAGGGCTTCGTCGGCGCCGACGATGTCTGGCTGTTGGAGGAGGTGGAGCGCACCGTCTGGCCGACCGGCGCTCCGGGCCCCGACAGAGTGCAGCACGAAACGCTGGCCGAACTGCGCTGGCCCAGCACGCTCAGCGCCGGCGTGGTGTCGGCCGCGGTGCTGCCGCTGAAGACCATGTCCACCACCGAGCTGTGGCGCTACAGCATGCACCTCAGCGACCAGGAACAGGCCGCGCAACGCTACGAGATCCAGTTCTGGAAGAAGGCGCTGTACCCGCTGGCCTGCATCGTGCTCACCGCGCTGGCCCTGCCCTTCGCCTACCTGCATGCCCGCGCCGGCGGCATCAGCCTGAAGGTGTTCGGCGGCATCATGCTGGGTATCAGCTTCGTGCTGCTGAACAACGTGGCCGGCCACATCGGCCTGCTGCGCGGCTGGACGCCCTGGCTGGTGGCCGCCATGCCCGGCATGGTCTTCCTGCTGATTTCGCTGGCCGCCTTCGGCTGGCTGGTGCGCTACCGGTGACTCCTCCATGCAATCCGACGGCCTGATCCTTTTTGCCCACGGCGCACGCGATCCGCGCTGGGCCGCGCCCTTCGAAGCCGTGGCCGCACGCATCCGCGCGCAGCGGCCGCAGCTGCAGGTGCAGCTGGCCTTCCTGGAGCTGATGACGCCCGACCTGGCCACCGCCGGTGCCACGCTGGCCGCCGCCGGCTGCCGCCGCGTGCAGGTGCTGCCGATGTTCCTGGGCACCGGGGGCCATTTGCGGCGCGATCTGCCGCCGATGGTCGCGCAACTGCAGGCGCAGCACCCGCAGGTGCAGTGGCAGCTGCAGGCGGCCGTCGGCGAACACCCGCTGGTCGGCGAGGCGATGGCCGCGGCTGCGCTGGCGCTGCTGGCCGATGCGTCCACCGCCGGACAGGAGCGCGCATGAACCTGCACCAGTTCCGCTTCGTGCAGGAGGCGGTGCGCCGCAACCTGAACCTGACCGAGACTGCCAAGGCGCTGCACACCTCGCAGCCGGGCATCAGCAAGGCCATCCTCGAACTGGAGGAAGAGCTCGGCATCGACATCTTCGCGCGCCACGGCAAGCGGCTGCGCCGCGTCACCGAACCCGGCCAGGAAGTGCTGAAGTCCATCGACATCATCCTGCGCGAGGTGGCCAACCTGAAGCGCATCGGCGACGAGTTCTCCAAGCAGGAAGCCGGCACGCTGTCGATCGCCACCACGCACACCCAGGCGCGCTACATCCTGCCCGGGCCGGTGGCGCTGCTGCGCCGCCGCTACCCCAAGGTGCAGGTGGTGCTGCACCAGGGCACGCCCGAACAGGTGGCACGCATGCTGATGGCCGAGACGGCCGACGTGGGCCTGGCCACCGAATCGCTGAGCGAGTTCGACGAGCTGGTCACCCTGCCCTGCTACGAATGGCAGCATGCGATCGTGTTGCCGCGCGGCCATGCGCTGGCCGGCGTGGAGCGGCCCACGCTCGAGCAGGTGGCGGCCGAGCCGCTGGTGACCTACCACCCCACGGTGACCGGCCGCTCGCGCATCGATGCGGCCTTCGCCCGCGCGCGGCTGAAGCCGCAGATCGCGCTGGAGGCGCTGGACTCCGACGTCATCAAGACCTATGTGCGGCTGGGCCTGGGCGCAGGCATCGTGGCCGAGATGGCGGTGCGCGACGAGCCGCCCGACGGCGACCTGGTGTCGCTGGCCGCCGGCCACCTGTTCGGCCGCAACGTGGCCCGCGTGGCCTTCCGCAAGGGCGCCTACCTGCGGCACTTTGTCTACACTTTTGCCGAACTGCTGTCCGAAAGGCTCACCCGCGCGCTGATCCAGCGTGCGATGAGCGGTGGCGGCGCCGACTACCAGATGTAAAGCCGCATGCCCGCCACCGACACCCTGACGCCGCCCCGTTTCACCAGCCGCCTGCCGCAGGTCGGCACCACCATCTTCACCGTGATGTCCGCGCTGGCGCAGAAGACTGGCGCCGTCAACCTGGGCCAGGGCTTCCCCGACTTCGAATGCGATCCGGCGCTGCTGGATCTGGTCAACGGCGCGATGCGCGAGGGCCTGAACCAGTACCCGCCGATGCCCGGCGTGGCGCCGCTGCGTGCAGCCATCGCCACCAAGGTGCAGACGCTGTACGGCCGCCGCTACGACCCGGACACCGAGGTCACCATCACCGCCGGCGCCACGCAGGCCATCCTGACCGCCGTGCTGTGCTGCGTGCACCCGGGCGACGAGGTGATCGTGCTGGAGCCCTGCTACGACAGCTATGCACCGAACATCGAGCTGGCCGGTGGCGTGGTGGTGCGCGTGCCGCTGGACCCGGGCACCTTCCGGCCCAACTTCGACGCCATCGCCACCGCGATCACGCCGCGCACGCGGGCGATCATGGTCAACTCGCCGCACAACCCCAGCGCCACCGTCTGGACGGCCGCCGAGATGCAGCGGCTGAGCGAACTGCTGGCGCCCACCGACATCCTGCTGATCTCCGACGAGGTCTACGAGCACATGGTGTTCGACGGCGTGCCGCATGTCAGCGCCGCGTCGATCCCGGCACTGGCGGCACGCAGCTTCGTGGTCAGCAGCTTCGGCAAGACCTACCACGTCACTGGCTGGAAGATCGGCTACGTGGTGGCCCCGGCGCCGCTGATGGCCGAGTTCCGCAAGGTGCACCAGTTCAACGTGTTCACCGTCAACACGCCGATGCAGCACGGCCTGGCCCGCTACATGGCCGAACCGCGCCACTACCTGGAGCTGCCAGCCTTCTACCAGCGCAAGCGCGACCTGTTCCTGGCAGGCCTGCAGCGCACCCGCCTGCGCCCGCTGCACACCCAGGGCAGCTACTTCCAGTGCGTGGACTACAGCCAGGTCAGCGACCTGCCCGAAGCCAAGTTCTGCGAATGGCTCACCACCGAGATCGGCGTGGCCGCGATTCCGCTGTCGGCCTTCTATGCCGACGGCTTCGAGCAGCGCATCGCCCGGCTGTGCTTCGCCAAGCGCGACGAGACGCTGCAGACCGCGCTGACGCGCCTGCAGAAGCTGTAGTTCAGTCCAGCCGCAGCGTCGCGCGCACCGGCGGCAACGCCCCTGGCCGGCTGTCGGCCGGCATGGCCGGCTCGCTCAGGTCCAGGTCCACCGGCGCAGTGGGCCGGTCCTCCAGGGGGCGCAGTTCCGCGCCGTCGCTGAAATCGCTGTCGAAGATCGACGGCGGGCCGGCACGCCCATCGGCCCCATCGCCCAGCGGCAGCAGCACGTCGACATCGGTACCCGGCACCTCGACCTGGCGATTCAGTTCGCGGGCCACCGAGAAAAGCGCCAGCACGTCGCGATAGGCCGGCAGATCGAACATCTCGCCACTGCGTCGGCGGAACAGCAGGTTCTCCAACTCGGCCATCGCATCCAGCGGCTGGGGCCATTGGGCCTGCAACGTGGCCAGCACGTCGGGATAGTCGAGCAGATCGCGGCCCTTGTCGGGGTCGGCCTCCCATTCCGGCGCCACTGCGTTGAAGCGCTGCCCGAAGCGCCGGCGCATGCGTTCGTAGGCCTCCCGATCGCCGCGCCGACGGAAGATCTCGAGCAACTTCAGATACGGCAACGGGCTGGTGCCACCGGTGCTGCGCAGGTGCGCCATCAGCAGGTCTACCGCCGCATCCTCTTCACCCAGCACCACGAAGAACTCGGCCTGCTGCTCCAGATCGATCAACTCATCCACGCTGACCGGGCGGCTCAGCGGGTCGTCATCCAGCGCCTGCGGCGGCAGCGGCGCCGTGCGCTGCATGGCCGGCGACGTTTCGTCCATGGGCGCGACCGGCGCGGGCTGCAGGTCCCGCGGCGGCACCGTGTCGGGCGGCGGCGGCTCGTAACTCGACGATGCCTCCGCGGCATCGGCCGCGGGCACCAGCGCCGGTGCGGCACCCTGCCACCAGGCTGCCTGGCGCTCCCGCTGCAACGCCCTCAGGCGCCAGCCGAGGGCCAGTACCGCCAGGGCC
>JAFLDH010000166.1 GCA_017302505.1 Burkholderiales bacterium
GTGCCGAGCAGGCGCTGGACCGTGCGGCCGCGCACCTGGCGCACACGCTGGCCGCGCCGCCGGCGCGCTTCCACGAGCAGCACTTGCGCGCCCGCTGGGGCGTGGTGTTTCGCCGCGCGCTGCCCACGTTGACGGCGCTGAGCCTGCTGGTCACCGTGGCGCTGTTGCCGAGCATGGGGCTGCACAGCATCGAAGGCGCATGGACGCTGCTGTACCACGTGCCCACGCTGCTGCTGGCGGGCGCCTTCATGCTGCAGGAGATGCCGCGCTTCGAGATCCCGCCGTGGCCGCGGCGCTCGGCCGCGCCGGACTGGCGCTCCTAAGCCCTGTCTTCAGCATGGGCGCCACAGCCGCCTTGTGCCCGGCGCCCACTTCGGCAAGACTGGGCTCGCACCCGGCCGAATCCCGGCCAGGAGGAGCCCGCACCATGACCGCCCCGATCCTGCTGTTCCTGCTGTTCGGCGCCGTCTTCGGGCTGGCCAGCTTCTCGCACCGCCACCTGTTCAGCGAAGGCCCTTCGCGCCGCGAGGACAGTGACGGCGCGCCTGGCCTGAAGGCGCGGCTGGGCTGGGCCCTGCTGTGCAGCGCACTGTGGCCGGTGATGCTGCTCACGGGCCTGCACTCGTGGTGGGTGCTGTCGCGGCGCCGTGCGCTGGCGGCGCGCCAGCGGCGCGACTGACGCAGCGTCCGCACCAACGCATCAGCGCCCCGCGCCGGCCTGGCCGGCCTTGTGTTCCACTTGCCACCCATGCGCGAGACCCTGCCCCGCCTGACCGAGGCGACATGCGAGCTGACCCAGGCCGTCGACATCGTCGATGCTGCGGGCGTGCGCCGCACGCTGGAGATCCCGGCCGAGCGGCCGCTGACGCTGTATGTCGACAAGCGAGAGCTGGTCACGCTGATGACGCTGGGCCAGGCGCCCGAGCTGCTGGTACTGGGCTATCTGCTCAACCAGGGCCTGATCGAGCGCGTGCAGGAGGTGGCTTCGGTGACGGTGGACTGGGAGGTGCAGGCTGCCGCAGTGCACACCCATGCGGGCATCGAAGACTTCGCGCAGCGCACCGCCCGGCGCATCGTCACCACCGGCTGTGGCCAGGGCACGGTGTTCGGCGAGTTGATGGATGACATCGGGCGCATGCAGCTGCCCTCGGCGCATGAATCGCAGGTCACGCAAGGCACGCTGCTGGCCATCGTCGAGACGATGCGCCAGTACCCGGGCGTGTACCGGCGCGCCGGCTCCGTGCACGGCACCGCGCTGTTCCACGGCACGCGGCTGCTGCAGCTGGTGGAAGACGTGGGCCGGCACAACGCGGTCGACACCATCAGCGGCTGGATGGCGATGCATGGCGTGCAAGGCAGCGACAAGCTGCTGATGACCACCGGCCGCCTGACCAGCGAGATGGTGATGAAGGCCGCGCGCATCGGCGTGCCGGTGGTCGTCTCGCGCAACGGCGTCACGGCGATGGGCCTGGCCCTGGCGCAGCGCCTGGGCATGACGCTGCTGGGCCGCGCCAACGGCCGCCGCTTCCTCTGCTACTGCGGCGATGAACGCATCGTCTTCGAAGCCGAGCTGCAGGCCTTGAGCTGAAGCGCCCGGCTACGGGTTGTCTCTGAATCTTGACTGCGGTCAATTAAGAAAAGCGAATGGCTGCAGACCATCGCGCCACCTGATTGCTCGATGCCGGCCGTGGCATCGGGCCAAGGCCTCGCAAAGAATCGACCTTCAGTCTGGAGACAACCCGATGAGTGCCCAAAGCCAAACCCGCCGCACGACCTTCGGTCGTTCCTTCGCCCGCCTGTCCTGCGCTGCTGCAGCCGCGCTGGCGCTGTGCGCACCGTCGGCCTGGGCCTGGGAACCCACCAAGCCGGTGGAGTTCGTGATTCCCGCCGGCCCCGGCGGCGGCGCTGACCAGATGGCCCGGCTGATCCAGGGGATCATCGTCAAGCACAAGCTGATGAAAGAGTCGATGGTCGTCATCAACAAGTCCGGCGGCGCGGGGGCCGAAGGCTTCCTGGCGGTGAAGGACGCCAAGGGCGACCCGCACAAGATCATCATCACGCTGTCGAACCTGTTCACCACGCCGATGGCCACGGGCGTGCCCTTCAGCTGGAAGGACATGACGCCGGTGTCGATGATGGCGCTGGACCAGTTCGTGCTGTGGGTCAACGCCGAGACGCCGTACAAGACGGCCAACGAGTACATCGCCGCCGTCAAGGCCGCCGGTCCCAACAAGATGAAGATGGGCGGCACCGGCTCCAAGCAGGAAGACCAGATCATCACGGTCGGTCTGGAGAAGGCCACCGGCACCAAGTTCATCTACGTGCCTTTCAAGGGCGGCGGCGAGGTGGCCGTGCAGCTGGTGGGCAAGCACATCGATTCGTCGGTGAACAACCCGATCGAGGCGGTGGCGCAGTGGCGCGCCGGCAGCCTGCGGCCGCTGTGCGTGTTCGACGACACGCGCATGCCCTACAAGGAGAAGGTCACCACCACGCAGGGCTGGGCCGACATCCCCACCTGCAAGGAATCCGGCGTGCCCACCGACTACGTGATGCTGCGCGGCATCTTCATGGCGCCGGGCGTCACGCCCGACCAGCAGGCCTACTACGTGGACCTGATGAAGAAGGTGCGCGAGACGCCGGAGTGGAAGGAGTTCATGGAAAAGGGCGCCTTCAACCAGACTGCGCTGGCCGGGACCGACTTCGTCAAGTGGCTGACCAACGCCGAGCTGCAGCACCGGCAGCTGATGACCGAAGCCGGCTTCATCGCCAAGCAATGAACCCGCGGGCCTGAGCCGCCCGCCCCCTGTCCCACCGCCAGGCCGGCCCGCACGGGGCCGCGGGCGGGCTGTTGCCCGAAGTTGGAGAACCCCATGGCCCATGAATCCCCTGCCGAAGAAGGCGAAGGCACACCGCTGGCGCGCACCGCGACGGTCGATGCCGTCGTCGCCGTCTGCCTGGCCGCGCTCGGCGGCGTCGTCGTCTACGAAGCCCAGCGCCTGGGCGCCGGCTGGACCAGCGACGGCCCGGGCGCCGGCTACTTCCCCTTCTACATCGGCCTGATCCTGGTGATTTGCGGCATCGGCGTGCTGCTGCAGTCGCTGCGCGCCCGCGGCAGCGGCGACGGCGAGGTGTTCGTCGATTCGGTGCAGCTGAAGCGCGTGATGTCGGTGCTGCTGCCGTCGGCGGTGTATGTCGGCGTGATCATGCTGCTGGGCATCTACGTGGCCTCGGCGCTGTTCATCGCGCTGTTCATGATCATCCTCGGCAAGTACCCGGTGGTGCGCAGCATCGCGGTCGGCGTTGGCGTGAACGCACTGTTCTTCGTGATGTTCGAGGTTTGGTTCAAGGTGCCGCTGTACAAGGGCGCGCTCGAACCGCTGGCCTTCCTGGGCTACTGAGATCCGCCGGAGGAAACGCACATGGACGAGTTAAGCGCATTGATGCACGGCTTTGCCGTCGTGCTCACGCCGATGAACATCGCGCTGATGTTCATCGGCATCATCCTCGGCGTACTGATCGGCGTGCTGCCCGGCCTGGGCGGCGCCAACGGCGTGGCCATCCTGCTGCCGCTGACCTTCTCGATGTCGCCCACCTCGGCGATCGTGATGCTGTCCTGCATCTACTGGGGTGCGCTGTTCGGCGGGGCCATCACCTCGGTGCTGTTCAACATACCGGGCGAGCCCTGGTCGGTGGCCACCACCTTCGATGGCTATCCGCTGGCCCAGAAGGGACGGGCCGGCGCGGCCTTGACGGCGGCCTTCACCTCGTCCTTCATCGGCGCCTTCGTCGCGGTGGTGATGATCACCTTCCTGGCCCCGCTGGTGGCCAAGTTCGCGCTGAAGTTCGGTGCGCCCGAGTTCTTCTCGGTCTACCTGCTGACCTTCTGCAGCTTCGTCGGCATGGGCAAGGGCAATCCCTTCAAGATCCTGTCGGCGATGGCGCTGGGCTTCGCGCTGGCCGCAGTGGGCATGGACACCGTCACCGGCCAGCTGCGCCTGACTTTCGGCCAGACCGAGCTGATGCGCGGCTTCGACTTCCTGATCGCGGTGATCGGCCTGTTCGGCATCGGCGAGATCCTGCTGTCGATGGAGGAGGGTCTGAACTTCTCCGGCAAGTCGGCCAAGATCAACCCGAAGGTGGTGTGGGAAACCTGGAAGGAGCTGCCGCGCTACTGGGTGACCTCGCTGCGCAGCTCGGTGGTCGGCATCTGGATGGGCATCACGCCGGGCGGCGCGACGCCGGCTTCGTTCATGAGCTACGGCCTGGCCAAGAAGATGAGCAAGGACGGCGCGCACTTCGGCACCGGCCAGATCGAAGGCGTGGTCGCGCCGGAAACCGCGGCGCATGCCGCCGGCACCAGCGCGCTGCTGCCGATGCTGGCGCTGGGCATCCCCGGCTCGCCGACCGCGGCGGTGCTGCTGGGCGGCCTGCTGATCTGGGGCCTGCAGCCGGGGCCGCTGCTGTTCGTCGAGCAGAAGGACTTCGTCTGGGGCCTGATCGCCAGCATGTACCTGGGCAACCTGGTCGGCCTGATCGTGGTGCTGACCACGGTGCCGCTGTTCGCGTCGATCCTGCGCATCCCGTTCTCGATCGTCGCGCCGGTGATCATCGTCATCTGCGCGATCGGCGCCTACACCGTGCATGGCGCCATGCTGGACATCTGGTTCATGCTGCTGTTCGGCGTGGTCGGCTACGTGTTCAAGAAGCTCGACTACCCGCTGGCGCCGATGGTGCTGGCCCTGGTGCTGGGCGACAAAGCCGAGGACTCCTTCCGCCAGGCGATGCTGGTGTCGCAGGGCGAACTCAGCATCATGTGGTCGAATGCGCTGGTGGGCAGCATCACGACCCTGGCGCTGGTGATGCTGTGCTGGCCGCTGATCTCGAAGGCGCTGGCGCTGTTCCGTACGCCGAAGGCGAACGAATTGGCCGCACAGCAGCCAGTGGATTGAAGGAGAACACGACATGCCCGTCATCGCACTTACCCAAGGCATGGGCTCGCTGGCCCAGGACATTGCCGAACAGCTGGCCGACGAGCTGAAGCTGTCGACACTGCAACACGAGGTGGCCGAACGCGTCGCCGACAAGATGCATGTGTCAAAGAGCCTGATCAGCCGGCTGCGCTCGGGCAAGGCCGGCCTGATCGAGGGCCTGCGTGCCGACCGCCAGGCGATGGCCGTCTACACCGCCGAGGAGGTGCTGGACGCCGCTGCGCGCGGCAACGTGGTGATCCGCGGCTGGGGCGCGACCCAGCTGCTGCGGCCGGTGCCGCACGTGCCCTGCATCCGCATCATGCGGCCGCTGCCGCAGCGCGTGCAGTGGCTGATGCAGCAGCTGGAGACCGACGATGCCGAGGCGGCCGAGGCCGAGATCCGCCGCAGCGACACCGCCAACGCCACCCGCATGCACCAGCAGTTCGGCGTGGACTGGGGCGACCCGGTGCTCTTCGATCTGGTGCTGAACACCGACCGGCTGAGCGTGGACACCTGCGTGCAGCAGATCAAGGCGCTGCTGCAGCGGCCCGAGTTCGCCGAGACCGAGGCCTCGCGCACGCTGCTGCAGTCGATGGCGCTGCATGCGCGGGTACGCGCCGCGCTGCGCGCCCATGAGGAGACCGCCGAAGTGGACATCACCATTGCCGGCAGTGGCGCGGCCGTGGTGCTGCAGGGCATCGTGCTGCATGCCTCGGAGCGCGGTGCTGCCGAGCAGGTGGCCCAGGCGGTGCCCGGCGTGGCCAGCGTGGACAACCAGCTGCGCGTGATGGCGACCTCGCGGCTGTTCACCTCTTCGAAGGCCTGACGCCGACGATGTCTGCAGCGCGGGCCCGCCGGCCCCGGCCGCGAGGCCGGGCCTCAGATCTTGCCGCGCTGCTTCAGCCGGCTCAGCGTTTCGGCCGAAAGGTTCAGGTAGGCCGCCAGCTGCTTCTTCGGAATGCGCTCGGCCAGGTCGGCGTGCTTGCGCATGAAGCGGTGCACGCGGCCCGGCGCGTCCAGCAGGTGCAGCGTGATGGTGTGCGCCATGATCTCGCTCATCACGCGCATCACCGCGTACTCGAACTCGGCCTTGAAGCGCGGGTGCTGGTCCATGAACTGCACCCACTGCGGCATCGTCAGCTTGGCCACGCGCGCCTTGGTCACGCTGACGATCGCATAGGGCGTCGGCGTGTTCAGCCGCCACGCCGCGTAGCTGGTCTCGATGTCGTGCTCGGGCGCGAAGCGCAGGATCATCTCCTTGGCATCGGCGTTGGACACCACGCGCTTCAGGATGCCCTCGATCACGAAGTACTGCTCCATCTCGTGCACGCCCTGGTGCACGAGGTAGTCACCCTTGGCGACGTCGACGATGTCGAGCCGCTGCTCGAGTTCGTCGCGCTCGGCGTCGGTCATCGCCTGCAGCACCTCGTTCTGCCGAAGCTGCAGGTGAATGATCTTTCGCTCGGGATGGTTGACCAGCAGCGTCATCGTGCACGAGGCCCGCACAGAGCGGGCATTTTTCGAAAGTTGACCGCGGTCAACTGGCAAAGCCGGAGCGGATTTCTACCATAGCCGCGCCGTACCAATCGAACCATGGAGACTGACATGTCGGCAGTTCTTTCGCCCGTACAAGAGCCCGTTGAAGAAGCGGCGATGACCGATGGATTCCATCTGGTCCTCGATGCGCTGAAGCTCAATGGCATCCACCACATCTACGGCCTGCCAGGCATCCCGATCACCGACCTGACGCGCATGGCGCAGGCCGAGGGCCTGCGCGTCTTCTCGTTCCGCCACGAGCAGAACGCGGGCAATGCCGCGGCGATCGCCGGGTTCCTCACGGGCAAGCCTGGTGTGTGCCTGACCGTGTCGGCACCGGGCTTCCTCAACGGCCTGACGGCGCTGGCCAATGCCACCACCAACTGCTTCCCGATGATCCTGATCAGCGGCTCGTCGGAGCGCGAGATCGTCGATCTGCAGCAGGGCGACTACGAAGAGATGGACCAGCTGGCCATCGCCAAACCGTTGTGCAAGGCGGCTTTCCGCGTGCTGCATGCCGAGGACATCGGCGTGGGCATCGCGCGCGCCATCCGCGCCGCGGTGTCGGGCCGGCCCGGCGGCGTGTACCTGGACCTGCCGGCCAAGCTGTTCTCGCAGACGATGGACGCCGAGGCCGGCCGCCGCTCGCTGATCGAGGTGGTCGATCCGGCGCCGCGGCAGATCCCCGCGCCCGATGCGGTGGCCCGCGCGCTGGACCTGCTGAAGGGCGCGAAGAAGCCGCTGATCCTGCTGGGCAAGGGCGCGGCCTATGCGCGCGCGGACGAATCGATCCGCGCGCTGGTCGAGCGCACCGGCATCCCCTACCTGCCGATGTCGATGGCCAAGGGCCTGCTGCCCGACACGCACGAACTGTGCGCCTCGGCTGCGCGCTCCTACGTGCTGCCCGAAGCCGACGTGGTGCTGCTGATCGGCGCGCGGCTGAACTGGCTGCTGTCGCACGGCAAGGGCAAGACCTGGGGCGGCAAGAGCCACAAGGATTGGGGCGGCCAGAAGTTCATCCAGATCGACATCTCGCCGACCGAGATGGACAGCAACGTGCGCATCGACGCGCCGCTGGTCGGTGACGTCGGCTCCTGCGTCGACGCGCTGCTGGGCGGCATCGGCAAGGACTGGCCGGCGGCGCCGTCCGACTGGGTGCAGGCCATCACCGAGCGCAAGAGCAAGAACATCGCCAAGATGGCCGAGACGCTGGCCAAGGACCCGAAGCCGATGAACTTCCACAGCGCGCTGAACGTGGTGCGCGACATCGTCAAGGCCAACCCCGAGGCGATGCTGGTCAACGAAGGCGCCAACGCGCTGGACTTCACCCGCTCCATCGTCGACATGTACAAGCCGCGCAAGCGCGTCGACGTCGGCACCTGGGGCGTGATGGGCATCGGCATGGGCTTCGCCGTGGCCGCCGCGGTGGAAAGCGGCCAGCCGGTGATCGCCGTCGAAGGCGACAGCGCCTTCGGCTTTAGTGGCATGGAGCTGGAAACCATCTGCCGCTACAACCTGCCGGTGTGCGTGGTGATCCTCAACAACAACGGCGTCTACCGCGGCACCGACAAGAACCAGGGCGGCGGCAGCGACGTCGCGCCCACCGTCTTCGTCAAGGACGCGCGCTACGAGATGCTGATGCAGGCCTTCGGCGGCGTCGGCGTCTACGCCACCACGCCGGCCGAACTGCGCCAGGGCCTGGAACAGGCGCTGCGTTCCCGCAAACCGACGCTGATCAACGCGATCATCGACGAGACGGCCGGCACCGAAAGCGGCCGCATCACCAGCCTGAACCCGGCTGCCGCCCTGAAGAAGTAAACCACCCCTCTCGCACGAGCAAACCGTAGGAGCACCCATGTCCGACAACCTCCCCCTCAAGGGCATCAAGATCATCGATTTCACGCACGTGCAGGCGGGCCCGGCATGCACGCAGCTGCTGGCCTGGTTCGGCGCCGACGTCATCAAGGTCGAACGTCCTGGCTCCGGCGACGTGACGCGCAGCCAGCTGCGCGACATCCCCGAGGCCGACGCGCTGTACTTCACCATGTTGAACAGCAACAAGCGCTCGCTGACGCTGGACACCAAGAAGAAGGAAGGCAAGGAAGTCCTGGAGAAGCTGATCCGCGAAAGCGACGTGATGGTCGAGAACTTCGGCCCCGGCGCGCTGGACCGCATGGGCTTCACCTGGGAGTACATCCAGAAGCTGAACCCCGGCATGATCCTGGCGTCCGTTAAGGGCTTCAGCGAGGGCCACCACTACGAGGACCTGAAGGTCTACGAGAACGTGGCGCAGTGCGCCGGCGGCGCGGCCTCGACCACCGGCTACTGGAAGGGTGAGAACGCCGGCCCGACCATCAGCGCCGCGGCGCTGGGCGACAGCAACACCGGCATGCACCTGGCCATCGGCATCCTCACCGCCTACATCGGCAAGCAGAAGACCGGCAAGGGGCAGAAGGTGGCCGTGTCGATGCAGGACGCGGTGCTGAATCTGTGCCGCGTGAAGATGCGCGACCAGCTGCGCCTGGACAAGGTGGGCTACCTGGAGGAGTACCCGCAGTACCCGCACGAGATGGAAGCCTTCAAGGACGGCGTGGTGCCGCGCGGTGCCAACGCCGGCGGCGGCGGCCAGCCGGGCTGGATCCTGAAGTGCAAGGGCTGGCAGACCGACCCCAACGCCTACATCTACTTCACCATCCAGGGCCATGCCTGGGAGCCGATCTGCGACGCGCTGGGCAAGCCCGAGTGGAAGACCGACCCGGCCTACACCACCGCCAAGGCGCGGCAGCCGCACATCGAGAAGATCTTCGCCACTATCGAGGACTTCATCAAGGACAAGACCAAGTACGAGGCGGTGGACATCTTCCGCAAGTTCGATATCCCCTGCGCGCCGGTGCTGTCGATGAAGGAGCTGCTGCACGACAAGAGCCTGCGCGAGAGCGGCTCCATCGTCGAGGTGCCGCACAAGGTGCGCGGCAGCTACTTCACCGTGGGCAGCCCGATCAAGTTCTCGGACATGAAGCCCAAGGTGACGGCCTCGCCGCTGCTGGGCGAGCACACCGACAACGTGCTGGCCGAGCTGGGCTACAGCCCGCAGCAGATCGCCGCGATGCACGAGGTCAAGGCGGTCTGAGGCCACGGCCGTCCACGCGGCGCCGGCCCGCCGACACGGCGCCCGCGAGGGCGCCGTTTTTGCATCCGCCGGGCCGCCATACTGATGGGCGGCCACGGTCGGACGAGGAGCAGGACGATGAGCAAGGCATTGGAAGGTGTGCGTGTCCTGGATTTCACGCACGTGCAGTCGGGTCCGACCTGCACGCAGCTGCTGGCGTGGATGGGCGCCGACGTCATCAAGGTCGAGCGGCCGGGCGAAGGT
>JAFLDH010000167.1 GCA_017302505.1 Burkholderiales bacterium
GACGGCGCGCAGTGGCTGGAGCGCGGCGTGGCCGCCGCCGAGGCCGGCTTCGCCTGGCAGGACCGGCCGACCGCGCTGCGGCCGCCGGTGGAAGGCTTCGTGCCGGGCACCGTGGTCGAGATCCACCGCCAAGCCGAGGCCTTCGTGCGCACGCTGGCCGAGCGCATGGGGCGTGCCGCGGCCTTCTTCATCGACTACGGCTTTCCCGAGGCCGAGTACTACCACCCGCAGCGCACCGGCGGCACGCTGATGTGCCACCGCGCGCACCGTGCCGATGCCGACCCGCTGGTGGATGTGGGGCTGAAGGACATCACCGCGCATGTCAACTTCAGCGGCATCGCGCTGGCCGCGCAGGATGCCCGCCTGCAGGTGCTGGGCTACACCTCGCAGGCGCGCTTCCTGCTGAACTGCGGCATGGCGACGCTGCTGCACCACGCCGATACGAAGCAGGCGGTGGCGGCCCAGCGCCTGGTGCATGAACACGAGATGGGCGAGCTCTTCAAGGTCATCGGCCTGGCGTCCGGCGTCGACCTGGACGCGATTGGCTTCACTGCGGGCGACCGCAGCCACCGGCTGTGATGCGCTGGCTGATCGTCTTCCTGTTGGCCTGCCTGCTGATCAACGGCCTGAAGGGCTGGCTGCAGCGCATTGGCCTGGGCCGGCTGCCGGGCGACTTCAGCTTCCGTCTGGGCGGCCGCGACTGGTTCGTGCCGCTGGCCAGCAGCCTGCTACTGAGCCTGGTGGCGATGGGAGTCGGGGCGCTGATCTAGGCTTCGATCGTCCACTGGTGGCCGCATTGTCGACAGCACACCAGGGCGCGGTCGCCGTGGGCGTCGGCATGCACCAGCTGGAAGCGGGCGTAGGTGCCGCAGGACGGGCAATCGGCCTGGTTGGCCACGTTTTCGGCATGCATCAGCAGGTACAGATAGCGCCTCAGCGCCCACAGTCCAGTGCCCCCGCAGAGCAACACGGCGGACACGTCAATGGCCTGGTCGAGCCAACCACGGTACTTGGAGGCGGCTTCGAAAGCGCCTAGCACGCCGATCATGCAGATGAAGGTCAGCGCCATGTGGGCGTGGCTGCGTAGCAGCTGGCGCTCGTACCACTTGCGAAAGCCGTGTTTGCGGATGCCATCCGATAGGCCCATCAACCTAGTTTATGCTGTGTGCGTTGAAAAGGGCCGCACAGCATGTGCCGCTGGTGCAGGCAGAACCGCCAGCGGCGTTCTGGAAGTTGATAAGTTTGCCCTCACATACTTAGAAGAGCTCTATACACGGTTCTGCCTCCAGAACTGGCAACCTCGAGGGGCCGGGGATGCTGGTGCACCGTGAACATCGAACAAGACAACGAAGACTTACATCTGCGCCCCTCAACTAGGGGGTTTGGCCGTTTGCATCTATCGCTATCATTTCGGCAACAACGGTGCAATCCTCACCGGTGTAGCAGCCATCTTCGGAGGAAGTAAGAATGAAGTTCAGCAAGATTGCGATTGCTAGCGCACTAGTCGTCGCTTGCGGTGCCAGCTACGCCGAGGTTGTCGCCTCGCGTGGGTTCTCTGGTACGTTCTCGCCCCCGCCAGCGGCTTTCGCGGATTCGTTCAGTTTGCTGTCCCTGCCGAATGGCACATGGGAAGCGTTCCTGACGTTCACGGGGAACATCACTATCTCGTCCGCAACTGTCAATGGCATCAACCTGACTCCGGTTCTGCCAGGCGTGCTGAGCGGCAACGGCGCTTTTGCCGGCGGTGACTTGATCGTTGCGGTCAAGGGAAGCACTTACGGCAACGGTATCGGTTCCTACGGCGGCTCGGTGTCCGTATCGGCGGTTCCTGAGCCCGAAACTTACGCCTTGATGCTGGCTGGGCTCGGTGCGGTTGGCTTCATGGCTGCCCGCCGTCGCAAGGGTTAAGAGCTAGAACGCTATGAAGTCAAGGCGGCCAAATGGCCGCCTTTGTCTTTTGGGCTTGGCGGGTGTCTGGGCCAACACGAACCGCACAAGACGTGCTTAGCCGCGGAAATGCGCCGCCCGCCAGCGGTTGAAACGGGCCACGCCCTGGCCCGGCGCCAGATACTGCGGCGCCGCCGCGTCAAGCGGGGAAGGCGTGATGCCCAATGCCGGCAAGCCCGGCAATATGCCGCTGGCCACGTTGGGCACCTGCATCGACAGGATGTTGTCACGCGACATCAGGGGTCTGCCCGGCAGCATTTCCATCATCACCGCCTGCATCCGACCGAACGTCACCGGCAGCGGCAGCACCGGCCGCTCGTGCCCGCACAGCCGACCGGCCAGCTGCACCAATTCGCGTAGCGTGTAGACCTCAGGCCCGGCGCATTCATAGGTCTGGCCAATGGTGTCCTGCCGCTCCAGGCAGCGCAGCAGCGCTTCAGCTACGTCCTGCACCCACACCGGCTGGAAGCGGGCGTCAGCGCCCGCCAGCGGCATCACTGGTGCCACCGACTGCAGCGCGGCGAACAGGTTCAGGAAGCTGTCGCCTGCGCCAAAGATGACCGAAGGCCGCAGGATGCTCAGTTCCAGACCCGCAGCCTGCAACGCGGCCTCGCCGGCGGCTTTGCTGCGCAGGTAGTTCGACGGCGCATCGGCGGCCACGCCCAATGCGCTGACATGCACCACGCGCTGCACGCCGGCAGCGCGGCAGGCCTCGGCCAGCCGGCGTGGCAGTTGCACGTGCACCTTGTCGAACTCTGCCGCGCTACCGTGCAGGATGGCGATCAGGTTGACGACGGCATCGTGCCCGGCCACCAGGCGGCCCAGTTGGGCATCGTCGTGCACGTTGCATTCCACCGGGTCGACGGTTGGCAGGAACTGCACTGCCTTGGCGTGGGCCATGCGGCGCGTCGGCACTGTCAGCCGCATGGCCGAATCGCGCTCGACCAGTCGCTCGCAGACCGCCTGCCCGACGAAACCTGTGCCGCCCAGCAGAAGCACCTTGCGCAGCGCGTTCACGGAATCTCCTTGTTGGTGGCCGGCGCCAACGGGTCGCGCGGCCCGATGGGCGGACCGAGCCGGGCCTTCAGCGATACCGGCTTGCCGCTGCTGCCCAGCAAGGCGCTGTAGTAGACCGAGTTCGACAGTACCTTCTTCACGTAGTCGCGGGTCTCGGTGAAAGGGATGTTCTCGGCCCAGGCGGCCGGCTCCATCAGCGGACCGTCGCGCCAGCGTCGCGGCCGCCCCGGCCCGGCGTTGTAGGCCGCCGCGGCCATCGCCTGCGAGCCGCCGAAGTCATCGAGCACCAGCTTCAGGTAGGCCGTGCCCAGCCTCAGGTTCAGGTCGCGGTCGGTGATCATGTCCGGCTTGTAATCGACACCGATGCGCTTGGCCGTCCAGCGTGCCGTGGCCGGCATGATCTGCATCAGCCCCGATGCGCCCACGTGCGAGCGTGCATCCATGATGAAGCGGGACTCTTGTCGGATCAGGCCGTAGACATAGGCAGGGTCCAGGCCGATCTCGCGCGCCTGCGCGACCACTTCCTTGCGGAACGGCGTCGGGAAGCGCTGCGCCATGTCGACCTCTTGCCGGGTACGGTCGCTGGTGTTGATGCAGCGGTCCCAGACTTCGCGGTCGCAGGCCAGCTGCGCTGCCGCCAGCAACTCGCGGTCGTTCAGGCCGCGCAGCGTGAAATTCCATTCGCGCACGCCCTCGTTGCGCAGGCCGATGGCGATCAGCAGCAGCGCCCGCTCGAAGCCGGGGTTGCGCCGCGCAGCCTCGCGTTCGCCATCGGTCAGCGCCGCTGGCCGCGGCGGCAGGGTCAGCTGGCCGCCCAGGTCCTCGGCCGCCAGCTTGCCGTAGAAGTTCATCTGTCCGGCGATGGCCTCCATCTGCTGGCGGGCGGCCACCCGGTCAGCGTCACCCTCGGGGCCGGGCTTGGCCAGGCCCTGCGTGGCGCGCGCGCGCCAGTACACCCAGGCGGCGTCCTTCTGCTCGTCGGCGCTCATCGCGTCGATGGCCTGCGCCACCAACTGCCAACGAGCGGCATCGCTGCCGTCGTGGCGCAGCGCGGCGCGCACCTGCCAAGCCAGGGTTTCGTCCGACCAGGGTGCCGTGTCCCGCTGGGCAACACTGGCCTCATTGCGCAGCGCCCAAGCCCGCTGTGCCCAGGCAGTGGCCTCCGGCATCAGCCGCTGGGCCGCCTGGCGTGACGTGGCAGCCCACGCCAGCGCTGCCAGTTGCGGCGGCAAGGCGGCCTGCCAGCGGTCCTGCAGCTGGTTGGCGGCGGCCTGCGGGTCGCTGGCCGCCAGACGCAGCAAGGCCAGGGTGGCCAACTCTGCGGCCGCACCGCCGTCGCGGGCAGGCTTGCGAGTCAGGAAGCGAGTCGGGTTCTCCCAGAGCTCGGCCACTGCCGCGGCCGTGGCCGGGCTGATGAAACCTGCCGCGGCCCGCGCGGCCCGCGGCCGGTTGCCCTCGACCGACAGCCGAGCCTCGCGCCACGCATCGTTCTCGCCCAGCTGTCCGGCGGCCAGCAGCGTGCTGGCCAGCAGGTTGCAGCCGTCGTCCAGGTCGCGTTGCGCGAACCAGGCCGCACGCGCCGCGTCGCGTACGTCCTGGCCCTTCAGGTGCTGCGTCAACAGCCAGTAGCACGTGACCTCGCGATCATCGTTCATGCGGAAGCGCGGGAAGTCGCGGCTGAAATTGACCCAGTCGCGGCGCCGGCCCAGTTCCAGCAACCAATCGTTGCGCAGCCGGTCTTCAACGTAGGTGCCGGGCCAGCGGGCGTAGAAGGTCTCTACTTCGTCGACTTGCACGCCGCCCAACCGGTTGGTCAGTTCCCAGTACTCGATCCACTGTGTCAGCGGATGTTGGCGTGCGGCGACCGAGGCGTTGACCAGCTGGGCTCGGTCACGCTTGCGGAAGGCCTCGCGGGCATCGAGCACCACCTGGTGCTCGGATTGAGCCGGTGCAGCTTGCAGGCTGCCGGGGATCAGGCCAGGTACCAGCAGGCCAAAGGCCAGCACGCGCAGCAGGGGCGGAATGATCGGGCGACGGGTCATCGCAAGCAGCAGGCCTGGGTTGGGCGGAATCCGGCGCTTAAGTATCGGCACCGGAGTCATTTTCGCACCCGTGCCCTACCCTGGCCGAGGCGTCCAGGGCGCATCAACGCTTGCGGCGTGGCTTTGGTGGCGATTGCTGGGCCGCGCGCCATGCGGCTTCCAGGGCGAGCTGCGCCCAAGGCCGCATCAGCGCCGGCGATTCCATGGCCTCAGGCGGCACCGTCCAGTAGCTCATCGTCACCGGGCGGCCCTTGCCTTCGTACACGAAGGGCTCGCAGCCCGCAGCCTCGAACTGTGGTCGGGTCTTCGCGTCGACCTTCAGGTACAGCCGGTCGAAGGCGATCAGCGCCATGAACACGCCGTCGATGCGCAGGCCGTGGCCGCCAAACATACCGCGGGCGCTGGCCAGGCCCAGCGGAGACAGCAGTTCCAGGCAATGCGCCACCAGCGGATCCGTTGCAGACATCGGCGGGCTCCCCTATTCGCAGCGCCGGCAGTGTAGGCCTGCCGGCACAATGCGGCAGGCCCACCGACCGCGCCATGCCATGAGCGACGACTTCAACCTGTCCTTCGAGCCCACACGCGACAAGCGCGCATTGCGCAAGCAACTGCAGGCCGAACGCCTGGCGATGGCCGACCGGCACGAGCGCTCGGTGCACCTGCAGCAGGTGCTGCGGGTGTGGCTGGTGGGCCGCCAGGAGCGCACGATCGGCGCCTACTGGCCGATCAAGGGCGAGTTCGACGCGCTGCCGGCGCTGTACCGCTGGAGCGAGGCCGAACCCGACCGGCGCATCGGCCTGCCGGTGGTCGACCGCGAGACCAAGCACCTGCGCTTCCATGTCTGGTACCCCGGCTGCCCGATGGAGGAGGATGCCTACGGCATTCCCAAGCCCAAGGACACCGAAGCCTTCGAGCCCGAGCTGCTGCTGGTGGCCTGCGTGGGCTTCGGTCCCAGGGGCCTGCGGCTGGGCTATGGCG
The DNA here is from genome assembly GCA_017302505.1 of Burkholderiales bacterium. Taxonomy (GTDB): domain Bacteria; phylum Pseudomonadota; class Gammaproteobacteria; order Burkholderiales; family Burkholderiaceae_C; genus Rubrivivax. The sequence goes on from JAFLDH010000167.1 coordinate 5,985, forward strand.
GCGGCTTCTACGACCGCACGCTGGCCGACCTGCGGCCGCGGCCCTACACCGTGGGCGTGGGCTACATGCACGGCCACGTGCCGTGGCTGGAGGCCGAGCCGCACGACGTGCCGCTCGACGCCATGCTCACCGAAGAAGGCGTGTTCTGGCAGCGGGCCTGAAGCTTCAGCCCACCTTCAGCCGGCGGCACAGCTCCAGCGTCAGCGCCGACTGGTTCATCGTGTAGAAGTGGATGCCCGGCGCGCCGCCGGCGATCAGCCGTTCGCACAGCCCCGTCACCACGTCCAGGCCAAAGGCCCGAATCGACGCGGCATCGTCCATGTAGCCTTCCATCTTCAGCGCTACCCAGCGCGGGATCTCGATCCCATCGCGGGCCGCGAACTGCGCGATCTTGGCGAAGTTGTGGAAGGGCATGATGCCCGGCACCACCGGCGCGTCGGCGCCCAGCTTTCGCGTGCTGTCGACGAAGTGGAAGTACGCGTCCGGGTTGAAGAAGAACTGGGTGATTGCCGCGCTGGCGCCGGCCTTCACCTTGTCCACGTAGTGCTGCAGGTCGCGTTCGCTATAGCGCTGCTCGGGGTGGTACTCCGGATAGGCCGCCACCTCGATGTGCCAGTCAGCACCCTGCGTCTCGCGCACGAAGCGCACCAGCTCGGCCGCATAGCGGAACTCGCCGGCCGTGGCCGTGCCGCTGGGCAGGTCGCCGCGCAGCGCCACCAGGCGGTGGATGTGCTGTGCGCGGTAGGTGTCCAGGATCTCCGCGATGCCGGCGCGGGTGGAGCCCACGCAGGACAGGTGCGGCGCGGCCTCGAAGCCGGCCGCCGCAATGGCACGCACGGTGTGCAGCGTCTTGTCGCGGGTGGAGCCGCCGGCGCCGTAGGTGACGCTGAAGAACTCGGGCTTCAGCGCACCGAGCTCCTGCACCACGGTCTTCAGCTTCTCGTCGCCGACCGGCGTGTTGGGCGGGAAGAACTCGAACGAGATCGGAACGGTCATCACGAACCTCCGCATGAATCCAAAGCGCACGGCCGGTTGCCTGCGCCGTCGAGCAGACACCGCGGACCGGCTGTGCCGGTCCGCAGGCGTCGCACCGTCGATGGGCGTGGGCTCAGTACCGGTAGGTGTCGGGCTTGTACGGGCCCTGCACCGGCACGCCGATGTAGGCGGCCTGCTCTTCGCTCAGCGTGGTCAGCTCGGCGTTCAGCGTCTTCAGCTGCAGGCGCGCCACCTTCTCGTCCAGGTGCTTGGGCAGCACATAGACCTTGCCCTGCTCGTAGTAGTCCGAATGCGTGAACAGCTCGATCTGCGCGATGGTCTGGTTCGCGAAGGAGCTGCTCATCACGTAGCTGGGGTGGCCGGTGCCGCAGCCCAGGTTCACCAGCCGGCCCTTGGCCAGCATGATGATGCGCTTGCCGTCCGGGAAGATCACGTGGTCGACCTGCGGCTTGATCTCTTCCCACTTGCACTTGGCTTCCAGCGCGGCCACGTCGATCTCGTTGTCGAAGTGGCCGATGTTGCAGACGATGCTGTTCTGCTTCATCGCCGCCATGTGCTCGTAGGTGATGACGTTCTTGTTACCCGTTGCGGTGACGAAGATGTCGGCCTTGTCGGCCGCCCAGTCCATGGTCACCACGCGGTAGCCTTCCATCGCCGCCTGCAGCGCGGTGATCGGGTCGATCTCGGTCACCCACACCTGCGCGCTCAGCGCCCGCAGGGCCTGCGCGCTGCCCTTGCCCACGTCACCGTAGCCGGCGACGACGGCGATCTTGCCGGCCACCATCACGTCGGTGGCGCGCTTGATGCCGTCCACCAGGCTTTCGCGGCAGCCGTACAGGTTGTCGAACTTGCTCTTCGTCACCGAGTCGTTGACGTTGATGGCACGGAACATCAGCGTGCCCTTGGCGCTCATTTCCTTCAGGCGGTGCACGCCGGTGGTCGTCTCCTCGGTCACGCCGATGATCTGCGCGCTCTTGCGGCTGTACCAGGTGGCGTCCTCGGCCAGCTTGGCCTTGATGGCCGCGAACAGCTCGCGCTCTTCCTCGCTGCCCGGGTTGGCGATCACCGAGGCGTCCTTCTCGGCGCGCTTGCCCAGGTGCATCAGCAGCGTGGCATCGCCGCCGTCGTCCAGGATCATGTTCGGGCCTTCGTTGGGCGTGCCCTTGGCGCCGAACTCGAAGATGCGGTGGGTGTAGTCCCAGTAGTCCTTCAGCGTTTCGCCCTTGTAGGCGAACACCGGCGTGCCGGCGGCGACCAGCGCGGCGGCGGCATGGTCCTGCGTGCTGAAGATGTTGCAGCTGGCCCAGCGCACCTCGGCGCCCAGCGCCTGCAGCGTTTCCACCAGCACGGCGGTCTGGATGGTCATGTGCAGGCTGCCGGTGACGCGCGCGCCCTTCAGCGGCTGCGCGGCGGCGTATTCCTCGCGGATCGCCATCAGCGCCGGCATCTCGTGCTCGGCGATCTTGATTTCCTTGCGGCCCCAGTCGGCAAGCGACAGGTCGGCCACGGCATGGTCTTGACGGGGTTTCAGAACGGCATTCATCGGTTCAGGCTCCAAACGTGGAAGACCCTGCGCGGCGAGGAAGGCGGTTCGGAAGGAACTCACCCACGACGAACGTGCAGGTGAGCGCGGTTGCAACGGGAAGTCTCCCGAGCCTGGCCTCAGCGGATGGAGGTTGCAACGCTCCTCGGGAGAAGCCCGCATTGTAGCGGCGGCCGACGGGTTGTGCAGCCCCCGGGAGCCGCAAACGCCAACTCCTGCCGATCAGCTCTGGCTGCTGGCGGGCGAGTATTCCTCGGCCCTGCCGGCGACCAGCGCGGCCCGGCCCACCAGCAACGGGTCGACTGCGCCCAGCACTGCCAGGTCCTTGTTGGTGTAGGGCAGTCGGTGCAGCAGGTAGCGCATCGCGTTCAGCCGTGCGCGCTTCTTGCAATCGCTCTTGATCACCGTCCACGGCGCGTCGGACGTGTCGGTGTGCAGGAACATCTGCTCCTTGGCCACCGTGTAGTCGTCCCACTTGTCCAGGCTGGCCATGTCGATGGGGCTCAGCTTCCATTGCTTCAGCGGGTGCGAATGCCGCTCCTTGAAGCGGCGGCGCTGCTCTTCCCGGCTGACCGAGAACCAGAACTTGAAGAGGTGCACCCCGCTCTTAACCAGGTGGCGTTCGAACTCCGGTGCCTGACGCATGAACTCGTCATACTCGGCCTCGCTGCAGAAGCCCATGACGCGTTCGACCCCGGCGCGGTTGTACCAGCTGCGGTCGAAGAGCACGATCTCGCCGCGGGTCGGCAAATGCTGCACATAGCGCTGGAAGTACCACTGGCCGCGCTCGATGTCGCTGGGCTTCTCCAGCGCCACGACGCGCGCACCGCGCGGGTTCAGGTGCTCCATGAAGCGCTTGATGGTGCCGCCCTTGCCGGCGGCATCGCGGCCTTCGAAAAGGATCAGCAGACGCTGGCCGCTTTCCTTGACCCAGGCCTGCAGCTTCAGCAACTCGACCTGCAGCTTGTACTTCTGGGCCTCGTAGGTCTTGCGCGACAGCAGGTAGCGGTAGGGGTAGCCGCCGGCGCGCCAGTCCTTGACCAGGGCCAGGTCGCGGCCTTCGCGCGACTGCATCGCGTCGTCACGTTCGAACAACGCCGTGCGCAGTGCTTCCACGTCGTCGGGTGCGGCGCCGGCAACGATGGCGCGCAGCGCATCGACCGCCTGGTTGCTGTCTGCCTGGCCCAGCTGCTGCACGATGTCGCGCAAGGCCGCGCCCTGTGCATCGCGTTTGCCCTGCGTGGCCTGACGCACCACGTGCTTCTCGATAGCCTGCGGGGCCAGGTCCGGGGCAGTGTCCCCGGCGCGCGCCGGCCGGCGCGCATCGGCGGCTGC
>JAFLDH010000168.1 GCA_017302505.1 Burkholderiales bacterium
GCCCACCTCGATCAAGGACCTAATCCTGGCGCGCGGCTGGCCCACGCGGCGCGGCAGCCGCACGGTGGACCCCCACCAGGCCTGGGACGTGGACGCGCCCGCCAGCGCCCGGCTGCGCGAGGCCGGCGCGGTGCTGCTGGGCAAGACCACCACGCCCGAGTTCGGCTGCAAGGGCGAGACGAACTCACCGCTCACTGGCATCAGCCGCAACCCCTGGGACCCGAGCAAGACGCCGGGCGGCTCGTCCGGCGGCACGGCCGCGGCGGTGGCCGCCGGCATGGGGCCGCTGAGCGTGGGCACCGACGGCGCCGGTTCGGTGCGCATCCCGGCCGCCTTCTGCGGCAACTTCGGCCTGAAGCCCAGCTTCGGCCGCGTGCCGGCCTATCCGCTGTCGCCGATGGGCACGGTGTCGCACCTGGGGCCGCACACGATGAGCGTGCGCGACGCGGCGCTGATGATGAACGTGCTGAAACAGCCGGACGCGCGCGACTGGCATTCACTGCCACCGGACGACTGCGACTACCTGGCGACGCTGGAGCTGGGCATCCGCGGGCTGAGGATCGCCTACTCGCCGGCACTGGGCTATGCGCAGGGCATCGACCCCGAAGTCGCGGCCGCGGTGCAGGCCGCGGTGCAGCAGCTGCAGGACGCCGGCGCCATCGTCGAGCAGGTGGACCCGGGCATCGAGGACCCGCTGCCCATCACCATCGGCCTGTGGTTTGCCGGCGCCTCGGCCATCTGGAGCGGCCTGTCGCTCGAGCAGCGCGCGGTGGCCGACCCCGACTTCGCCAGCGAAGCCGAGCAGGGCTCGAAGTACAGCGTGCTCGAGCTTCACCAGCTGACGCTGGCGCGTGGCGCGCTTGGCGCGCACATGCGCCAGTTCATGACGCGCTACGACCTGCTGGTCACGCCGGCGGTGGCAGTGCCGGCCTTCGATGCGCGGCCGGCCGGCAGCGTGAAGCTGACGCCGCAGAACATGCTGGGCTGGACGCCTTTCAGCTACCCCTTCAACCTGACGCAGCAGCCGGCCTGCAGCATCCCCTGCGGGTTGACAAAGGCCGGCCTGCCGATCGGCCTGCAGTTCGTCGGGCCGATGTTCGGCGACGCGCTGGTGCTGCGCGCGGCGCGGGCGTACGAGATGATCCGGCCGATCGCGCGGCCGAAGCTGGCCGCCTGACTACTCGCCCGCGCCCAGCGCCGGCAGCCCTTCGGCGCGCCAGCGCAGCATGCCGCCGCGCAGATTGGCCACTTCGGCAAATCCGGCCTTGCCCAGCATGCCGGCGGCACGCGCCGAGCGCGCGCCGCTGCGGCACACCGTGACGATCGGCCGGTCGCGCGGCAGTTCGGCCTGGCGCGCTTCCAGCTCGCCCAGCGGCAGCAGCAGCGCACCTTCGATGTGACCCAGGCCGTGGCCGAACTCTTCGGGCTCGCGCACGTCCACCACCTGCACCTTCGGGCCCAGCTCGGCCAGCGCATGCGGCGTGATCTCCCACAGCCCGGCGATGCTGAAGCTCAACGGCGCCCACTTCGGATCGCTGGGCGGCTGCACGTCGCCCTCGGGCCGGCCGCAGCGCAGGTTGGCCGGCACGGCGCGGTCGATCTGCTTCGGGTGCGGCAGGCTCAGGTGGTGCATGAAGCCGGCGAAATCGGCCTCGGACACGTCGCCGCCCAGGCGCGGGTTGAAGCGCCGCTCCTCGCCGATGCTGCTGACGCCCAGGCCGTTGTAGTCGTGCCCCGGGTACACCAGGCAATCAGCCGGCAGCGTGAACAGCTGCATGTGCACCGAGCGGTACAACGACGCGGTGTTGCCCTGCTGGAAATCGGTGCGGCCGCAGCCGCGGATCAGCAGGCAGTCGCCGGTGAAGACGCGCGATTCGTCGTCCAGCAGGTAGCTCAGGCAACTGTTGGTGTGGCCGGGCGTGGCGCGCACCTGCAGGTGGCGCGGGCCGAAGGCCACCTTGTCGCCATGCTGCAGCAGCCTGTCGGCACCGCTGGCGCCACCGTCCACCGACAGCGCGATGCGGCTGCCCAGGCGCTGGCGCAGCAGCCAGCCGGCAGTGACGTGGTCGGCGTGCACGTGGGTCTCCAGCGTCCACTTCAGCGTGAGGCCCAGCTCGCGGATCAGCGTCTCGTCGCGGCGCAGCTGCTCGAACACCGGGTCGATCAGCACCGCCTCGCCGCTGTCGCGGTCGGCCAGCAGGTAGGTCCAGGTGGACGAGGCGGGATCGAAGAGCGGGCGGAACACGAGCATGGGCATCTCCGTGAAGCAGGCTTCGATGCTACGCCGCCCGATTGCCCGTGTGCTCGGTTGCCCCGATATGGCGCACCGCGTGCGGCTGGCACACTGCGCCGCAGCCCCCCACTACAACAACCCGGAGACAGACCATGACGAAGCCCCGCCTTGTCCACCTCGTCCCGCTGGCTGCCGCGGCCAGCCTGATGTGTGCCACGCTGCCGGCGCAGGCGCAGCAGGCGCTGCGGCTGATGACCGGCCCCCAGGGCGGCGTGTGGGTGCCGCTGGGCGGCTCGCTGAAGAACATGTGGGAGAAGTCCATTCCCGGCGTGACGGTGCAGACCCTGCCGGGCGCCGGCATCGCCAACATCCGCGGCATCGATGAAGGCAAGGCCGACATCGGCTTCGGCAACAGCATCACCTCGGTGGACGGCATCAACGGCGCGCCGCCGTATCCGCAGAAGGTCACCAAGGTCTGCCAGATCGCCAACCTGTACCCGCAGTACTTCCAGATGGTGGCGCTGGCCAATTCGGGCGTGAATACGGTGGCCGACATGAAAGGCAAGGCCATCGCGGTGCAGCCCAAGGGCAACACGGCCGAGCTGATCTCGCAGCACATCCTCAAGTCGGTGGGCCTGGGCTATGACAGCGCCAAGGTCAGCTTCGTCAACAGCTACACCGACGCCGCGTCGATGCTGAAGGACGGCCATGCGCAGGTGTTCACGCTGGGCACCACCATCCCGGCCTCGTCGGTGATGGACGTGGCTGCCGGCCGCGACATCAGGCTGGTGCCGGTGAACGACGAGATCGTTGGCGCGATGAAGAAGATCAACGCCGGCTATACCAAGGGCAGCATCAAGGCAGGCACCTACCCCAAGCAGGACAAGGACGTCGACGCCATCGTCTACTCGGCGCACCTGGTGGGCGCCTGCGCGCTGCCGGCCGACCAGGTGTATGCGATGCTGAAGACCATGGTCGCCAACATGGGCGACCTGGTGGCCATCAACAAGGCGATGGACGGCCTGACGCCGAAGATGATGGCGGTGGACATCGGCGTGCCCTTCCACCCCGGGGCGGTGAAGTTCTACAAGGAAGTCGGCGCGATGTAAGCCGGGTGGGCAGGCCCAGCTCCGGAACCCACCGCAGGACGCCGATCTGAACTCCGCCACGCGCTGGCTGGCCGGCATCGTTGCCGTGGCCATGTCGCTGTACCACGTGTGGGCCACCGCGATGGCCCCGCCTGAAGCGCTGATCTTCCGCGGCACGCACCTGCTGTTCGCGCTGGTGCTGGTGTACCTGATGTTCCCGGTGGCGGTGGGCACCGATGGCCAGCGCCGCTGGTGGGGCATCGACGCGCTGCTGATCGGTGCCAGCGTGGCGGTGGTGGGGCACATCTTCATCACCTACCAGCAGATCACCAACCGCATCATCTATATCGACGACCTGACGCTGGCCGACAAGCTGATGGCGGTGCTGGCGGTGCTGCTGGTGCTGGACGCGACGCGGCGCGTCATCGGCTGGGCGCTGCCGATGACGGCGATGGCCTTCCTGGCCTACGCGCTGCTGGGCACCGACATCAAGCTGCAGGTCCTGCTGGAGCAGATGTACCTGTCCACCGAAGGCATCTTCGGCTCGACGCTCGGCGTGTCGGCCAGCTACGTGATCGTGTTCGTGCTGTTCGGCAGCTTCATGGAGAAATCCGGCACCGGGCGCCTCTTCATGGACTTCGCGCTGTCGATCACCGGCCACACCGCCGGCGGCCCCGGCAAGGTGGCGGTGGTCAGCTCCAGCCTGTTCGGCACCATCAGCGGCAGTGCGGTGGCCAACGTCATGGTCGACGGTCCGATCACCATCCCGCTGATGAAGCGCACCGGCTTCAAGCCCGCCTTCGCCGCCGGCGTCGAATCCACCGCCTCCACCGGCGGGCAGATCATGCCGCCGATCATGGGCGCGGCCGCGTTCGTGATGGCCGAGTACCTCGCGGTCAGCTACTTCCAGGTGACGGTGTGGGCCTGGATCCCGGCATTGCTGTTCTACGTGGCCGTGTTCGCGGCCGTGCACTTCAACGCCAAGCGCGTCGGCCTGATGGGCCTGCCCCGCGCCGAGCTGCCCCGGCTGGCGGTGGTGATGGCCGAACGCGGGCATCTGTTCATTCCGATCCTGATCGTGCTGGTGGGCATGTCGATGTCCTTCTCAGCACCGCTGTGCGCGCTGGTGGGTGCGTTCAGCTGCCTGCCGGTGGCGCTGCTGCGCAAGAGCACGCGCGAGGGCATCAGCTGGCGCACGGTGATCGACTCCCTGCAGGGGGGCGCCAAGGACGCGCTGGCAGTGGCCATGGCCTGCGCCTGCGCGGGGCTGGTGATCGGCACCATCGCGCTCACCGGGCTGGGCATCACCTTCACGCAGATCGTCATCGCGCTGGCCCAGAACAGCCTGCTGCTGGCGCTGGTGCTCACCGCGATGGCCGGCATCGTGCTGGGCATGGGCATGCCGACCACACCGGCCTACATCGTCATGGTCGCGCTGCTGGTGCCGGCGCTGGTCAAGCTGGGCGTGGCCACGCCGGCAGCGCACCTGTTCGCGCTGTACTTCGCGGTGCTGTCGGCCATCACGCCGCCGGTGGCGCTGGCGGTGTTTGCCGCCGCCGGCCTTGCCAAGGCCAGCATGTGGGAATCGGGCGGGCACGCCATGCGCATCGGCGCGGCCGGCTTCATCGTGCCCTTCATGTTCGTCTACGAACCGGCGCTGATGATGATCGGCCCCTGGACGCAGGTGCTGCCGGCGGTGGCCAGCGCCACGCTAGGCTGCATCGTGCTGGCCGCCGGCCTGTTTGGCTATCTGCTGCGCGAATGCAGCGCCTGGCAGCGCGCGGCGCTGATCGCCACCGCGCTGCTGCTGATCAAGCCCGGCTGGCTGACCGATGCCATCGGCCTGGCGCTGCTGGCCGGCGTGCTGGCCAGTCAGTGGGCGGGTCGCGCACGCGACGCGGCACCGGCCAGCGGCGACTGACAATGCCGGGATGAACCACGACATTCACGCAGTGCTCTGGGACTTCGGCGGCGTCATCCTGTCCAGCCCCTTCGAGGCCTTCAACCGCTACGAGGCCGAACTGGGCCTGCCGCGCGACTTCATCCGCCGCGTCAATGCCGTCAACCCCGACCACAACGCCTGGGCGCAGATGGAGCGCGCCGAGATCGACCTGGACCGCTTCGCCGAACTGTTCGAGGCCGAGGCGCGCGCTCTGGGCGGCGAGTTGTCCGGCCACACGGTGATCGGCCTGCTCAGCGGGCAGGTGCGGCCCGAGATGGTCGAGGCGCTGCAGCGCGTGCGCCAGCACTACCGCATCGCCTGCATCACGAACAACATGCCGGCCGGGCACGGCCCGTCGATGACGCGCTCGGCCGAGACGGCGGCGCAGGTGGCCGACATCATGACGCTGTTCGAGCATGTGGTGGAGTCGAGCAAGCTGAACATGCGCAAGCCCGACCCGCGCATCTACCGCCATGCCTGCGAGCTGCTGGGCGTGGCGCCCGAGGCCTGCGTCTACCTGGACGACCTGGGCATCAACCTGAAGCCGGCGCGCGCCATGGGCATGGCCACCATCAAGGTGGAAAGCGCCGCCCAGGCACTGGGCGAGCTGGAGGCGCTGCTGGGCCTGCCGCTGCGCTGAGCGGCCACGCCCGGCGGCAGGCAGCGCGATCCGTGGCCCAGGTCACGGTGGCGACCGGCTCGCCCCCGTGCTTACCAGCCCTTACCCCTGAGTCGGCGCCGGGGCCCTAGCCTGTTCGGCATGCACCCAATCGCCCTTCCCTCACTGCCTTTGGCCGCACGCCTGGCCAGTGCAGTCATGCTGCTCGCGCTGGCCGCCTGTGGCGGAGGCGGCGGCGATGCCGGGAGCGGCGCCGCGGCGACGGCCGCGGAAGCCGAATCCACGGTCGCGGCCGTGCCGGCGCAGTCCAGTTGCGCGATTCCCGACTTCGCGGCAGCGGCGCTGGCCACCGTCAACCAGCGCCGGGCGGCCGGCGCCACCTGCGGCGGCCGCGGCAGCTTTGCGGCCGCGGCCCCGCTGCGCTGGAGTGCGCTGCTCGCCGAAGCCTCGGCCGCGCACAGCGCGGACATGGCCACGAAGAACTACTTCTCGCATACCAGCGCCGATGGCCGCACCATGACCGACCGCGTCAATGCCACCGACTACGCCTGGGCCAGCCTGGGCGAGAACATCGCCGCCGGCTATGCGGACATCGAGCGCGTGGTCGACGGCTGGATGCGCAGCGACGGACACTGCGCCAACCTGATGAATCCGGCGTTCGACGAGATGGGGCTGGCCTGCGTGCAGGGCGCCGCCAGCAGCGCGTACGGCAACTACTGGACGCAGAACCTGGCGCTGAAGCGCTAGGAACCTGCACGGTCCTTCGCGGCCGCCGCCAGGGGAGTTGCCCCTAATCCGGCCGCCACCGCCAGGGCTAAGATGCCGCCGCGCCGATGCAGCGCCCCGACGGAGACACGCATGTACGACTACATCATCATCGGTGCCGGTTCGGCCGGCAGCGTGCTGGCCGCACGGCTGAGCGAAGACCCCAGCGTGCAGGTCTGCCTGCTGGAGGCCGGCCCGGCCGACAAGAGCGTGCTGATCCACTGCCCCGCCGGCCTGGCGCTGATGCCCAAGCTGGGCAACATCAACTGGGCCTTCGAGACGGTGCCGCAGAAAGGCATGAACGGCCGCAAGGGCTACCAGCCGCGCGGCAAGGTGCTGGGCGGTTCCAGTTCCGTCAACGCGATGATCTACATCCGCGGCCAGCAGCAGGACTACGACGACTGGGCGGCCGAGGGCAACCCGGGCTGGGCCTGGGCCGACGTGCTGCCCTACTTCAAGAAGGCCGAGCACAACGAGCGCGGCGCCGACGCCTGGCATGGCAGCGGCGGCCCGCTGAACGTGATGGACCTGCGCAGCCCCAACCGCTTCAGCTCGGTGTTCGTGCAGGCGGCGCAGGAGGCCGGCTACCCGCTGAACGGCGACTTCAACGCCGCCAGCCAGGAAGGCTTCGGCATGTACCAGGTCACGCACAAGAACGGCGAGCGCTTCAGTGCCGCCAAGGCGTACCTGACGCCGAACCTGGGCCGCCCCAACCTGAAGGTGCTGACCGACGCGCACACCACCCGCATCCTGATGGACGGCAAGCGCGCGGTGGGCGTCGAGGCGCGCATCGGCGGGCAGCTGCAGCAGCTGCAGGCGCGCCGCGAGGTGATCGTCAGCGCCGGCGCGCTGCAGTCGCCGCAGATCCTGATGCTGTCGGGCATTGGGCCCGGCGCGCAGTTGCAGCAGCACGGCATCAGCGTCGTGCACGACGCGCCGGGCGTCGGCGCGCACCTGCACGACCACTATGACGCGGTGCTGGGCTACGACGCGCCCCACCTGACCGACCTGTTCGGCCTGTCGCTGACCGGCGCGATCAACGCCTTCAAGGGCATCCTGGAGTGGCGGCGCAGCCGCAGCGGCATGCTGACCACCAACTTCGCTGAGGCCGGTGGCTTCTGTCGCAGCCAGCCCGAGGAGACGCGGCCCGACCTGCAGTTGCACTTCGTCATTGGCAAGCTGGTGGACCACGGCCGCAAGCCGCAGTTCGGCCATGGCTTCTCCTGCCACGTGTGCGTGCTGAGGCCCAAGAGCCGCGGCAGCGTGGGGCTGAACAGCGCCGACCCGATGGCGCCGCCGCGCATCGATCCGGCCTTCCTGAGCCACCCCGACGACCTGCCGCGCCTGATCCGCGGCTTCAAGCTGATGCGTCGCCTGCTGACGCAGCCGGCGCTGGCGAAGTTCGGCGCCAAGGAGCTGCCCGTGTCGGCCGGCGCCCTGAGCGACGCGCAGATCGAGCAGTACATCCGCGACAACGGCGACACCATCTACCACCCGGTGGGCAGCTGCCGCATGGGCCCGGGCGCGATGGACCCAGTGGACCACGAACTGCGCGTCAAGGGCGTGCAGGGGCTGCGCGTGGTCGACGCGTCGATCATGCCGCTGGTCAACAGCGGCAACACCAACGCGCCGACGATCATGATTGCCGAGAAGGCGGCCGACATGATCAAGGCCGCGGCCGCAGCCCGCCCCGCCGCGGCCGAGGTGAACAGTGCCGTGGCATCCTCGCGGCATGAAGCTGTCAGTTCTTGACCAATCGATCTCGCTGGCCGGTGCCGGCGAGGACGCGGCCATCCGCGACACGCTGGAGCTGGCGCAGCACTGCGAGCGGCTGGGCTACCACCGCTTCTGGCTGAGCGAGCACCACAGCCTGCCGACCATCGTCGGCACCGCGCCGGAGATCCTGATGGCCGCGGTGGCCGCGCGCACCACGCGGATCCGCATCGGCAGCGCCGGCGTGATGCTGCCGCACTATGCGGCGCTGAAGGTGGCCGAACAGTTCCGCGTGCTGGAGGCGCTGGCCCCGGGCCGCATCGACCTGGGCGTGGGCCGCGCTCCCGGTGCCGACATGCGCACCGCACAGCTGCTGAACCCCGATGCCTACCGCGCGGCCGAGGCCTTCCCGCAGCAGATCGTCGACCTGCAGTGGTGGCTGGCCGGCGAGGCGCACCATGGCGTGATCGCCCACCCGCGCGGCCCGCACCGGCCGCAGGTGTGGGTGCTGGGCAGCTCGGACTACGGCGCGCAGCTGGCCGCGCACCTGGGGCTGCCCTACGCCTTTGCCTACTTCTTCGCCGACGGCCAGGGCGTGGAAGAGGCGCTGCACCTGTACCGCACGCTGTACAAGCCCAGTGCCCGCCACCCGGTGCCGCAGCCGACCATCTGTGTCTGGGCACTGGCTGCCGACACCGAAGAAGAGGCTCAGCACCACGCGCTGAGCCGCGAGCGCTGGCGCGTGGACCGCCTGCGTGGCCACCTCGGCCCGCTGCAGCCGCCGGACGAGATTGCCGCGCGCGGCTTCACCGCCGAGGAGATGCGCACCGTGGAGGCCACCCGGCGCAAGGCGCTGGTCGGCACCGCGTCCCAGGTGGCCGCGAAGATGCGTGCGCTGGCGGCCGCGCTGGAGCTGGACGAGCTGGTGGTCAACACCTGGGCCCACGACCCGGCCGTGCGGCGCCGTTCCTATGCACTGCTGGCGCAGGAGTTCGGCCTGGCGCCGGCCGGCTGATGCAGCGCATCGATTTCCCGCTGCGCGGCGACTACGTCACGCTGGACGCACTGCTCAAGGCCACCGGCCTGGCCGACAGCGGCGGCCGCGCCAAGGCCATGGTGGCCGCCGGCCTGGTGCAGGTGGATGGCCAGACCGAGCTGCGGAAGGCCTGCAAGCTGCGCCCGGGACAGGTGGTGGCGCTGGCCGGCGCACAGGTGCGGGTGCTGGCGCCGGATGCAGGAAATCCCTGAGAACCGTGGGGCCGAAAGCACGGAACTTCGGCCGCCCGCACAATTCAAAGTGCTGTTCGAATGTTCAACCTCGATAAGGACTGTCGATGAGAAGCTTGGTGGTAGCTGCTGCAGTGGTGATGGCCTCGGCCCTGGCCGTGGCCCCGTCGGTGTCCGACGCCAAGCGCTTTGGCGGCGGCTCTTCCAGCGGCATGCAGCGCAGCATGCCCGCTGCGCCCCCGGCCAAGCCGGTGACGCCGGCGCA
>JAFLDH010000169.1 GCA_017302505.1 Burkholderiales bacterium
ACTGGCCCTGCAGCAAGCACGCGTCGCACTGCTGCTGGACCGCCTGCGCCTGGCCTCGCTGGCCGGCAAGCTGGACGAGATGCAGCTGCAGCGCGTGAATGCCGCGCTGGCGGCGGCCAAGGCGGATTGAATTTCGACGACCCCACAGGAGACAAGCATGACCCGATCGAGATGGCCTGGCGCAGGCGGCACACCCCCTGCGATCGACCCGCAACGGCGCCGCTGGCTGCAGGCGCTGGGCGCTGCCCCGCTGCTGCCGGCCATGGCCCCGCCGGCCGTCGCGGCCGGTGCGCTGAAGACCAACGCCCGCATCGTCATTGCCGGCAGTGGCCTGGGGGGCATCGCCGTGGCCAGCCGGCTGATGAAGCTGCTCGACGGCGCCCAGGTGACCATCGTCGACGCCCGCCAGCAGCACTACTACCAGCCGGGCTTCACGCTCGTGGCTACCGGTGTGTGGCCGGTGGAGAAGGTGCGCGATCCGACGGCCGACTTCATTCCGGCCGGCGTCAAGTGGGTGCCGGAGATGGTGGCCGAGTTCGACCCCGCGGCCAACGTGGTGGTCACCTCGGGCGGCCAGCGCATTGCCTACGACTACCTGGTGGTGGCCACCGGGCTGCACCTGGACTACGCCCAGATCGAGGGTATGGACGTGGCGGCCATCGGGCGCAATGGCCTGGCCAGCGTCTATGCCGGCCCGCAGGCGGCCGAGGCCAGCTGGGGGGCGTTGGACAGCTTCCGGCAGAAGGGCGGCAAGGCGGTGATGACGCTGCCCGCCGGCCCGCTGAAATGCGCCGGTGCGCCGCTGAAGATTACCTTCATGGTGGCCGACCGCCTGAAGCAGTCGGGCACGCTGGCCGCATCGCGCATCGACTTTCACACCGGCCTGCCCACCGACACGGTGTTCGGGGTGAAGGTGGTCAACGACGACGTGCTGGCCCGCTGGAAGGCACTGGACATCCACAACCACTACCTGAGCAAGCTGGTGGCCGTGGACCCGGCGGCGCGCAAGGCCGTGTTTGCATCGCCGGAAGGGCAGCGCGAGTCGGTGGACTACGATTTCCTGCACGTGGTGCCGCCGATGCGTGCGCCCGACGTGGTGAAGAAAAGCGACCTCGCCTGGAAGGAGGGTGGCTTCGCCCCCGGCGGCTGGCTGGAGGTGGACAAGGCGACCCTGCAGCATCGCCGCTACAAGAACGTTTTCGGCATCGGCGACATCAATGGCACGCCGCGCGGCAAGACGGCGGCCACCGTGAAGAAGGCGGCGCCCGTGGTGGCGCACAACCTGGTGCAGGTGGTGGCCGGCGCCGAGCCGGACGCGCGCTTCGACGGCTACACCTCGTGCCCGCTGATCGTGCGCGAAGGCTCGGCGATGCTGATCGAGTTCGACTACGACGGCAAGCTGACGCCTTCGCTGCCGATGATCGACCCGCTGCAGGAGAGCTATCTGGCCTGGCTGATGAAGGTGCGCATGCTCAAACCGGCCTATGTGTCGGTCCTGAAGGGCCGCGTCTGAGCGTCCATCGAGGAGAACACTATGTACGAAATCTGGTTGATGCTGAACATCGTCTGGGAAACGCTGCTCACGGCCTGGCCGTGGGTGCTGTTGCTGCTGCTGGCCGCCGCCGGGCTGGGGCTGGCCGCGCTGCTGCGTCGCGGCTCGGGCTGGCGTGCCGCGTGGCCGCTGGCGCTGGCCGGCGCGGTGATGGTGGGTGGGGTGGCCTTCGTGGCGCTGCCCGGCCTGACGCTTTCTTCACTCGGCGAGCTGAAATACTGGGTCGACTGGCTGGCCCTGGCCGGTCTGGCCGGCGCCTTTGCGCTGGTCTCGCTGGCCGTGCTGTGGCCGCTGGCTGCCTTGGTGAAGCGTTCCACCCCCTGAACCTGTTTGGAGAACCCCATGTCCGGATCGACTGTCGACTATCGCGAACTCACCCAGGGTGTCTCGGCCCGCCTGGGCCAGCTGCGCAGCAGCACGCCCGAGGTGATGAAGGCCTTCAATGAACTGGGGCGCGCCGCCACCGCGCCGGGCGCGCTGGATGCCAAGACCAAGGAGCTGATTGCGCTGGCGCTGAGCGTGGCGGTGCGCTGCGACCCGTGCATCGGCTTCCATTCGAAGACCCTGGTGCGCCTGGGCGCCACCCGGCAGGAAGTGGACGAGACGCTGGCGGTGGCTACCTACATGGGCGGCGGTCCGTCGCTGATGTATGCCGCTGCCGCCGTGGCCGCCTTCGACGAGTTTGCCGGCGCGCGCAAGGACTGAGACGCCCCGCGCGCCGATCAACCGGCCATGCCGTGGCTTTCGGCCGGCTCGGGCTCGCGGATGTTGGCAAGCTCCAGGTACTCGGGCACGCTGCAGTCCCAGTGGCGCTGTTCCGTCAACGCCTGCCGCAGGCTGTCGGCTGCATCGGGCTCGCCCAGCATCAGGTAGGCATGTTCGGGTGAGCGCGGCATCGCGCCGGCCCAGTCGAGCAGGCCCTGGCGGTCGGCCCGGCCGGACAGGCCGTCCAGCGCCTGCACCTCGGCGCGCACCGGGACCCAGTCGCCCTGCACCTTGATGCGCGGCTCGCCGGCCAGCAAGGCGGCGCCGTGCGTGCCCACCGGCTGGTAGCTGGTGAAGGCAATCGCATGCCGCGGGTCGGGTGCCAGCAACCGCAGGTGCTGTGCCAGCGGGCGGCCCTGCGCCATGCCTTCCGATGCGATCAGGATGCCTGGCGCGCCCTGGCGGACGAAATGCAGCACTTCTTCGGGGCCTTGCGCCACCGTCACGCCGTCCAGCAGGTGGCCGCCGCCATCGGCGCCGCTGCGCAGCTCGCCGGCATGGCGGGCATATACGGCCAGGGCATCGGCTGCCAGGCGGCTGTCCAGACAGATCGGCAGTTCGGGCATGCGGGCGGCCGACTTCAGCCGTTGCAGGGCCTGCAGCAGGTGCTGCGCCGGGCCGGCAGGATGTGCCGGCAGCAACAGCAGGCCGCCGCGTGCGGCCGTGCGCGCAGCCAGCTTGCCCAGGCGGGCCATCGCGTCCGGCAGGCGATGCTGGCGGTTCCCGTAGGTGGCTTCCAGCAACAGCCGGTCGACGGCCGGCACGGGGGCCGGCGGGCGCATCAGCGGGTCGTCAGCGCGGCCGAGTGCGCCGCTGTACAGCAATGAACGGCCCGCGCAGCGCAGGTGCACGCTGGCCGCCCCTGGCGCCAGCCCGGCAGGCCGCAACTGCAGTTGCAGGCCGGCTGCGGGCTCGAACCATTCGTCGAAGGCGCAGGGCTGCAGCAACTCGGTGGCCCGGCAGGCAGTCTCCTCGGTGTAGAGCGGCAGGGCCGGACGGTGCATGCTGTAGCCCAGCAGGTTGGCCTGGCGGGCCTCGGCCTCCTGCAGCCTGCCGGCGGCTGGAAGCAGCAGCCGGCACAGCTCGGCGGTGGCTGCCGTGGCGAACACCGGGCCGCGGTAGCCCAGCTCCACCAGGCGCGGCAGGAAGCCGCTGTGCAGCAGGTGCGCCTGCGTCAGCACGACGGCGTCGATGCTGCGGCTGGGCACGCTGAGTGCGGAACGGTTCAACAGGCGCAGCCGTTTCAGGCCCTGGAACAGGCCGCAGTCGAGCAGTACACGCCGGCCGGCGTGCTCGACCATCAGCTTCGATCCGGTGACGGTGCCGGCACCGCCCAGAAAGCGCAGTTGCATGCCAGTGACTCCTGCGCCGCTACAGCCTTTGCCGCGACGCTGAAGCCATTCTTTGTTTTGCGCGAATCCGCCGTGTTGATCGAGCGCAACGCTCGGTGGAACGCGCGCTGCGTCAGACGATGCTGTGCAACAGCAGCGCCTGCAGCGCGAAGCGCGGGCTTGCAGGCGAGGCATGCTGCGGGTCCAGCAGCTGCGTCAGCCGCGCCAGCCGCGGGTCCTTGCTCGCCAGCCCGTCGTAGAAGTTGATGCCGGCGCCGCGCGCCAGGTGCTGTACCAGCGCACTGTCCACGCCCTGGCATTCGACCGCGTCGTACAGCCGTCCGAGCACGCGGGCGGTGTGCACGAGCTCCTGGGGATCGGTCTGCGGCGACAGGCTCAGCCCGAGGAACGCGACATCGGCGCCCAGCTCGCTGGCGGCCTCGCGGAACAGCCGCGCCTGCGGTTGCTGGTCATCGGCGCACATCAGGCCGAGATGCTTGCCGCGCAACAGGGGCTGCACGCGCCCGGCGGCTGCCGCACGCTGCAGCGTGCGGGCCTGCTCGAGCAGGCCCCGCTCGTCGCCGGGCAATGGCTCGGCAGGCGCCGGGGGCGGGCCGGAGTTGCGTGCGGAAGCCATGAGCGGCCGGGCGGCAGGATGTGGCATGAGCAGGTCCGCGAAGCCTATCCAAGCGCCTTGCCGGAGGCTTGACGGGCATCAAGCGCCGGGCCTGTCAGGCTGCGGGGCGTGCAGTTGTCACCATCCGTTCACACAGCGTTACCGAGCGGCGCCGCCCGTTGACACGGCATTTCCGTGGGCTGCCTAGCATGGACTGCATCCGATCCCCGCTTCTTGTTGCAGGAGACAGCCATGCTCAGCGCCCGCCCCCAGTCCGACCGCCCGCACGTCCGCCCGGTCGTGGCACCCAGCCCGGTACGCGCCGACGACGAAGCGAACCGCCTGGCCAGCCAGTCCATCGCCGACACGCTGGCGCTGCTGCAGGCCACGCTGACGCCGCAGCGGCGCATCGTGCATGCCGGCGACCGCATCTACCAGAGCGGCGAGCGCTTCGGCCACCTGTACATCCTGAACTCGGGCTTCGCCAAGATCGTCAACCTGGCGCCGGACGGCCGGGAACTGGTGGTGGGCCTGAAGTTCCGTGGCGACTGGATGGGCTTCGACGGCATCGCTGCCGGCGCCTATGCCTGTGACGCGGTGGCCATGGACACGGGCGAGGTCTGGGTGCTGCGCTACGACCAGTTGCTGGCCGCCTGCATCGGCCGGCCCGAGCTGCTGAAGATGCTGCACGAGGCGATGAGCCGCGAGATCGCCCGCGATCGCGATTCGCTGATGTCGGTCTGCACGCTGAGCGCCGACGCCCGCGTGGCCGACTTCCTGCGCTACTGGGCCGAATCGCTGGCCCGCCGCGGCCTGCGCACCGACCAGATCACGCTGCGCATGACGCGTGCCGAAATAGGCAACTACCTGGGCATGACGCTGGAGACGGTCAGCCGCGCGCTGTCGCGCCTGGCTCGCAACCAGTTGATCTGCTTCGTGGAGAAGGGGCGTCGCGACATCCACATCCCCGAGGTGGAGGCGCTGGCCGCCTTCGTGCAGCGCAGCGTGGCGCCCGCCGACGTGGTGCTGCAGTAGGCCGATCGTCAGCGCGCAGCGCGCATGGCCATCAGCCGTGCGATGGCGGCGGCCAGTTCGCTGCGCGTGTAGGGCTTGCGCAGCAGTTCCCAATCCTGCGGGGCGTCGCGGTCGGCCTCGAGCAGCTCGGCCGAGTAGCCCGACATCAGCAGCACCGCCATGCCCGGCAGGCGTTCGCGCGCCAGCGCGGCCAGCCGGGTGCCGCGCATGCCCGGGCCCAGAGCGATGTCGCTGAGCAGCAGGTCGAAATCCGCATCGGGTCCCAGGTACTGCAGTGCCTGCTCGGCGCTGGCCGCCTGCGTGACCCGGCAGCCCAGGCTGTCCAGGAAGCGCCAGGCGACTTCGCGCACCTCGGCGTCGTCTTCCACCAGCAGCACCTTCAGGCCCGGCGGCGGCGCGGAGGCGTCCTCGACCGCCGGCTCGTCATCGAAACCGGACGACCAGGGGCGCGGCAGGTACAGCGTCAGCGTGGTGCCGGTGCCGGGTGCGCTGTCGAGCGCGATCGCACCCTTGGATTGCCGCACGAAACCATAGACCGTGCTCAGTCCCAGGCCGGTGCCGCGGCCGGCCTCCTTGGTGGTGAAGAAGGGCTCGAAGGCACGCTGCTTGACGGCATCGCTCATACCGCTGCCGGTGTCGGCCACGGCAATCGCGACGAAGCCGTCCTCCGGCGCGCTGGGATCGTCGAGGTTGTTGCGCACCTCGGCTGGCAAGGCCTTGCAGGCCTGGGCACTGAAGCGCAGGCGGCCGCCATCGCGCATGGCGTCGCGGGCGTTGATCGCGATGTTCAGCAATGCCGACTCCAGCTGGCCCGGGTCGGCCAGCACGGGCGGGCAGTCGTCGGCCACCTGAAGCTCGATCCGGATGCGCTGGTCGAGCGTGCGCCGCAGCATGTCGGCCAGCGAAAGCAGCAGCTGGCTGACATTCAGCGCGCAGGGCTGCAGCACCTGCCGGCGCGAAAAGGCCAGCAGCTTGCTGGTGAGCTCGGCCCCGCGCCGCGAAGCCCGCGCCGCCGCCGCCACCAACTGCTGGGCATGGGCATCCTGGGCCAGCGAAGGCAGTTCTTCCATCACCTGCAGGTTGCCCTGGATGACGGTGAGCAGGTTGTTGAAGTCGTGGGCGATGCCACCCGTCAGCTGGCCGACGCTTTCCAGCCGCTGCGCGTGCTTCAGCGCTTCTTCGGATTGCGCGCGCTGCAGGCTGGTGGCCAGCAGGTTGGACAGCGATTCGAGAAAGCCCGTTTCGTCGGCGCCGAAATGCTGGGAATGCCGCGAGCAGACCACCAGTGCGCCTGCCGCCCGGCCCCGGTCGCTGAGCGGCACGGCCAGCATCGCCTGCATGCCGGCATTGCGGCAGTGGGCCGGCATCTCTACCGAGTGCTCACCTTGCCGGGCCGGAATGACCAGCACGCCGCCGTGGCGCAGCACGTGCCCGGGGAGACCCTGGTCACTGCCGCTGACGTGCATGCCGATGCGGTCACCCGGCAGCAGGCCGAAGCCGCTGACCAGCGTGAAATCGGTGCTGCCGGCTTCGCGCAGGTAGACCATCACGGCATCGGCGTGCAGCGCCTCGGCAGCAATGGTGGGCACGTGCTCGAGCACGGCCTTCGCCTCGCGCGCATCGGCCGCCTGGCGCCCCATTCTGGCCAGCAGTTCGCTGTAGCGGGCGCGCTTGAGTGCCAGTTGCACCCGCGGATAGGCAGTGATGTCGCGGATGGCCGCCACCACGTACGGACGGCCCTGATCGTGCAGCGGGCTCAAGGCGATCTCGACCATGACCTCGCTGCCGTCCTTGCGCCGGGCTACCAGGTCCATCTGCAGGCCCATCGGGCGTGACCGGGGTGCGGCGCCATAGGCTTTGCGGTAGCCGGCATGGCGCGCGCGCACGGCGGCCGGTACCAGGGTGTCGACGCTCAGCCCGGCCAGTTCGGCTTCGGCATAGCCCAGCAACCGCGCCGCGGCCGGATTGGCGCGCACGATGGCACCGTCGCGGTCCACCAGCAGCAGCGCGTCGGGGTAGGCATGGAACAGCGCACGCAGCAGGCTCAGCTCGGCCCCAGGCGGCAGGGACGGGTCGCTCCCGGTGGCCGGCGTCATGCGGACTCCACCGGCGGGACGAGGATGTAGCCGGCGCCACGCACCGATTTGATGATCTGCGGCTCGGCAGCGTCGGGCTCCAGCTTGCGGCGCAGCCGCCCGACCTGCACGTCGATGGTGCGATCGAAGGGCCCGGCCTCGCGACCCCGCGTGGCTTCGAGCAGGAAGTCGCGCGACAGCACCCGGCCCGGATGCTGTGCGAGCGTGCGCAGCAGATCGAATTCACCCCGTGTCAGCGGCACGTCGCGGCCCTGCGGGTCCGTCAGCTGGCGCGCGCCGATATCCAGCGTCCAGCCGGCAAAAACCAGGCGCTGGCGCGCAGCGGACGTGGCCGGGGCCGTGGCGGCCGGGGCTTCGGTCGCCGGCTGCAGGCGACGCAGCACCGCCTTGATTCGGGCCAGCAACTCGCGCAGGTCGAAGGGCTTGGTGACGTAGTCGTCGGCGCCGACCTCCAGGCCGACCACCTTGTCCACCGCATCGCCGCGGCCGGTGACGATGACCAGACCGCAGCCCCAGTGCTCGCGCAGCTGCCGGGCAATGCCGAAGCCGTCCTCGCCGGGCAGTCCCAGGTCCAGCAGCACCAGCGCGGGCGGATCGTCGGCCATGGCCTGCATCAGCGCGCTGCCCTGATGCCATTGCGAGACGCGGTAACCTTGGGCTTGGAGATAGGTGGCCAGCAGCCGGGTGATGTCGGGCTCGTCGTCGAGTACGGCGATATGGGTTTCCGGGCTCACTCGTTGGTCAGGCGGTGGTGTCCATGAAGGCGAGGGTAGCAGCTTCGGGACCCGGGCCGCCGGCAGGGAAAGGACTTCGCCATGTACGCACGCATCCTGGTACCCGTGGACAGCAGCCCGACCGCACAGCGCGGGCTGGACGAAGCCATCGCGCTGGCGTCACGCCTGGGCTCGGCGCTGACGCTGCTGCACGTGGTGGACCCGCGCCTGCTGATGAGCGAGTTGACGGCCTTTGCGCCGCCCGCGCCGGCGGTGGAGCAGGAGCAGCGGGCCGGCGAGGCCCTGCTGGCCGAATGCCTGCAGCGGGCCCGGGCGTCCGGGGTGGCGGCCGAGGGCCGGTTGCGCTGCGATCCAGGCCTTCGGGTGTGCGACCTGATCGTTCAGGAGGCCAGGCAGTCCGGCACGGCGCTGATCGTCATGGGGACTCACGGGCGGCGCGGGCTGCGCCGCCTGACGCTGGGCAGCGATGCCGAAATGGTGCTGCGCGAGGCGCCCGTGCCCGTGCTGCTGGTGCGCAGCACCGAGCCGGACGCTTGAGGCTGCGTCTCAGCCGGCCGGGCCCAGGCCCAGCGGCGCGGGCAGGGCGTTGACGATCCGGCTGAAAAGCGCGCGGTAGTCGTCCTCCGGCTCGTGGCCGGTCAGCGGGTCGCGGTTGGCCGCAAAGGCGGCATCGAGCTGGGACCAGTCCTCGCTGGTCAGCAGCCGTTCGGCCAATGGCAGCACCTGCTTCTCTTCCAGCGTCATGTGCTCGAAGTAGAAATCGACGTACTGCTGGACGGCAACTTCGAAGGCCTCGCGGCGCGATTCGCCCATCATTTCGAAGGCCAGCAATGCATGTTCGAGGTCGCGTATGGCGCGCTCGCCGCGGGCATGGTCCTGGTCCAGGCGGTCCAGCACCGCGCCAGCCGCATCGGTGCGGGCGCGCAGCATCGGGAAGAGCAGTTCCGATTCCTTGCGGTGGTGGCGCTGCTCGGGAAACTCGTCCATGTAGAAAAGCATGGCCCGCAGCGTGCCGAAGTCAGGCAACGTGCCGTTGCGGCGGTGCTGCGCCAGAAGCAGCGGGATCGAGCGCAGCATGGCCGCCAGCGCGGCATGTTCGTCGTGGATGATGCGCAGGGCGGCGTGGGACATGAGGTTTTCTCCGTCGGGCATGCGCAGCGTCGCACCGCGCGCGGCCGGCGGCCTTGTCGAAGATCAATTGCGCGACTACTGGGGTGCAGCCGCGGGCGGCTCGACCTTCTTCTGCTGCCCCAGGAAGACCAGCGCGCTCTCGAAAGCGGCGGCCGAGAAGGCCAGCGCAGCCGCAAAGTCCTTGTCCGACAGCTGGCGGGCGGCCGGCTTGCTGCGGTAGATGTTGGCGAACTCGCGCTCGCGGCCGGCCTGCACCAGCAGCTTGCCGATGCCCAGCGCCTCCAGCGATTTCCAGACGCGCGGGTTGTAGGAGCGCGTCAGCTGCAGCACGAAGGTGACGGGATCGTTGCGGCCCAGGATCGTGGCCATGCGCAGGATGAGCTCGAAGGGCAGGCCGACCTTGCCGCTTTCGACCAGCGCCATGAAAGTGGGGTCTTTCAGGTCGAGTGCGGCGCCCAGGTCGTCCAGCGTCAGGCCGGCCGCCTCGCGGGCGTCGCGCAGCAGTGCCGAGGCCTTGGCCACGGCGGCCTTCGGGCCGGG
>JAFLDH010000017.1 GCA_017302505.1 Burkholderiales bacterium
CATCAGCGCGTCCAGCGCGGCATAGTCCAGCCGCTCGTCGCCCGCGGCCAGCGCCAGGTGCTGCGGCCGCGCCGCCGCATGCCGGCGGATCAGGTCGGGAATGGTCTGGAACGCGGTGTCGAAGGCAGTGCTCATTTGGCGGCCAGCCCCAGCTTCTCGATGAAGCGCTTTTCCTTCACATAGGTCACGCGCACCCACTGCGCATAGGCCTCGCTGCTCTGGTACCACAGGTCCTGGCTCAGCTGGGCCAGCAGCTCCAGGTGCCTGGGGTCGTCCATCGCCTTCTTGAAGGCATCGTGCAGCGTCTTGATCACCGCCGGCTCCATGCCCTTGGGGCCCACCAGGCCGTAGGGCGAGGTAGAGACCACGCCGTAGCCCAGCTCGGTGGCGGTGGGCACGCTGGGCCAGCGCTTGGTGCGCTTCTCGCCGAAGGTGACCAGCAGGCGCATCTGCCCGCCGTCGACGTACTTGTCCCAGCCGCTGGCATCGCTCTGCGCCATCACATGGCCGCCCAGCAGCGCTTGCGTCAGGTCGGCGTTGCCCTTGTAGGGCACGTGGTTCAGCGTGACGCCGGCGTTCTGCGCCAGCTCTTCCATGTGCAGGTGCGGGCTGCTGCCCACGCCGGTGGAGCCGTAGTCGATCTTGCCGGGCTGCTTGCGCGCGGCCTCGATGTAATCCTTGAAGCTCTTGTACGGCGAGTCGGTGCGCACCGTCAGGCCGAAGGTGTAGCCGCTGATGCCGATGATGAAGCTGAAGTCGGTCAGCGGGTTCCACTGCGTGCGCTGCATGTGCGGCACGCGCAGCATGCCCATCGGGAACTGGGCGATGGTGTAGCCGTCGGGTTTGGCGTTCAGCGCCATGTTGCCGGGGCCGGTGGTGCCGCCACCGCCGGGCCGGTTCTCGACCACCACGTTCTGTCCGAGCTGCTTGCCGGCCAGCTCGGCCAGCAGGCGGAAATGCCGGTCGGTGGAGCCACCCGCCGGGAAGGGCACGATCAGCGTGATCGGCCGCGTCGGGAAGGCCGCCTGCGCGGCCCCGTGGCCAGCGGCCGCCAGCAGGCCGGCGCCGGCAGTGGCCTGCAGCAGCCTGCGGCGGGTGGGGTTCGTGGGCATCCGATGTGTCTCCTGTGCGGCGCAGGCAGCGCCGGGGCGCATTCTGCCGCCCGCGCGGCTACAGCTCGTTCTTGTAGAGCTGGCCGTCCTTCATGATCAGCTTCAGGTGGCGCTGCGGGTCGAGCAGCACGCCGATGTCGCTGAGCGGGTCGCCGTCCACCACCAGCAGGTCGGCGCAGGCGCCTGCGGCCAGCGTGCCCAGCTTGCCGGCCTGCATCATCAGCGCGGCATTGGTGACGGTGGCCGAGCGCAGGATGGCCGCCGGCGTGTCCAGGTCGCGGCGCATCTCGAATTCGCGCAGCTGCGCGAGTTGCGCCTCGGGGCCCCACAGGTCGGTGCCCAGGCCGATCGGCACGCCATGCCGGCGCGCCCAGGCATAGACCTGCCGGCCGCGTGCGATGGTGCGCTGCAGGTTGGCCACGATGCCCGGCGCCAGGCCGTGCTCGGCGGCGCTTTCCACCCGCTGCACCAGCGAGATGAAGGTGGGCACCAGGTAGGCGCCGGCCGCGCCGATCATCGCCACCGTCTCCTCGGACACGAAGTTGGCATGCTCGATCGAGCGCACTCCGGCGGCCAGGCAGCGGCGCACCCCCTCGTCGGTATAGACATGCGCCATCACGTAGGTGCCGCGGGCCTCGGCTTCCTCGACCGCGGCGCGCAGCTCGGCATCGCTGAACTCGTAGCGCGTGGCATGACCCTCGGACGGGAAGACCACGCCGCCCGAGGCGAAGAGCTTGATCTGCGCCGCGCCCTTGCGCAGCTCTTCGCGGGCGGCGCGGCGGATCTCGTCCACGCCGTCGGCAATGACCGACATGATCGAGAAGGGGCCGACATGGCCGCAGGGGTCCAGGTGCTCGTCGGGCGTGCGGAAGTCGGCGCCGCCGCCGGTCTGCGTGAGCGCCTTGCCCGAATAGAAAAGGCGCGGGCCGATCGCCGTGCCGTCGGCCAGCAGCCGCGCGGTGCCATGGTCGGCGCCGCCGGCCTCGCGGATGGTGGTGAAGCCGTCCATCAGGCAGTTGCGCAGGTAGCGGACAGAGGCCATCGCGATCTCGCCGGGCGGCACCGCGATGTTCTTCGGCGTCAGCGACAGGCCGGTGATGTGCGCATGGGCGTCGATCAGCCCCGGCATCAGCGTGCGGCGGCCGGCGTCGATGACGGCGGTGCCGGGCGCCTGCGGCAGCGGGCCGGGGCCGACAGCGTGGATCAGGCCGTCCTCGACCAGCAGTTCCAGCCCGTCCTGCAGGCGGTCCTGGCCGTCGAGCACCAGCCGGGCATTGCGGAACAACGTGCGTGCCATGCGTCCCCCCTGGACAGCGATGCCGTGTCGGTGGCATGGTACGCGGCCCCGGCCGACGCGTTCTGGCACCATCGGCCGACGCACGCCACCGCTGCAGGAGCCCCGCATGAAACGAGCCTTTGCCTTGCTGTGCCTGCTGCTCGGCCTGCAGGGGCCGGTGCTGGCGGCGCTGGACGTGGGCGACCCGGCGCCGAACTTCAGCGTGCCGGCGGCGCTGGGCGGCAAGACCTTCCAGTACCAGCTGTCCGATGCGCTGGCCAAGGGGCCGGTGGTGCTGTATTTCTTCCCGGCAGCCTTCTCCGAAGGCTGCTCGATCGAGGCGCACCAGTTCGCCGAGGCCATCGGCCGTTTCGAGGCGCTGGGCGCGTCGGTGATCGGCGTGTCGGGCGACGACATTGGCGTGATCACGCGCTTTTCGGTGCAGGCCTGCCAGGGCAAGTTTCCGGTGGCGGCCGACGAGACCAAGGCGGTGATCAAGGCCTACGACGCAGCCATGCAGACGCGGCCGGACTTTGCCAACCGCGTGTCCTACGTGATCGCGCCGAACGGCAAGGTGGTCTACAGCTACCTGAGCCTGAACCCGAACCAGCACGTGGAGAAGACACTGGCCGCACTGGCCCGCTGGACCAAGGACAACCCGCGGCGGTAGGCGCCTGCCGGTGCGCTAGACTTCGGCCCATGTTCACGTCCCGCAAGCACAGGTCGCTCGACCGGGGAGCCTGGCCCTGGCGTCGCTGGCATTCGCTCGGCTAGCTTGCTGCCGGCCCTGGGCCGGTGTTGGACCCCCTTGCAGATTGGATGTGCCGTGACCGGGCCCCGCCCGGCTGCCCCGCGGTCTGCAGACTTCGAGGAATCGACGTGATCACCGAACTGGAATTCAAGAGCCTGAGTGCGCAGGGCTACAACCGCATCCCGCTCATCGCGGAAGCCTTCGCCGACCTGGAAACCCCGCTGTCGCTGTACCTGAAGCTGGCTTACGCCAGCGGCGGCGGCAAGCACAGCTTCCTGCTGGAAAGCGTGGTCGGCGGCGAGCGCTTCGGCCGCTACTCCTTCATCGGACTGCCGGCGCGCACGCTGCTGCGCGCCACCGGCCCGCGCACAGAGGTCGTCACCGACGGCGAGGCGGTGGAGGTGCACGAGGGCAACCCGCTGGACTTCATCGCCGAGTATCAGAAGCGCTTCAAGGTGGCGCTGCGCCCGGGGCTGCCGCGCTTCTGCGGCGGGCTGGCCGGCTACTTCGGCTACGACGCGGTGCGCTTCATCGAGCCGAAGCTGGCGGCGGTGCGCAAGACCGGCGGCATCGGTACGCCGGACATCCTGCTGCTGCAGTGCGAGGAACTGGCCGTCATCGACAACCTGTCGGGCCGGCTGTACCTGATCGTCTATGCCAATCCGGCCGAGCCCGAGGCGTTCTCCAAGGCCAAGCGCCGCTTGGCGGCGCTGAGCGACAAGCTGCAGTACAGCGTCACCGCGCCGGCAGTGAAGCGCGGCGCCAGCCATTCGGTGGAGCGCGAGTTTGCCAAGGCCGACTACCTGGCGGCGGTGCTGAAGGCCAAGGAATACATCGCCGCAGGCGACATGATGCAGGTGCAGGTGGGTCAGCGTCTGCGCAAGCGCTACACCGAAAGCCCGCTGAGCCTGTACCGCGCGCTGCGTTCGTTGAACCCTTCGCCCTACATGTACTTCTACGACATGGGCGACTTCCAGATCGTCGGTGCGTCGCCCGAGATCCTGGTGCGGCAGGAGCACACGCCCGAGGGCGAGAAGGTGACCATCCGCCCGCTGGCCGGCACGCGGCCGCGCGGCGCCACGCCGGAGCAGGACAAGGCGCTGGAGGAAGAACTGCGCGGCGACCCGAAGGAGCGCGCCGAGCACGTGATGCTGATCGACCTGGCGCGCAACGACATCGGCCGCATCGCGCGCACCGGCAGCGTCAAGGTCACCGAGGCCTTCGCCATCGAGCGCTATTCGCACGTGATGCACATCGTCAGCAACGTCGAGGGGCTGTTGCTCGACGGCATGAGCAGCCTGGACGTGCTGCGCGCCACCTTCCCGGCCGGCACGCTGACCGGCGCGCCCAAGGTGCGGGCGATGGAGATCATCGACGAGCTGGAGCCGGTGCAGCGCGGCATCTACGGCGGTGCCTGCGGCTATCTGAGCTTCGCCGGTGACATGGACGTGGCCATCGCCATCCGCACCGGCATCGTCAAGGACGGCACGCTGTACGTGCAGGCCGCGGCCGGCGTGGTGGCCGATTCGGTGCCCGAGCTGGAGTGGAAGGAAACGGAAGCGAAGGCGCGCGCGCTGATGCGTGCGGCCGAACTCGTCGAGGAGGGCTTCTGACATGTTGCTCATGATCGACAACTACGACAGCTTCACCTACAACCTGGTGCAGTACTTCGGCGAGCTGGGCGAGGAGGTGCGTGTCTTCCGCAACGACCAGATCACGCTGGAAGGCATCGCCGGCCTGAAGCCTGATTCGCTGGTGCTGTCGCCGGGGCCTTGCTCGCCGGCCGAGGCCGGCATCTGCATCGACGCGATCCGCCACTTCCAGGGCAAGCTGCCGATCCTGGGCGTGTGCCTGGGCCACCAGTCCATCGGCGCGGCGCTGGGCGGCAAGATCGTGCGCGCCAAGGTCCAGATGCACGGCAAGACCAGCGTCATCAGCACCGACGAGCGCGGCGTCTATGCCGGGCTGCCGCGGCGGTTCACGGTGAACCGCTACCACTCGCTGGTGATCGAGCGGTCCAGCCTGCCGGCGGCGCTGGAGGTCAGCGCCACCGCCGACGACGACGGCGAGATCATGGGCGTGCGCCACCGCGCGCTGGCCGGCACGCGCACGCCGCTGGAAGGTGTGCAGTTCCATCCGGAGTCGATCATCAGCGAGCATGGGCATGCGCTGCTGAAGAACTTCCTGGAGGCGGCCCGATGATCGTCGACCTGCGCAGCGACACCGTCACGCGGCCCACGCCCGCGATGCGCGAGGCGATGCAGCGCGCGCCGCTCGGCGACGACGTCTTCGGCGACGACCCCTCGGTCAACGCCCTGCAGGAACAGATCGCGGACATGCTGGGCAAGGAGGCGGCGCTGTTCATGCCCAGCGGCACGCAGAGCAACCTGGCCGGCATCATGAGCCACTGCGGCCGCGGCGACGAGTACATCGTGGGTCAAGGCGCGCATTGCTATCGCTACGAGGCCGGCGGCGCGGCGGTGCTGGGCAGCGTGCAGCCGCAGCCGCTGCCGAACCAGCCCGACGGCAGCCTGGCGCTGGCCGACATCGAAGCCGCCATCAAGCCCGACGACGAGCATTTCGCACGGAGCCGGCTGCTGGCGCTGGAAAACACGCTGGGCGGCAAGGTGCTGCCGCTGGGCTACCTGGCCGAGGCGACATCGCTGGCGCGTGAGCGCAGCCTGGGCACCCACCTGGACGGCGCGCGGCTCTTCAACGCGGCAGTGGCGATGGGCGGCGATCCGCGCGCGAATGCGCGGGCCATCGCGGGCCATTTCGACAGCGTTTCGGTGTGCTTCAGCAAAGGTCTGGGCGCACCGGTGGGTTCGGCGCTGGTGGGCTCGAAGGCGCTGGTGCAGCGCGCGCACCGCTGGCGCAAGATGCTGGGCGGGGGCCTGCGCCAGGCCGGCGTGCTGGCGGCGGCAGCACAGCACGCGCTGGCGCACCACATCGATCGCTTGGCCGAAGACCACGCGTTGGCGCTGCACCTGGCCCAGGGACTGCAAGGTATCAAGGGCCTCGAGCTGCAGATGCCGCAGACGAACATCCTGTTCGTGCAGGTGCAGGGCGGCCGGGGCCAGGCCTTGCTGGCCCACCTGAAAGAGCTGGGCGTGCTGGCCACGGGCCTGAGTGGCCTGCGCTTCGTGACCCACCTGGATGTGGACCGTGCCGGCATCGACCGGGCGATTGCCGCCGTGCGCGGCTTCTTCGGGGAGCATTGATATGCCGATCACCAACACCGAAGCGCTGACGCGCTGCATCGACCACCGCGAGATCTTCCACGACGAGATGCTGTCGCTGGTGCGGCGCATCATGAGTGGCGAGATGTCGCCGGTGATGATGGCCGCGCTGCTGATGGGCCTGCGCGTCAAGAAGGAGACCATCGGCGAGATCACGGCCGCCGCGCAGGTGATGCGCGAGTTCGCCACCAAGGTCGAGGTGGCCGACCGCAGCCACCTGGTGGACATCGTCGGCACCGGCGGCGACAGCTCGCACAGCTTCAACATCAGCACCTGCAGCATGTTCGTGGCCGCGGCGGCCGGCGCGCGCGTCAGCAAGCATGGCAACCGCGGCGTCAGCAGCAAGTCCGGCAGCGCCGACGTGCTGGAGGCGCTGGGTGTGCCGATGACGCTGATGCCGCAGGCCATCAGCCGCTGCATCGCCGACACCGGCATCGGCTTCATGTTCGCGCCCAACCACCATCCGGCGATGAAGAACGTGGCGCCGGTGCGCCGCGAGCTGGGTGTGCGCACGATCTTCAACATCCTGGGGCCGCTGACCAACCCGGCCGATGCGCCGAACATCCTGATGGGCGTGTTCCATCCCGACCTGGTGGGCATCCAGGTGCGCGCGCTGCAGCGCCTGGGCGCCGAGCATGCGGTGGTGGTCTACGGCCGCGACGGCATGGACGAGGTGTCGCTCGGCGCCGCCACGATGGTCGGCGAATACAAGGACGGCGGCATCCACGAGTACGAGATCCACCCCGAGGACTTCGGCCTGACCATGGCCAGCAACCGCGCGCTGAAGGTCGATTCGGCCGAGGCCTCCAAGGCGCTGCTGCGCTCGGTTCTGGACGACGAGCCCGGCCCGGCGCGCGACATCGTGCTGCTTAACGCCGGCGTGGCGCTGTACGCGGCCAATGTGTCGGCCACCATGGCCGAGGGCGTGGCGCTGGCGCGCGAGACCATCGCCTCGGGCAAGGCGCTGGCCAAGATGCACCAGTTCGTCGCGCGCACGAAGGAGCTGGCCTCGACATGAGCGACATCCTGCAGCGCATCGTCGCGGTCAAGCGCGAGGAGATTGCCGCAGCCAGGCGGCAGTGCGACGCCGCTGCAATGCGCGACGCGGCACTGGCCGAGCCGCCGCCCCGCGATTTCGTCGGCGCACTGCGGGCCAAGCTGGCGTCGGGCCGGTCGGCGGTGATTGCCGAGATCAAGAAGGCCAGCCCCAGCAAGGGCATCATCCGCGAGCACTTCGTGCCGGCGGACATCGCGGCCAGCTATGCCCGCCATGGCGCTGCCTGCCTGAGCGTGTTGACCGACCGTGGCT
Source organism: Burkholderiales bacterium (assembly GCA_017302505.1). Lineage (GTDB taxonomy): Bacteria > Pseudomonadota > Gammaproteobacteria > Burkholderiales > Burkholderiaceae_C > Rubrivivax. Next base: position 7,688 of record JAFLDH010000017.1, read on the forward strand.
TCTTCCAGGGCGATGCGGCCTACCTGCAGCAAGCGCGCGCAGCCTGCGATCTGCCGGTGCTGCGCAAGGACTTCATGGTCGATGCCTACCAGGTGGATGAAGCCCGGGCCTGGGGTGCGGACTGCATCCTGCTGATCGCCGCCTGCCTGGACGACGCGCAGATGGCCGACCTGGAAGCCCAGGCGCTGGCCCTGGGCATGGCGGTGCTGGTGGAAGTGCACGACGGCGCCGAACTGCAGCGCGCGCTGCGCCTGAAGACGCCGCTGCTGGGCATCAACAACCGCAACCTGAAGACCTTCGAAGTCACGCTCGACACCACGCTGGGGCTGCTGCCGCAGGTGCCCGCCGACCGGCTGCTGGTCACCGAAAGCGGCATCCTGGGTCGTGCCGATGTCCAACGCATGCGGGCTGCCGGCGTGCACGGCTTTCTGGTGGGCGAGGCCTTCATGCGGGCCGAGGACCCAGGCGCCGCACTGGCTGACCTGTTCCGGTGACGGCCCAGGCCAAACCGGGCTGCCTGGTTCGGCCGCTGGGCGAACTGCTGGATGCGTTCGGCCCGGGCAACGAATGGACCCCGCTGCTGCAAGCCTGGCGCGACAGCCCCGCCGGCCGCCGGCTGATCGACGCGGTGGATGCGCGTGTGGCGGCCGGCGGCACGGTCTACCCGGCCGAGGTGTTCCGGGCGCTGGCGTCGACGTCCCTGTCGCGGGTGCGGGTTCTGATCCTGGGCCAGGACCCCTACCACGGCCCGGGTCAGGCCGAGGGGCTGGCCTTCTCGGTGGCGCCGGGGCAGCGCTGGCCACCCAGCCTGCGCAACATCCTGGCCGAATGGCAGCGCGATCTCGGCCTGCCACTGCCGGTGCACGGCAGCCTGTTGCCGTGGACGCGGCAGGGCGTGCTGCTGCTGAACACCGCGCTGACGGTGGAGGAGGGCCGGCCTGCCAGCCATGCCAAACTAGGTTGGGAAGTGCTTACTGACGAAATTATCTCGGCGGTGGCGTCCGATGCGGCGCCGAAGGTGTTCATGCTTTGGGGTGTGCACTCCCAGGCCAAGGTGGCGCGGATCGAGGCCGCCGGCCGTGGGCATTTGGTGCTGCAGTGCAACCATCCGTCGCCACTGTCGGCGCGGCGGCCGCCGGTGCCCTTCATCGGCTGTGGCCACTTCAGTCGCGCCAACGCCTGGCTGGCGGCGGCCGACCCCAGGGCCGGCGGGCTGGACTGGGGTCTCGCGGACAGCGCCTGAACGCTACACCGACGCCGAAAAGCCGCTGAACGGTGGTATAGTCTGAGGTTCGCCTCGGAGGGGTGCCCGAGTGGCTAAAGGGGGCAGACTGTAAATCTGTTGGCTTACGCCTACGCTGGTTCGAATCCAGCCTCCTCCACCAGGCGACTGGACTTGTCGTGTTCCGCGTACAGGGCTGACCAAGCGGGAGTAGTTTAATGGCAGAACCTTAGCCTTCCAAGCTAATGGCGCGGGTTCGATTCCCGCTTCCCGCTCCAGTGGCGGAGCCGTCGCCACAGGCCTGGATACCGAGGTGTCCAAGCCCGTGTCGATGCCCATGTGGCTCAGTGGTAGAGCACTCCCTTGGTAAGGGAGAGGTCGCGCGTTCGATCCGCGCCATGGGCACCAACCACAAGCATTGTCTGGATTGTCGATTTCAGGAGAAGACGAAATGGCAAAAGGTAAATTCGAACGCACGAAGCCGCACGTGAACGTGGGGACGATTGGACACGTGGACCACGGCAAGACCACGCTGACGGCGGCGATCACCACCGTGCTGTCGAGCAAGTTTGGTGGCGAGGCCAAGGCCTACGACCAGATCGACGCGGCGCCGGAAGAGAAGGCGCGCGGCATCACCATCAACACCGCGCACGTCGAATACGAAACCGCCAACCGGCACTACGCGCACGTCGACTGCCCCGGGCACGCCGACTACATCAAGAACATGATCACCGGCGCGGCGCAGATGGACGGCGCCATCCTGGTGTGCTCGGCCGCCGACGGCCCCATGCCGCAGACCCGCGAGCACATCCTGCTGGCCCGCCAGGTGGGCGTGCCCTACATCATCGTCTTCCTGAACAAGTGCGACATGGTCGACGACGCCGAACTGCTCGAGCTCGTCGAGATGGAAGTGCGCGAACTGCTCAGCAAGTACGACTTCCCCGGCGACGACACCCCCATCATCAAGGGCTCGGCCAAGCTGGCCATGGAAGGCGACAAGGGCGAACTCGGCGAAGGCGCCATCATGAAGCTGGCCGAAGCGCTGGACAGCTACATCCCCACGCCCGAGCGCGCGGTGGACGGCGCCTTCCTGATGCCCGTCGAAGACGTCTTCAGCATCAGCGGCCGTGGCACCGTGGTCACCGGCCGGGTCGAGCGCGGCGTCATCAAGGTCGGCGAGGAAATCGAGATCGTCGGCATCCGTGCCACGCAGAAGACCACCTGCACCGGCGTGGAGATGTTCCGCAAGCTGCTGGACCAGGGCCAGGCGGGCGACAACGTGGGCATCCTGCTGCGCGGCACCAAGCGCGAAGACGTCGAGCGCGGGCAGGTGCTGTGCAAGCCCGGCAGCATCAAGCCGCACACCCACTTCACCGCCGAGGTGTACGTGCTGAGCAAGGAAGAGGGCGGGCGGCACACCCCGTTCTTCAACAACTACCGGCCGCAGTTCTACTTCCGCACGACGGACGTGACCGGCGCGGTGGAGCTGCCGAAGGACAAGGAGATGGTGATGCCGGGCGACAACGTCAGCATCACGGTCAAGCTGATCGCGCCGATCGCGATGGAAGAAGGCCTGCGCTTTGCCATCCGCGAGGGCGGCCGCACCGTCGGCGCCGGCGTCGTGGCCAAGATCATCGAGTAACGGAGAGTTCCGCAGGGGCATAGCTCAACTGGCAGAGCGTCGGTCTCCAAAACCGAAGGTCGGGGGTTCGATCCCCTCTGCCCCTGCCACCCGATCCTGACGAAGCCGGCGCGCACCGGCCGGCCTGGGCCACCGCCCTTTGGTGGCGCCCAGGCGCCGCGGGGTCACGGCCCGGAAGAGAAGTAGATGAGTACCAATACCCAAGTCGAGACCGTTTCAACGGGTGCGGACAAGGCCAAGCTGGCCGGCGCAGCCGTGCTGCTGGTCGGCGCGGTGGCGGTGTTCTATCTGTTGGGCAAGCAGGACCTGTGGCTGCGCGTGCTGGCGCTGCTGGCGTTGCTGGCCGCTTCGGTGGGGGTGTTCTTCATCTCCGAGCCCGGCAAACAGTTGATCGCCTTCGGCCGCGATGCCGTGCGCGAGACCAAGAAGGTCGTCTGGCCCACCCGCAAGGAGGCGATGCAGATGACCGGCTACGTCTTCGCCTTCGTCTTCGTCATGGCGCTGTTCCTCTGGCTCACCGACAAGACGCTGGAATGGGTGCTCTACGACCTGGTTCTGGGCTGGAAACGCTGAAAGGTTGGTCATGAGCGAGCAAGCTGAAGGCAACACTCCCGCCGCCGACGCCGTGGCCGCGCCGGCCAGCGCCCTGCGCTGGTACGTGGTGCATGCCTACTCGGGCATGGAGAAGGCTGTCGAGCGCAACCTGCGCGAGCGCATCGAGCGCTCGGGCATGCAGGCCAAGTTCGGCCGCATCCTGGTGCCCACCGAAGAGGTGGTGGAGCTGAAGAACGGCAAGAAGTCGGTCACCGAACGGCGCTTCTTCCCCGGCTACGTGCTGGTGGAGATGCTGATGGACGACGACAGCTGGCACCTGGTCAAGCACACCAGCAAGGTCACCGGCTTCGTCGGCGGCGCGCGCAACCGGCCGGCCCCGATCTCCGAAGCCGAGGTGATGAAAATCGTCAACCAGATGCAGGAAGGCATCGACAAGCCGCGCCCCAAGGTGCAGTGGCAGGTGGGCGAGCTGGTGCGGGTGAAGGACGGCCCGTTCACCGACTTCAACGGCGCGGTCGAGGAAGTCAACTACGAGAAGAGCAAGGTCCGCGTGTCGGTCACCATCTTCGGCCGTGCGACACCGGTGGAGCTGGACTTCGCGCAGGTCGAAAAGGTCTGATTGGTTGCCGCGGGCGCAGCTGACCCAGCGCCCGCGGCCTCTTCAACGGGTCAAACGCGAGGAGCTCGCTGCGGCGGGCGCTTGAACTCGATAGGAGCCATTCATGGCAAAGAAAATCGTCGGCTTCATCAAGCTGCAGATTCCCGCCGGCAAGGCGAACCCCTCGCCGCCGGTCGGCCCGGCCCTGGGCCAGCGCGGCCTCAACATCATGGAGTTCTGCAAGGCGTTCAACGCCCAGACCCAGGGTGTTGAGCCGGGCCTGATGCTGCCGGTGGTCATCACCGCGTTCGCGGACAAGTCCTTCACTTTCGTCATCAAGACGCCGCCCGCGACGGTGCTGATCAAGAAGGCGATCAAGCTCGACAAGGGCTCGGCCAAGCCGCACCTGGACAAGGTGGGCAAGATCACGCGCGCCCAGCTCGAGGACATCGCCAAGACCAAGATGAAGGACCTGACGGCGGCCGACCTGGACGCCGCGGTCAAGACGATCGCCGGTTCCGCCCGATCGATGGGCGTCACGGTGGAGGGGGTCTGAGATGAGCAAGCTGACCAAGAAGGCCAAGGCCCTGCAGGGCAAGGTCGACAGCAACAAGCTGTACCCGATCGGTGATGCGCTGAGCATCGTCAAGGAATGCGCCACCGCCAAGTTCGACGAGTCGATCGACGTGGCGGTGCAACTGGGCGTGGACGCGAAGAAGTCCGACCAGGTGGTGCGCGGCGCCGTGGTGCTGCCCAACGGCACCGGCAAGACCAAGCGCGTGGCCGTGTTCGCCCAGGGCGCCAAGGCCGAGGAAGCCAAGGCCGCCGGCGCCGACGTGGTGGGCATGGACGACCTGGCCGCCGAGGTCAAGGCCGGCAACCTGAACTTCGACGTGGTGATCGCCTCGCCGGACACGATGCGTGTGGTCGGTACGCTGGGCCAGATCCTGGGCCCGCGCGGCCTGATGCCGAACCCGAAGGTCGGCACGGTGACGCCCGACGTGGCGCAGGCCGTGCGCAATGCCAAGGCGGGCCAGGTGCAGTTCCGTGTCGACAAGGCCGGCATCGTGCACGCGTCGATCGGCCGTCGTTCCTTCGAGGCCGACAAGCTGACCGGCAACCTGCGCGCACTGATCGATGCGCTGAACAAGTCCAAGCCGGCGTCGAGCAAGGGTGTGTACCTGCGCAAGGTGGCGGTGTCGTCGACGATGGGCGTCGGTGTCCGTGTGGACACGGCCTCGCTCGCCGAGACGGCCTGAACGTATGGAAAGCGCGGCGTGCCGGGTCTGGGCGCGCCGCGGCAAGGAGTTGGTGGGCTGCCGCCTCCCCGTGGGGCGGCAGGTCATCCAAGACCGCTGGTGCGGTGGCCGGTCCTTCGGGACGGGCAGCCGCTTAATCGGCAGGCCCTCGGGCTTGTGGCCAGCGCAGATGGCGGTCCCGCCGTACAGGATGCAGGGCCGGTGTGCACCGCAAGGCGCATGCCGGTCAGGGGTTCTGGAGGGCAAGGTCGCTGAATTGGTAGTGCCCGAGGGCCTGCAAGGGCCCGAAGGCAGCTGACGTGAGGAGAAGACCTTGAGTCTGAATCGCAACGAGAAGGCAGCCGTGGTGGCGGACGTGTCGGCGCAAGTCGCACGCTCGCAGACCCTTGCGCTGGCCGAGTACCGTGGTCTCACCGTGGCGCATCTCGATACGCTGCGCCGGCAGGCGCGCGACAAGGGCGTGTACCTTCATGTACTGAAGAACACGCTCGCCCGTCGCGCGGTGGCCGGCACGCCCTTCGAGGTGGCCCAGGAGACCATGGTCGGCCCGCTGATCTACGGCTTTTCCGAGGACGCCGTCGCCGCGGCCAAAGTCATCGCCGACTTTGCCAAGGGCAACGACAAGCTCGTCATCAAGGGCGGGGCCTATGCCGGCAAGGTTCTGGACGCCGATGGCGTCAAGACCCTGGCGGCCGTGCCCAGCAAGGAAGTGCTGCTTTCGCAACTGCTCGGCCTGATGCAGTCGCCGGTGGCGCGCTTTGCCCGCGTGCTGGCGGCCGTGGCCGAGAAGAAGGCCGAAGCCCCCGCGGCGGCCTGAGGCCTGCTAGCCCTTATCCCTATCGAACCCCAATTTTCAGAGGTAACCCAAATGGCATTCGACAAAGACGCATTCATGACCGCCCTGGACAGCATGTCCGTCATGGAACTGAACGACCTGGTCAAGGCGATCGAAGAGAAGTTCGGCGTGTCCGCCGCGGCGATGGCCGCCCCGGCTGCCGGTGGTGGTGGCGGCGCCGCCGCTCCTGCGGCCGAGGAGCAGACCGAGTTCACGCTGATGCTGACCGACGTCGGCGCGCAGAAGGTGGGCGTCATCAAGGTGGTGCGCGAGCTGACCGGCCTGGGCCTGAAGGAGGCCAAGGATCTGGTGGATGGCGCGCCGAAGCCGGTCAAGGAAGGCATGGCCAAGGCCGACGCCGAAGCCGGCAAGAAGAAGCTGGAAGAAGCCGGCGCCAAGGCCGAGCTGAAGTAAACGACACGCGAGCGGGCTCGAGGCGCCTGGCGCCTCGGGCCCTTTCCGGTTGCGAGAGCAGCGCTAAGCCCTCGGGCTTGGCAGTGTTCTCTGATCCGACTGCAGAGAACCGGTTTGGTCGGGCTGGGGTGCAATGCCCCGGTTGTCCGCCAGCGGCTGGTAGTGGCCAGCCACCAAGCTTCGGACGCAATGTCCGGGTCGCCAGTCGCCGACGACACATGGGCCACCTGACAGGCCCAGGTTCAAGGGCACGGAGTATTCATGGCGCAAGCATCCCCCTACAGCTTCACCGAGCGCAAGCGGATTCGCAAGAGCTTCGGCAAGCGCGAGAGCGTTCTCAACGTCCCCTACCTGCTGACGATGCAGCGGGAATCCTATGTGGCCTTCCTGCAGAAGGACGTGCCACCGTCGAAGCGCAAGCCCGAGGGGCTGCAGGCGGCGTTCCTGTCCGCCTTCCCGATCGTGTCGCACAACAGCATGGTCGAGATGAAGTTCATCGAATACAACATGGCCAAGCCGGCCTTCGATGTGCGCGAATGCCAGCAGCGTGGCCTGACCTTCGCCGCCGCTGTGCGCGCGAAGCTGCAGATGATCATCTACGACCGCGAGTCGCATCCGGCCAAGGTCGTGAAGGAGATCAAGGAGCAGGAGGTCTACATGGGCGAAGTGCCGCTCATGACCGACTACGGCTCCTTCATCGTCAACGGCACCGAGCGCGTGATCGTCAGCCAGCTGCACCGCAGCCCAGGTGTGTTCTTCGAGCACGACAAGGGCAAGACCCACAGCAGCGGCAAGCTCCTGTTCAGCGCACGCATCATTCCGTACCGCGGCTCGTGGCTCGACTTCGAGTTCGACCCGAAGGACATCCTGTACTTCCGCGTCGACCGTCGCCGCAAGATGCCGGTGACGATCCTGCTGAAGGCGATCGGCCTGAACCCCGAATCGATCCTGGCGCACTTCTTCGTCAACGACAACTTCCGCCTGATGGACACGGGCGCGCAGATGGAGTTCGTGCCCGAGCGCCTGCGCGGCGAGGTGGCGCGCTTCGACATCACCGACAAGAGCGGCAACGTCATCGTCGAGAAGGACAAGCGCATCACGGCCCGCCATGTTCGCCAGCTGGAGCAAACCGGCACCGACCACATCTCGGTGCCCGAGGACTTCCTGGTCGGCCGCATCGTCGCGCGCAACATGGTCGATGCCGACACCGGCGAGATCATTGCCAAGGCCAACGACGAGCTGACCGAGAGCCTGCTGAAGAAGCTGCGCGCCGCCGGCATCAAGGAACTGCAGTGCCTGTTCACCAATGAGCTGAACCAGGGCGCCTACATCAGCCAGACGCTGGCCAGCGACGAGACCACCGACCAGCTGGCCGCGCGCGTGGCCATCTACCGCATGATGCGCCCCGGCGAGCCGCCGACCGAAGACGCGGTCGAGGCGCTGTTCCATCGCCTGTTCTACAGCGCCGACACCTACGACCTGAGCCGTGTCGGCCGCATGAAGTTCAACGCCCGAGTGGGCCGCGACACGCCTGAAGGCGCGATGACGCTGTCCAACGAGGACATCCTCGACGTGGTGAAGATCCTGGTCGATCTGCGCAACGGCAACGGCGAGGTGGACGACATCGACCACCTGGGCAACCGCCGCGTGCGCTGCGTGGGCGAACTGGCCGAGAACCAGTACCGCTCGGGCCTGGCGCGCATCGAGAAGGCGGTCAAGGAGCGGCTGGGTCAGGCCGAGACCGAGCCGTTGATGCCCCATGACCTGATCAACAGCAAGCCGATCAGCGCAGCGCTGAAGGAGTTCTTCGGGGCTTCTCAGCTGTCGCAGTTCATGGACCAGACCAACCCGCTGTCGGAGATCACGCACAAGCGGCGCGTCTCGGCCTTAGGGCCGGGCGGCCTGACCCGCGAGCGTGCCGGCTTCGAGGTGCGCGACGTGCACCCCACGCACTACGGCCGCGTCTGCCCGATCGAGACGCCGGAAGGCCCGAACATCGGCCTGATCAACTCGCTGGCGCTGTACGCGCAGCTCAACGAGTACGGCTTCCTGGAGACGCCGTACCGCCGCGTGGTCGACGGCAAGGTGACGATGGACATCGATTACCTGTCGGCCATCGAAGAAGGCAAGTACGTGATCGCGCAGGCCAACGCCTCGCTCGACGGCGGCGGCAAGCTGGTCGACGAGCTGGTCTCGGCGCGCGAGAACGGTGAATCGGTGCTGGTCTCGCCCGAGCGCGTGCAGTACATGGACGTGGCGCCGACGCAGATCGTGTCGGTGGCGGCCTCGCTGGTTCCCTTCCTGGAGCACGACGACGCGAACCGTGCGCTGATGGGCGCCAACATGCAGCGCCAGGCCGTGCCGACGCTGCGCCCCGAGAAGGCGCTGGTGGGCACCGGCGTCGAGCGCGTCGCCGCGGTCGACTCGGGCACCGTGGTCACCGCGCGCCGCGGCGGCGTGGTCGACTACGTGGACACCAACCGCATCGTCATCCGCGTCTCCGACCAGGAGACGGTGGCCGGCGAGGTGGGCGTGGACATCTACAACCTGATCAAGTACCAGCGTTCCAACCAGAACACCAACATTCACCAGCGTCCGATCGTCAAGCGCGGCGACGTGGTGGCCAAGGGTGACGTGGTGGCCGACGGTGCCAGCACCGACCTGGGCGAGCTCGCGCTCGGCCAGAACATGCTGGTCGCCTTCATGCCCTGGAACGGCTACAACTTCGAGGACTCGATCCTGATCAGCGAGCGCGTCGTCGCCGACGACCGCTACACCAGCATCCACATCGAGGAGCTGGTGGTGATGGCGCGCGACACCAAGCTGGGCAGCGAGGAAATCACCCGCGACATCCCGAACCTGAGCGAACAGCAGCTGGCGCGGCTGGATGAATCCGGCATCGTCTACATCGGCGCCGAGGTCAACCCCGGCGACGTGCTGGTGGGCAAGGTCACGCCGAAGGGCGAGACCACGCTGACGCCAGAAGAGAAGCTGCTGCGCGCGATCTTCGGCGAGAAGGCCAGCGACGTGAAGGACACGAGCCTGCGCGTCGACCAGGGCACCAGCGGCACCGTCATCGACGTGCAGGTGTTCACCCGCGAAGGCATCGTGCGCGACAAGCGCGCCCAGCAGATCATCGACGACGAGCTGAAGCGCTTCCGCCTGGACCTGAACGACCAGCTGCGCATCGTCGAGGCCGACGCCTTCGACCGGATCGAGAAGCTGCTCGTCGGCAAGGTGGCCAACGGCGGCCCGCAGAAGATCGCCAAGGGCACGGTCATCACCAAGGCCTACCTCGACTCGGTGGACAAGTTCCACTGGTTCGACATCCGCCCGGCCGACGACGACGTGGCCAACCAGCTGGAGAGCATCCGCAACAGCAACGAGCAGACCCGCCACGGCTTCGACCTGGCCTTCGAGGAGAAGCGCAAGAAGCTGACGCAGGGCGACGAGCTGCCGGCCGGCGTGCTGAAGATGGTCAAGGTCTACCTGGCCGTCAAGCGCCGCCTGCAGCCCGGCGACAAGATGGCCGGCCGCCACGGCAACAAGGGTGTGGTGTCGAAGATCGTGCCGGTCGAGGACATGCCCTACATGGTCGACGGCACGCCCGCCGACATCGTGCTGAACCCGCTGGGCGTGCCCTCGCGGATGAACGTCGGCCAGGTGCTGGAGGTGCACCTGGGCTGGGCGGCCAAGGGCATCGGCCAGCGCATCGGTGACCTGCTGCAGCGCGAGGCCAAGGTGGCCGAGCTGCGCAAGTTCTTCGACGAGCTGTACAACAAGTCCGGCGGCAAGTCGGCCCAGCTCGACGGCATCAGCGACGACAACATCCTGGAGATGGCGCACAACCTGCAGCATGGCGTGCCCTTCGCGACCCCGGTGTTCGACGGCGCTGCCGAAGAAGAGATCCGCGCGATGCTGAAGCTGGCCTATCCGGACGACATCGCTGCGGCCAAGGGGCTAACGGCCACGCGCACGCAGGCTTACCTGTCCGACGGACGCACCGGCGAGCAGTTCGAGCGCCCGGTCACGGTGGGCTACATGCACGTGCTGAAGCTGCACCACCTGGTCGACGACAAGATGCACGCCCGTTCCACCGGCCCCTACAGCCTGGTGACGCAGCAGCCGCTGGGCGGCAAGGCGCAGTTCGGTGGCCAGCGTTTCGGCGAGATGGAAGTCTGGGCGCTGGAAGCCTACGGTGCCAGCTACATCCTGCAGGAGATGCTCACCGTCAAGTCCGACGACGTGAACGGCCGTACCAAGGTGTACGAAAGCATCGTCAAGGGCGAGCACGCCATCGAAGCCGGCATGCCGGAATCGTTCAATGTCCTGGTCAAGGAGATTCGTTCTCTGGGCATCGACATTGAACTGGAACGCAATTAAGGAGCAGATGCATGAAGGGACTACTCGACCTTTTCAAGCAATTCACCCCGGATGAGCATTTCGATGCCATCAAGATCGGCCTGGCGTCTCCGGAGAAGATCCGCAGCTGGTCCTTCGGCGAGGTGAAGAAGCCCGAGACCATCAACTACCGCACCTTCAAGCCGGAACGCGATGGCCTGTTCTGCGCCAAGATCTTCGGCCCGATCAAGGACTACGAGTGCCTGTGCGGCAAGTACAAGCGCCTGAAGCACCGCGGCGTGATCTGCGAGAAGTGCGGCGTCGAGGTCACGCAGACCAAGGTGCGGCGCGACCGCATGGGTCACATCGACCTGGCCGCGCCCTGCGCGCACATCTGGTTCCTGAAGAGCCTGCCGTCGCGTCTGGGGCTGGTGCTGGACATGACGCTGCGCGACATCGAGCGCGTGCTGTACTTCGAGGCCTACGTGGTCGTCGACCCGGGCATGACGCCGCTGAAGAAGTTCTCGATCATGACCGAGGACGACTACGAGGCCAAGCGCGTCGAGTACGGTGACGAGTTCGTCGCGCTGATGGGCGCCGAGGGCATCAAGAAGCTGCTGGAAGAGCTGGACCTGGACGTCGAGATCGAGAAGATCAAGAACGACGCCACGGGCTCCGAACTGAAGATCAAGAAGAACAGCAAGCGCCAGAAGGTCATGGAGGCCTTCAAGAAGAGCGGCATCAAGCCGCACTGGATGGTGATGCAGGTGCTGCCGGTGCTGCCGCCGGACCTGCGCCCGCTGGTGCCGCTGGATGGCGGCCGCTTCGCCACGTCCGATCTGAACGACCTGTACCGCCGCGTCATCAACCGCAACAACCGCTTGGCGCGGCTGCTGGAGCTGAAGGCGCCGGAGATCATCGTGCGCAACGAGAAGCGCATGCTTCAGGAAGCCGTGGACAGCCTGCTGGACAACGGCCGCCGCGGTAAGGCGATGACCGGCGCGAACAAGCGTGCGCTGAAGTCGCTGGCCGACATGATCAAGGGCAAGAGCGGCCGCTTCCGCCAGAACCTGCTGGGCAAGCGCGTCGACTACTCGGGCCGTTCGGTCATCGTGGTCGGCCCGACGCTGAAGCTGCACCAGTGCGGCCTGCCCAAGCTGATGGCGCTGGAGCTGTTCAAGCCCTTCATCTTCAGCCGGCTGGAGGCGATGGGCATCGCCACCACCATCAAGGCGGCGAAGAAGGAAGTCGAAAGCGGCACGCCGGTGGTGTGGGACATCCTGGAAGAGGTGATCAAGGAGCACCCGGTCCTGCTGAACCGCGCGCCGACGCTGCACCGCCTGGGCATCCAGGCCTTCGAGCCGGTGCTCATCGAAGGCAAGGCCATCCAGCTGCATCCGCTGGTGTGCTCGGCCTTCAACGCCGACTTCGACGGCGACCAGATGGCGGTGCACATCCCGCTGTCGATCGAGGCGCAGATGGAAGCCCGCACGCTGATGCTGGCGTCCAACAACGTGCTGTTCCCGGCCAACGGCGAACCGTCGATCGTGCCCAGCCAGGACGTGGTGCTGGGCCTGTACTACGCCACCCGCGAGCGCATCAACGGCAAGGGCGAGGGCATGGTCTTCGCCGACCTGACCGAGCTGCAGCGCGCGCTGGACAACGGCGCAGTCGAGATCACCGCCAAGATCAGCGTGCGCCTGACCGAATACGTCAAGCGCGCCGACGGTGAGTTCGAGCCGGTGACCAGCCTGGTGGCCACCACCGCCGGGCGGGCGCTGCTGAGCGAGATCCTGCCCAAGGGCCTGCCCTTCAGCAACATCAACAAGGCGCTGAAGAAGAAGGAGATCTCGCGGCTGATCAACGTCAGCTTCCGCAAATGCGGCCTGAAGGAGACGGTGATCTTCGCCGACAAGCTGCTGCAGAGCGGCTTCCGTCTGGCCACGCGGGCCGGCATCTCGATCGCCATCGACGACATGCTGGTGCCGAAGGAGAAGGTCAAGCTGATCGAGCGCGCCGAGAAGGAAGTCAAGGAGATCGAGCAGCAGTACGTCTCGGGCCTGGTGACGGCCGGCGAGCGCTACAACAAGGTGGTGGACATCTGGGGCAAGACCGGCGACGAAGTCGGCAAGGTCATGATGAGCCAGCTGTCCAAGCAGAAGGTGCAGGACCGTCACGGCAAGGAAGTCGACCAGGAGTCGTTCAACTCCATCTACATGATGGCCGACTCCGGTGCCCGCGGGTCGGCGGCGCAGATCCGCCAGCTGGCGGGCATGCGCGGCTTGATGGCCAAGCCGGACGGCTCGATCATCGAGACGCCGATCACGGCCAACTTCCGCGAAGGCCTGAACGTGCTGCAGTACTTCATCTCCACCCACGGCGCCCGCAAGGGCCTGGCGGACACGGCGCTGAAGACCGCGAACTCCGGCTACCTGACGCGCCGCCTGGTCGACGTGACGCAGGATCTGGTGGTCATCGAGGACGATTGCGGCACGCAGAACGGCATCGCCATGCGTGCGCTGATCGAAGGCGGCGAGGTGATCGAGTCGCTGCGCGACCGCATCCTGGGCCGCGTCACCGCGGTCGAGGTGCTGCACCCCGAGACCCAGGCCACGCTGCTGCCGGCCGGCGAGATGCTGGACGAGGATGCGCTCGACGCGCTGGAAGCCGCCGGCATCGACGAGGTGAAGGTGCGCACGCCGCTGACCTGCGACACGCGCTTCGGCCTGTGTGCCAAGTGCTACGGCCGCGACCTGGGCCGCGGCGGCCTGGTCAACACCGGTGAGGCAGTGGGCGTGATCGCTGCGCAGTCGATCGGCGAGCCGGGCACGCAGCTGACGATGCGCACCTTCCACATCGGTGGTGCGGCGTCGCGCGCGGCGGTGGCCAACAACGTGGAAGCCAAGAGCGACGGCATAGTCGGCTTCAACCCGACCATGCGCTACGTGACCAACGGCAAGGGCGAGCTGGTGGTGATCTCGCGTTCCGGCGAGATCATCATCGCCGACCAGCACGGCCGCGAGCGCGAGCGCCACAAGGTGCCGTACGGCGCGCTGCTGAGCGTCAAGGCCGACCAGTCGCTGAAGGCCGGCACGGTGCTGGCCAACTGGGACCCGCTGACCCGCCCGATCATCACCGAGTTCGCCGGCAAGGCGAAGTTCGAGAACGTCGAGGAAGGCGTCACCGTGGCCCGCCAGCTGGACGAGGTCACCGGCCTGTCGACGCTGGTGGTCATCGACCCGAAGCGCCGCGGCGCCACCAAGGTGGTGCGTCCGCAGGTCAAGCTGCTGGACGCCGCCGGCAACGAAGTGAAGATCCCCGGCACCGACCACTCGGTGACCATCAGCTTCCCGGTGGGCGCGCTGATCCAGGTGCGCGACGGTCAGGACCTGATGCCCGGTGAGGTGCTGGCGCGCATCCCGATGGAAGGCCAGAAGACCCGCGACATCACTGGCGGTCTGCCGCGGGTGGCGGAGCTGTTCGAAGCGCGTTCGCCCAAGGACAAGGGCACGCTGGCCGAGATCACCGGCACCATCAGCTTCGGCAAGGAGACCAAGGGCAAGGTGCGCCTGCAGATCACCGACCCGGACGGCAAGGTCTACGAAGAGCTCGTGCCGAAGGAGAAGAACATCCTGGTGCACGAAGGCCAGGTGGTCAACAAGGGCGAGTCCATCGTCGACGGGCCGGCCGAGCCGCAGGACATCCTGCGCCTGCTGGGCGTGGAGGAACTGGCGCGCTACATCGTCGACGAGGTGCAGGACGTCTATCGTCTGCAGGGCGTGAAGATCAACGACAAGCACATCGAGGTGATCGTTCGCCAGATGCTGCGCCGCGTGCAGATCGTCAACCCGGGCGACAGCGGCTACATCGCCGGCGAGCAGGTGGAGCGTTCGGAGCTGTTCGGCACCAACGACGCGCTGCGTGCCGATGGCAAGGTGCCCGCCACCTATGCCGACCTGCTGCTGGGCATCACCAAGGCCTCGCTGTCCACCGACTCGTTCATCTCGGCCGCTTCCTTCCAGGAGACGACCCGGGTGCTGACCGAGGCGGCCATCATGGGCAAGCGCGACGAACTGCGTGGCCTGAAGGAGAACGTCATCGTCGGCCGCTTGATCCCCGCGGGCACCGGCATGGCCTTCCACCAGGCGCGCAAAGCCAAGGAGGCGATGGACGAGACCGAGCGTCGCTCTATCGCGCTGCAGGAGGCCGAGGAACTGGCGGCCGTGCAGATGGCCAACGTCGACGCCGCCATGGCGGCACAAGCGGCCGGCACGGGCGAAACGGCCGAATAAGGCCGGCTGTTCGCGCAAGAGGGCGGCCTGCGGGCCGCCCTTTTTCTTGGCTGACTCAAGTGCCGTAGGCGCGCAGCCACTGTGCCGGACTCAATACTTCCACGCCCAGCGGCCGGGCGGCGCGGGCCATTTCGAGCAGGGCGCGGTCGCGGCTGAACAGCCATCGCGCTTGCTGGTGACAGGCCAGGTCCAGGAACTTCTGGTCGTCCGGATCGCGGCAAGTCCGCAGCGCTGCTTGAGGAGGCGGGCCGACCGGTGAGTCGATCATTCGCACCCGCCTATCGAAAAACGTAAGTACGTGCTCGCAATCAATGAGGTTGTCACGCCAGCGCAACCGCGGCAGCACATCGGCCAACTCGGCCCGCATGGCGGGCGTGGCATGCCAGGTCCAGGCACCGGCAGCCAGTCGACGCGCCAGCGGACGGAAGGCCGGATCCTCGAAGACGAGCCAGTCGAGCACCACGTTCGTGTCGAGCACGACGACCGCGGCGTCGGTTGCAGGGCACACGCCGAAGGCTTCCTGTTGCTGCATGACTGGGCAGGCAATATAATGGAAGGCTTTTCAGCAGATCGCTGCTGCGCTCTTTGCAGAGCGGCCCGCCCCGGGCATGCCCGCGCCGCTGTGTCGGCCAGGGCAGCCTTCCGGATTGGAGCCTGCCTCCCGCTGCGGCGCACCCTCGCGTCGATCCGCCGAGCGTAGAACGAAGAGTCTGACTTCAACCGGAAACAGGTTACCTATGCCAACCATCAACCAGCTCGTGCGTCAGGGTCGTGAGACCGAGACCATGAAGTCCAAGTCGCCGGCCATGCAGGGCAGCCCGCAACGCCGGGGCGTGTGCACCCGCGTGTACACCACCACG
This sequence comes from Burkholderiales bacterium, assembly GCA_017302505.1. Lineage (GTDB taxonomy): Bacteria > Pseudomonadota > Gammaproteobacteria > Burkholderiales > Burkholderiaceae_C > Rubrivivax. The sequence goes on from JAFLDH010000017.1 coordinate 23,706, forward strand.
CCGAAGAAGCCGAACTCGGCGCTGCGCAAGGTGGCCAAGGTGCGCCTGACCAACGGCTTCGAGATCATCTCGTACATCGGCGGTGAAGGCCACAACCTGCAGGAGCACAGCGTGGTGCTGGTGCGTGGCGGCCGCGTCAAGGATCTGCCGGGTGTGCGCTACCACATCGTGCGCGGCTCGCTGGACCTGCAAGGCGTCAAGGATCGCAAGCAGGCCCGTTCGAAGTACGGCGCCAAGCGCCCGAAGAAGGCGTAATCGACGCCCCACCCCAAGAGCTGGCCGGTCGGCCGGCTCAGTAAGTGAAGGGTCCTGATGGCCCTTCGAGGTGCCGGCCCCCGCAGGCCGGTGCCAGCTGAAACGAAAGAAGGAAGAGTCCCATGCCGCGTCGTCGCGAAGTTCCCAAGCGTGAAGTGCTGCCCGATCCGAAGTTCGGCTCGGTCGACCTGTCCAAGTTCATGAACGTGATCATGGAAGGCGGCAAGAAGGCCGTCGCCGAGCGCATCATCTATGGCGCCCTCGACCAGATCGAGAAGAAGGTCGGCAAGGATCCGCTGGAGATCTTCGTCGTCGCGCTGAACAACATCAAGCCGATGGTCGAGGTGAAGAGCCGTCGCGTCGGCGGTGCCAACTACCAGGTGCCGGTGGAAGTGCGCCCGGTGCGCCGCCAGGCCCTGGCTATGCGCTGGCTGAAGGAATCGGCGCGCAAGCGCGGCGAGAAGTCGATGGCCGCGCGCCTGGCCAACGAGCTGCTCGAGGCCTCGGAAGGCCGCGGCGGCGCGATGAAGAAGCGCGACGAAGTCCACCGCATGGCCGAGGCCAACAAGGCCTTCTCGCACTTCCGCTTCTAGAGCCGAAGCCGAACCTAACCGCCTGACGGCCGCTCTTACGGGTTATCACCAACCCGAGGGCGGCCCCTGTATTTGGAGTGACACCATGGCCCGCAAGACCCCCATCGAGCGCTATCGCAACATCGGCATCTCCGCGCACATCGATGCCGGCAAGACCACGACCACCGAGCGCATCCTGTACTACACCGGTGTGAACCACAAGATCGGTGAGGTGCACGACGGCGCCGCCACGATGGACTGGATGGAGCAGGAGCAGGAGCGCGGCATCACGATCACCTCGGCCGCCACCACCTGCTTCTGGAAGGGCATGGACCTGTCCTTCCCCGAGCACCGCATCAACATCATTGACACCCCGGGCCACGTCGACTTCACCATCGAGGTCGAGCGCTCGATGCGCGTGCTCGACGGTGCGTGCATGGTGTACTGCGCCGTGGGCGGCGTGCAGCCGCAGTCCGAGACCGTCTGGCGCCAGGCCAACAAGTACAAGGTGCCGCGCCTGGCCTTCGTCAACAAGATGGACCGCACCGGCGCCAACTTCTTCAAGGTCTACGACCAGATGAAGGCGCGCCTGAAGGCCAACCCGGTGCCCATCGTGGTGCCGATCGGCGCGGAAGAGCGCTTCACTGGCGTGATCGACTTGATCAAGATGAAGGCGATCATCTGGGACGAGGCCTCGCAGGGCATGAAGTTCGAATACGCCGACATCCCCGCCGACATGCAGGCCGATGCGCAGAAGTGGCGCGAGAACATGGTCGAGGCCGCGGCCGAGGCCAGCGAGGACCTGATGAACAAGTACCTCGAGTCGGGTGAGCTGAGCGAGGACGAGATCAAGCTCGGCCTGCGCACGCGCACCATCGCCACCGAGATCCAGCCGATGCTGTGCGGCACGGCGTTCAAGAACAAGGGCGTGCAGCGCATGCTGGACGCCGTGATCGAGTTCATGCCGTCGCCGATCGACATCCCGCCGGTGCCTGGCACCGACGATGACGACAAGGAAACCTCGCGCAAGGCCGACGACAACGAGAAGTTCGCTGCGCTCGCGTTCAAGCTGATGACCGACCCCTACGTCGGCCAGCTGACCTTCGTGCGCGTGTACTCCGGCGTACTGAAGAGCGGCGACTCGGTCTACAACCCGATCCGCGGCAAGAAGGAACGCATCGGCCGGATCCTGCAGATGCACGCCAACCAGCGTGAAGAGATCAAGGAGATCCTGGCCGGCGACATCGCCGCCTGCGTGGGCCTGAAGGATGTGACCACGGGCGAGACCCTGTGCGATCCGGACGCGATCATCACGCTGGAGAAGATGGTCTTCCCCGAGCCGGTGATCAGCCAGGCGGTGGAGCCCAAGACCAAGGCCGACCAGGAGAAGATGGGCGTTGCCCTGGGCCGTCTGGCCCAGGAAGACCCGTCGTTCCGCGTGCGCACCGACGAAGAAAGCGGCCAGACCATCATCTCCGGCATGGGCGAGTTGCACCTGGAAATCATCGTCGACCGCATGAAGCGCGAGTTCGGCGTGGAAGCCAACGTGGGCAAGCCGCAGGTGGCCTACCGCGAGACCATCCGCAAGTCGATCAGCGATGTCGAAGGCAAGTTCGTGCGCCAGTCCGGCGGCAAGGGCCAGTACGGCCACGTCGTGCTGACCATCGAGCCGCAGGAGCCGGGCAAGGGCTTCGAGTTCGTCGACGCCATCAAGGGCGGCGTGGTGCCGCGCGAATTCATTCCCGCGGTGAAGAAGGGCCTGGAAGACACGCTGCCCAACGGCGTGCTGGCTGGTTACCCGGTGGTCGACGTCAAGGTCACGCTGACCTTCGGCTCTTACCACGAGGTGGACTCGAACGAAAACGCCTTCAAGATGGCGGCGTCGATGGGCTTCAAGGACGGCTGCCGCAAGGCCAGCCCGGTGATCCTGGAGCCGATGATGGCCGTCGAGGTAGAGACGCCCGAGGACTACGCCGGCAACGTGATGGGCGACCTGTCGTCCCGTCGCGGCATGGTGCAGGGCATGGACGACATGCCCGGCGGCGGCAAGATCATCAAGGCCGAGGTGCCGCTGTCCGAGATGTTCGGCTACAGCACCACGCTGCGCTCGATGTCGCAGGGCCGTGCCACCTACACGATGGAGTTCAAGCACTACGCCGAGGCGCCGAAGAACGTCGCCGACGCGATCATCACCGCGCGCGGCAAGTAAGCCGCCGCACGGTCTTCGGCCCCGGTGCCCTGCTGCCAGTGGCGGGGCGATGCGCGGAGACCTTAAACGCACACTGGCACAGCTCTTTTCCCGGAGATTGAAATGGCAAAAGGTAAATTCGAACGCACGAAGCCGCACGTGAACGTGGGGACGATTGGACACGTGGACCATGGCAAGACCACGCTGACGGCGGCGATCACCACCGTGCTGTCGAGCAAGTTTGGTGGTGAGGCCAAGGCCTACGACCAGATCGACGCGGCGCCGGAAGAAAAGGCGCGCGGCATCACCATCAACACCGCGCACGTCGAATACGAAACCGCCAACCGGCACTACGCGCACGTCGACTGCCCCGGGCACGCCGACTACATCAAGAACATGATCACCGGCGCGGCGCAGATGGACGGCGCCATCCTGGTGTGCTCGGCCGCCGACGGCCCCATGCCGCAGACCCGCGAGCACATCCTGCTGGCCCGCCAGGTGGGCGTGCCCTACATCATCGTCTTCCTGAACAAGTGCGACATGGTCGACGACGCCGAACTGCTCGAGCTCGTCGAGATGGAAGTGCGCGAACTGCTCAGCAAGTACGACTTCCCCGGCGACGACACCCCCATCATCAAGGGCTCGGCCAAGCTGGCCATGGAAGGCGACAAGGGCGAACTCGGCGAAGGCGCCATCATGAAGCTGGCCGAAGCGCTGGACAGCTACATCCCCACGCCCGAGCGCGCGGTGGACGGCGCCTTCCTGATGCCCGTCGAAGACGTCTTCAGCATCAGCGGCCGTGGCACCGTGGTCACCGGCCGGGTCGAGCGCGGCGTCATCAAGGTCGGCGAGGAAATCGAGATCGTCGGCATCCGTGCCACGCAGAAGACCACCTGCACCGGCGTGGAGATGTTCCGCAAGCTGCTGGACCAGGGCCAGGCGGGCGACAACGTGGGCATCCTGCTGCGCGGCACCAAGCGCGAAGACGTCGAGCGCGGGCAGGTGCTGTGCAAGCCCGGCAGCATCAAGCCGCACACCCACTTCACCGCCGAGGTGTACGTGCTGAGCAAGGAAGAGGGCGGGCGGCACACCCCGTTCTTCAACAACTACCGGCCGCAGTTCTACTTCCGCACCACGGACGTGACCGGCGCGGTGGAGCTGCCGAAGGACAAGGAGATGGTGATGCCGGGCGACAACGTCAGCATCACGGTCAAGCTGATCGCGCCGATCGCCATGGAAGAAGGCCTGCGCTTTGCCATCCGCGAGGGCGGCCGCACCGTCGGCGCCGGCGTCGTGGCCAAGATCATCGAATAAGGCGGACCATCATGCAAAAACAGAAGATCCGCATTCGCCTGAAGGCCTTCGACTACAAGCTGATCGACCAGTCGGCGCTGGAGATTGTCGAGACCGCCAAGCGCACCGGCGCCATCGTGCGCGGCCCCGTGCCGCTGCCGACGCGCATGCAGCGTTTCGACATCCTTCGCTCGCCGCACGTCAACAAGACCAGCCGCGACCAGTTCGAGATCCGCACGCATCAGCGGCTGATGGACATCGTCGACCCGACCGACAAGACCGTGGACGCGCTGATGAAGCTCGACCTGCCGGCCGGCGTGGACGTGGAAATCAAGCTGCAGTAAGGCAACTCTAGGCGGCTGCGCTTGCAGCTGCTACAATAGAGAGCTTTTCTCGGCGCGCTGCCTCGCAAGAGGCGGTGTGCCGAATTCATCAGCCCGGCCAATCGATGTCGGGTTTGTCAAACAAAGGCTCCGCAACCCGGGGCTGGAGAAGAACCATGAGTCTGAGCCATCGTCTCGGATTGCTGGGTCGGAAGGTGGGCATGATGCGCATCTTCACGGACGACGGCGACGCCGTGCCCGTGACCGTGCTGGACGTGTCCAACAACCGCGTCACCCAGGTCAAGACCGAAGCCGTGGACGGCTATAGCGCCATCCAGGTTGCCTTCGGCGAACGCAAGGCCTCCCGTGTCACCAAGCCCGAAGCGGGCCACCTGGCCAAGGCTGGCGTGATGGCGGGCGAAGTGCTGCGCGAATTCCGCGTCACGCCCGAGATCGCCGCCGAGTACAAGCCCGGCGCGACGCTGCCGGTGGGCCTGTTTGCCGTCGGCCAAGCGGTCGACGTGCAGGGCACCTCGATCGGCAAGGGCTTCACCGGCACCATCAAGCGCCACAACTTCGGCTCGCAGCGCGCGTCGCACGGCAACAGCCGTTCGCACAACGTGCCGGGCTCGATCTCGATGGCGCAGGACCCGGGCCGCGTGTTCCCGGGCAAGAAGATGTCCGGCCATCTGGGCGACGTGACCGTCACCACGCAGAACCTGGACATCGTGCGCATCGACGAGGCGCGCTCGCTGCTGCTGGTGCGCGGCGCCGTGCCGGGTGCCAAGAACGGCCATGTGGTCGTGCGCCCGGCGGTCAAGGCCAAGGCGAAGGGAGCCAACTGATGCAACTCGAGCTCCTGAACGAACAAGGGCAGTCCACCGCCAAGGTCGACGCCCCGGACACCGTGTTCGCGCGCGACTACAACGAAGCGCTGGTGCACCAGGTGGTGGTGGCCTACCAGGCCAACGCCCGCCAGGGCACGCGCGCGCAGCTGACCCGCGCCGAAGTCAAGCATTCGACGAAGAAGCCGTTCCGCCAGAAGGGCACCGGCCGCGCCCGCGCGGGCATGACCTCGTCGCCGATCTGGCGTGGGGGTGGCCGCACCTTCCCGAACAAGCCGGACGAGAACTTCGCGCACAAGGTCAACAAGAAGATGTACCGCGCCGGCATGGCGTCGATCCTGTCGCAGCTGGCCCGTGACGGCCGCCTGGCGGTGGTGGATTCGATCGCCGTCGAGGCGCCGAAGACCAAGCTGCTGGCGCAGAAGTTCAAGGCCATGGGCCTGGATTCGGTGATGGTCATCGCCGACCGCGTCGACGACAACCTGGCGCTGGCCTCGCGCAACCTGGCCAATGTGCTGGTGGTCGAGCCGCGCTACGCCGACCCGCTGTCGCTGGTGTTCTACAAGAAGGTGCTGGTCACCAAGGGCGCCATCGACCAGCTGAAGGAGATGTACGCATGAGCACGCCCAAGACCGCCAAGAAGCCCGACGAGGGCCGCCTCGCGCAGGTGCTGGTCGCGCCCATCATCTCGGAGAAGGCCACGCGCATTGCCGAGAAGCAGAACCAGGTGCTGTTCAAGGTGCTGCGCAACGCCACCAAGCCCGAGATCAAGGCTGCCGTCGAACTGATGTTCAAGGTGGAAGTGGCTTCGGTGCAGACCGTCAACCAGATGGGCAAGACCAAGCGCTTCGGCCGGTCGATCGGCCGCCGTGACCACGTGAAGAAGGCCTATGTGTGCCTGAAGCCGGGTCAGGAGCTCAACTTCTCCGGGGAGGCCGCGTAATGGCCGTCGTCAAAGTCAAGCCGACCTCGCCGGGCCGCCGGGCGGTGGTCAAGGTGGTGCACAAGCACCTGCACAAGGGCAAGCCGGAAGCGTCGCTGCTGGAGCCGCAGTTCCAGCAGGCCGGCCGCAACAACAACGGCCACATCACGATGCGCCACAAGGGTGGGGGTCACAAGCACCACTACCGCGTCGTCGATTTCAAGCGCAACAAGGACGGCATCCCGGCGAAGGTCGAGCGCATCGAGTACGACCCGAACCGCACCGCCCATATCGCGCTGGTCTGCTACGCCGACGGCGAGCGCCGCTACATCATCGCCCCGCGCGGGCTGGAGGTGGGCGCCACGATCGTCAGCGGCGCCGAGGCTCCGATCAAGGCCGGCAACACGCTGCCCATCCGCAACATCCCGGTGGGTTCCACCGTGCACTGCGTCGAGATCCTGCCCGGCAAGGGCGCGCAGATCGCGCGTTCGGCCGGCACCTCGGTGACGCTGATGGCGCGCGAAGGCATCTACGCCCAGCTGCGCCTGCGTTCGGGTGAAGTACGCAAGATCCACATCGACTGCCGCGCCACCATCGGCGAGGTCAGCAACGAAGAACACAACCTGCGCCAGTACGGCAAGGCCGGCGCGCGCCGCTGGCAGGGCATCCGCCCGACGGTGCGCGGCGTGGCGATGAACCCGATCGACCACCCGCATGGTGGCGGCGAAGGCCGCACCGGCGAGGGCCAGGCGCCGGTGTCGCCGTGGAACACGCTGACCAAGGGCTACCGCACGCGCAGCAACAAGCGCACGCAGACGATGATCGTCTCGCGTCGCAAGAAGTAAGGGGCCAGCAGCATGGCACGTTCCCTCAAGAAGGGTCCCTTCGTGGACCACCACCTGATGGCCAAGGTCGAGAAGGCCGCCGCCATCAAGGACAAGAAGCCGGTGAAGACCTGGTCGCGCCGCTCGACGATCCTGCCCGAGTTCATCGGCCTGACGATCGCCGTGCACAACGGCAAGCAGCATGTGCCGCTGTACGTGACCGACCAGATGGTCGGCCACAAGCTGGGCGAGTTTGCCCAGACGCGCACCTTCAAGGGTCACCCGGCCGACAAGAAGGCCAAGAAGTAAGGGATGCCTACGATGGAAACCAAAGCAATCGTGCGTGGTGTGCGCCTGTCGGCCGACAAGGGCCGGCTCGTCGCCGACCTGGTGCGCGGCAAGAAGGTCGACCAGGCGCTGGACATCCTGAGCTTCACGCCCAAGAAGGCTGCCGGCATCATCCGCAAGGCGCTGGCCTCGGCCATCGCCAATGCCGAGCACAACGACGGTGCCGACATCGACGAACTGAAGGTCAAGTCGATCTACGTCGAGCAGGGTGCCACGCTGACGCGTTCGTCGGCCCGCGCCAAGGGCCGCGGCAACCGCATCAGCAAGCCCACGTGTCACATCTACGTGACGGTCGGCAACTAAGGCAAGGGCAGAGCAAAGACCATGGGACAGAAAATCCACCCGACCGGTTTCCGGCTGCCCGTCACGCGTGCCTGGGCGTCGCGCTGGTTCGCCACCAAGCGCAACTTCAGCCAGATGCTGGCCGAAGACCTGCACGTGCGCGACTTCCTGAAGACGCGCCTGAAGAGCGCCGCCGTCTCGCGCATCCTGATCGAGCGCCCCGCCAAGAACGCCCGCATCACCATCTACTCGGCGCGGCCGGGCGTGGTGATCGGCAAGAAGGGCGAGGACATCGAGAACCTGAAGGCCGAACTGGCCAAGCGCCTGGGCGTGCCGGTGGCGGTCAACATCGAAGAGATCCGCAAGCCGGAGATCGACGCCCAGCTGATCGCCGACAGCATCACCCAGCAGCTCGAGAAGCGCATCATGTTCCGCCGCGCCATGAAGCGTGCGATGCAGAACGCCATGCGCCTGGGTGCGCAGGGCATCAAGATCATGTCCTCGGGCCGCCTGAACGGCATCGAGATCGCGCGCTGCGAGTGGTACCGCGAAGGCCGCGTGCCGCTGCACACGCTGAAGGCCGAGATCGACTACGGCTTCTCGGAAGCCAAGACCACCTACGGCGTCATCGGCGTCAAGGTCTGGGTCTACCGCGGTGACCGCCTG
>JAFLDH010000170.1 GCA_017302505.1 Burkholderiales bacterium
CCAGCGCGTGGCGCTGGCCCGCGCGCTGGCCGGCGGCCCGCGCTGCGTGCTGGCCGACGAGCCCACCGGCAACCTGGATGGCGACACCGCCGACAAGGTCTTCCGCCTGATGCTGCAGCTGGCGCGCGAACGCGGCACGGCCTTCGTGCTGGTGACGCACGACCGCGAGCTTGCCGCGCGCTGCGACCGCACGATGCTGCTGGCCGGCGGGCAGATCGCCCCGGCCTGAAGCCGGCGGCGCGGCTTCCTACAATCGCAGGGTGAACCTGCTCAATGCCGATCTGCACTGCCACAGCGTCGTCTCCGACGGCACCCTGGAACCCGAAGCGCTGGCCCGCCGCGCCCATGCCAACGGCGTGGAACTGTGGGCATTGACCGACCATGACGAGGTCGACGGCCAGCAGCGCGCCGCCGCGGCGGCACAGGACCTGGGCCTGGACTACCTGAGCGGCTGCGAGATCTCGGTCAGCTTCGCCGGCGTCACGGTGCACATCGTCGGCCTGGGCTTCGATGCCGGCGATGCCGCGCTGCGCGCCGGCCTGGCGGCCACCCGCGGCGGCCGCGATGCCCGCGCCCGCGAGATGTCCGAGGGCCTGGCCCGCGTGGGCATCCGCAACGCGTTCGAAGGCGCGCTCAAGTACGCCGGCAACCCGGCGCTGATCGCGCGCACGCATTTCGCGCGGCACCTGGTGGACACCGGCGTGTGCAGCGACACCAACGAGGTGTTCCGCAACTACCTGACCGAAGGCAAGCCGGGCTACGTGCCGCACCGCTGGGCGGCACTGGGCGACGCGGTGCGCTGGATCACCGGCGCCGGCGGCATGGCGGTGATCGCCCACCCGGGCCGCTACCGCTTCACGCCCACCGAGGAATACGCGCTGTTCAGCGAGTTCGTCGCGCATGGCGGCCGTGGCGTCGAGGTGGTGACCGGCAGCCACACCAGCGCCGAGTACGCCAAGTACGCCGACATGGCGCTGGAGTTCGACTTGCTGGCCTCGCGTGGCAGCGACTTCCATTCCCCGGGCGAGAGCCACACCGACCTGGGCACCCTGCCCGATCTGCCGGGCCAGCTGACCCCCGTGTGGTCGGCGCTGCAGGATCGCATCCAGCGGGCCTGATCCGCCGCATGTCGCAGTACTTCGAGGTCCACCCCGACAACCCGCAAGGGCGGCTGCTGAAGCAGGCCGCGCAGATCCTGCAGCAGGGCGGCATCGCCGCGGTGCCCACCGATTCCAGCTACGCGCTGGTCTGCCGCCTGGACGACAAGGCCGCCGCGCAGGAGCTGCGCCGGCTGCGCCAGGTGGACGAGAAGCACCACCTGACGCTGCTGTGCCGCGACCTGAGCGAACTCGCCAGCTATGCGCGCGTGGACAACCAGCAATACCGGCTGCTGAAGCTGGGCACGCCCGGGCCCTACACCTTCATCCTCGAGGCGACGAAGGAAGTGCCGCGTCGCCTGAGCCATCCTTCGCGCCGCACCATCGGCCTGCGCGTGCCCGACCACCGGGTGACGCAGGCGCTGCTGGAGGTGCTGGGCCAGCCGCTGCTGGGCACCACGCTGATCCTGCCCGGCGACGACGAGCCGATGAACGACCCGCAGCAGATCCGCGCACATTTCCAGAAGACGCTGCAGGCCGTCATCGACGCCGGCGCCTGCCCGATGCAGCCGACCACGGTGATCGATCTGGTCAGCGGCACGCCGGAGGTGCTGCGCCAGGGCCGCGGCGAGCTGTCGCGGCTGGGCCTGGAGGCCGGCTGAGGCCTCAGCCGCCGGTGGCCGACAGCGTGTCGAGCACGCGGCGCGCGTCGAAGCCCACCTGCGGCTGGCCACGCACCAGCATCACCGGCGTGCCGGGCGAGCGCGTGGCCTCGAACAACGCGGCGCAGTCCTTGTCGGTCTCGATGAAGCATTCGCTGAAGGACACGCCGTGCGCCTGCATCCAGCGCCGCGCCACCGTGCAGTAGGCGCAGGTGGTCGACGACAGCATGCGGATGTCGCCCGGCTGCGCGCGCGCCGCCAGCTGTTCGGCCACGCGTTGCTCGCTGCGGCCGGCCCACCACTGGCTCAGCCCGCCGGCGACGACGATCACCACCGCCAGGCCGAGGAAGGAGCGGCGCGACGTGGCCATCTACACGGCCGCAGTGACCACCATCTCGACCTTCCATTCCGGCTTGGCCAGCTGGGCCTTCACGGTGGCCCGCGGCGGCGCATGGCCGGCCGGCAGCCAGGCTTCCCAGACCTCGTTCATGCCGGGGAAGTCGGCCAGGTCGGTGATGAAGATCTGGCACATCAGCAGGCGCGACTTGTCGGTGCCGGCGCGGGCCAGCAGCGCGTCGATGGCCGCCAGCACCTGGCGGGTCTGGCCGCGGATGTCCTGCGTGCCGTCGGCGGCCACCTGGCCGGCCAGGTAGCACACGCCGTTGTGCACGGCCATCTCCGACAGTCGGGTGCCGACGTCGAAACGCTGGATGCTCATTTGTGTCCCTTTCGATGCCCGTGGCCATGCGCATGCGGCGAGTCACGGTGCTGGTTGACAGGATGCTTGGGCGTCGGCCCGGTGCCCGCGGCAGGCTTGGCGCCCAGGCGCGATTCGGTGCCGGCGAACAGCTTGCGCATGTTCGGCTGGTGGCGCCACAGCAGCAGCAGGCTCATCGCGCACACCGCCAGCAGCGACGGCGAGGTGCCCCAGATCAGCAGCTGGTAGAAGGGCGCGAACAGCGCCGCGATGATCGAGGCCAGCGACGAATAGCGGAAGAACGCAGCAATGATCACCCAGGTCAGCAGCGTCGCCGCGCCCAGCCACGGGTTCAGCGCCAGTAGCACACCGGCCGCGGTGGCCACGCCCTTGCCGCCCTTGAAGCCGAAGAACACCGGCCACAGGTGGCCCAGGAAGGCCGCCAGGCCGACCATCGACACCGCCAGCTCACCCAAGCCCCAGGCCGGGCCGTAGACCAGCGCCAACAGCACCGGCACGTAGCCCTTCAGCGCGTCGAAGGCCAGCGTCAGCACGGCGGCGCTGCGGTTGCCCGAGCGCAGCACGTTGGTGGCGCCGGGGTTGCCCGAGCCGTAGGTGCGCGGGTCCTGCAGGCCCATGCCGCGGCTGACGATGACGGCAAAGGACAGCGAGCCGATCAGGTAGGCCGCCAGCACGGCCAGCACGCTGGGCAGATAGGACATGGATGCGGGGGCTGCGGAAGAACGGCGCGCAGTGTAGCCGGGGCTACAGGGCGCAGTGCACCGGCCGGGCACCGAGCGTCTCGGTCAGCACTGCGGGCGCGATGCCCACCAGGTAACCGCGGCGGCCGCCGTTGATCCAGATGCGCGGCAGCGCCAGCACGCTTTCCTCCACGCACACCGGCATGGCCTTGCGCGTGCCGAAGGGCGAGGTGCCGCCCACCAGATAGCCGCTGTGACGCTGCGCCACGTCGACGCTGCAGGGCTCGACGCTCTTCACGCTCAGCGCGCGCGCCAGGTTCTTGGTGCTGACCTGGCGGTCGCCGTGCATCAGCACGATCAGCGGCTGCGCCTTGTCGTCCTGCATCACCAGCGTCTTCACCACCGCATGCTCGTCCACGCCCAGCTGGCGGGCCGATTCGGCGGTGCCGCCATGCTCCACGTAGTCGTACGGGTGCTCGGTGAAGGCCACGCCGTGCCGGCGCAGCCATTGCGTGGCCGGCGTCTCGCTGACGTGACGGTCCTTCTTGGCCACACTCATTGCGCCGGGTCGCGCGCCTCCCAGCGGATGCGGTCGATGGCGGCCAGCAGCTCCGGCGACAGCGGCGTATCCCAGGCGTCGATGTCCTCGTCCAGCTGGGCCACGGTGGTCACGCCGATGATGGTGCTGGCCACCCGCCAGCTGCGGTAGCAGAAGGCCAGCGCCAGCTGGGTGGGCGTCAGTCCATGCTCGCGGGCCAGCGCGTTGTAGCGCCGCGCCGCGGCCAGCGCCTCGGGCCGGCCCCAGCGCTGCTTCTGCATGCTGGCGAAGATCGCCAGCCGGCCCGGCCGCGCCGGGTCGTCCAGGCCGGCGGCGTCGTACTTGCCGCTCAGCAGGCCGAAGGCCAGTGGCGAATAGGCCAGCAGCGACACGCCGCAGCGGTGCAGCGTCTCGTCGAGGCCGTTGTCCACCGAGCGGTTCAGCAGGTTGTAGGCGTTCTGCACGCTGACGATGCGCGGCAGCCCGGCGCCGTCGGCCCAGCGCACGAACTCGGCCACGCCCCAGGGCGTCTCGTTGCTGACGCCGACGTAGCGCACCTTGCCGTCCTGCACCAGCCGCTGCAGGCCGCGCAGCTGCTCATCGATCGGCGTCACCGGCCGGTCGTTCTTCGGGTCGTAGTACAGGTTGCCGAACATCGGCACATGGCGCGTCGGCCAGTGCAGCTGGTACAGGTCGATGACGTCGGTGTGCAGCCGCTGCAGGCTGGCCTCGCACGAGGCGACGATGTCCTCAGCGGTGACGTCGGCGCTGCCGTTGCGCAGCCAGTCGTAGCCGCGCACCGGGCCGGCCGCCTTGCTGGCCAGCACGATGCGCTGGCGCGCGCCGGGGCGCTGACGCAGCCACTCGCCCAGGATGCGTTCGGTGTCGCCGTAGCGCGCCGCGGTGGGCGGCACAGGGTACATCTCGGCGGTGTCGAGGAAGTTCAGCCCGCGCGCCAGCGCATGGTCGAGGATGCGTTCGGAGGTGGCGGCATCGACCTGCGATTCGCCGAAGGTCATGGTGCCCAGGCAGATGGGGCTGACGAGCAGGTCGCTGCGACCGAGCGCGATCGGGGTCATGGCGGGGTGCGAAGAATGGCGAAGCCCGCAGTGTGCCGCAGGCGCGCCGGGGCTTCAGCGGCCGAACTGCTCCAGCGCCGTGCCGGCCACGCGGCAGATGCGCCATTCGGGCATCACCGTGGCGCCCATGCGCTCGTAGAAGCGGATGGCATCGACGTTCCAGTCGAGCACGCTCCATTCGAAGCGGCCGCAGCCGCGCTCGCGCGCCAGTTGGCCCAGGTGCAGCAGCAGCGCCCGGCCGATGCCCTGGCCACGGTGGGCCGGCTGCACGTACAGGTCTTCCAGGTAAAGACCGGGCTGGCCCAAGAAGGTGGAGAAGTTGGTGAAGTACAGCGCGAAGCCGACCACCCGTTCGCCGCATTCGGCCACCAGCGCTTCGGCCACCGGCCGCTCGCCGAACAGGTGCGGATGCAGTTTCTCCGGCGTCACCTGCACCAGGTGCGTCAGCTTCTCGAAATCGGCCAGTTCACGCACCAGGCCGACGATGGCCGGCAGATCGCGCGGCTCGGCGGCGCGCAGGGCAGCGGGCGCCATGCCCTGGCGCGTCAGCGGAAGCGCGACTGCGCCACGGTGCGCATGTCCGACGGCAGCGAACCCAGGTAGTTGGCCAGCATCTTCAGCTCCTTGTTGCTGAACTGCTTGACCTGCGCGGACATGATGGCGTTGCCTCGACCGACCTGGTTGCTGCCTTCGATCTTGTAGGACTTGAGCGCGCTGTACAGGTAGTCGGGGTACTGGCCGGCGATCTTCGGGTATGAGCCGTCGATGGGCTTGTTGAAGTCGGCACCATGGCAGGAGGCACAAGCGCCCTTGGTCAGCAGCGCGGCCACCTCCGGCGGCGGCGTCGCGGCACCCGCCGACCCGGCAGGGCCGCCATCGGCCGCGTAATAGGCAGCCAGATCGGCGATGTCCTGCTCGGACAGCGAACTGGCAATGGCACGCATCGTGCCGTGCTTGCGCTCGCCGCGCTTGTACGCGTTCAGCGCACCGATGATGTACTTGTCGTTCTGGCCCGAGATCATCGGCACCCGATGCACTTCGGGAAAGCTGGACTGGTAGCCCGGTATGCCATGGCAGCCGATGCAGCTGGCGTTGATCTTGGCGCCCCGGGCAGCATCGCCCTTGATGTCTTGTGCCTGGGCAGCAACAGTGAGGCCGGACAAGGCAATCAGGAGCGTGAGCGCTGTCTTCATCGGATGGCAGCCCGCGAAGGGCAAGGGGTTGCTGGAAACAGGCGTGCCCTCGGCCGCGCCCTGCTTTGATCGGCATCAATTATACGGCCCGCCCTTATACTGGCCCGACACCCCGTCCCTGTCCGGCACCGGCTCATCGGCCCGGTGCGCGGCCCGGCCGACGGCCCTTCTGGCCAGCCCGGATCATCATGCAAGCAACGACCAAGTTCACCGGCACCGACAACTACATTGCCACCCAGGACCTGATGCTCGCGGTGAACGCCGCCGTCACACTGAAGCGGCCGCTGCTCGTCAAGGGCGAGCCGGGCACCGGCAAGACCATGCTGGCCGAGGAGGCCGCCACCGCGATGGGCATGCCGCTGATGCAGTGGCACATCAAGAGCACCACCAAGGCGCAGCAGGGCCTGTACGAGTACGACGCGGTGAGTCGCCTGCGCGACAGCCAGCTGGGCGACGAGAAGGTCAAGGACATCCACAACTACATCGTCAAGGGCGTGCTGTGGCAGGCCTTCACCGCCGACCAGCCGGTGGCACTGCTGATCGACGAGATCGACAAGGCCGACATCGAGTTCCCGAACGACCTGCTGCGCGAAATCGACCGCATGGAGTTCTACGTCTACGAGACGCGCGAGCTGATCCGCGCCAAGCACCGGCCGGTGGTGTTCATCACCAGCAACAACGAGAAGGAGCTGCCCGACGCCTTCCTGCGCCGCTGCTTCTTCCACTACATCAAGTTCCCCGATGCCGACACGATGAAGGCCATCGTCGACGTGCACTTCCCGGGGCTGAAGAAAGAGCTGCTGGGCGCCGCGCTGAAGACCTTCTACGACGTGCGCAACCTGCCGGGGCTGAAGAAGAAGCCCAGCACCTCCGAGCTGCTGGACTGGCTGAAGCTGCTGGTGGCCGAGGACATCCCGCTCGAGGCGCTGCAGAGCAAGGACGAGAAGGTGGCCGTGCCGCCGCTGGTGGGCGCGCTACTGAAGAACGAGCAGGACGTGACGCTGTTCGAGAAGCTGGTGTTCATGCAAAGGCACAATCGATGAGCATGACCCATGCACATCGATTGCGGTGCAGGCTGACTTCGCGCAGCGAAGTCAAGACGCGCAGCGTCGGCCGTAACCACAACCGCTGATGCCTTTCCTGCAACCGGTCACGCTGCGGGGGACGCACGCCGCCCTGGTGCCGCTGTCGCCCGATCACCTGGCCGGGCTGCAGGACGCGGCGCGCGACGGCGAGCTGTGGAACCTCTGGTACACGTTCATCCCGCGGCCCGAGGCGATGGCCGCCGAGATCGAACGCCGCCTGGGCCTGCTGGCCAAGGATTCGATGCTGCCCTTCACCGTGCTCGACGCCGAAGGCCGCATCGCCGGCATGACCACCTACATGAACGTCGACGGCGCCAACCGCCGCGTCGAGATCGGTTCCACCTGGTATGCCCAGCGCGTGCAGCGCACGCCGCTGAACACCGAGTGCAAGTTGATGCTGCTGACGCATGCCTTCGATGCGCTGAACTGCATCGCGGTGGAGTTCCGCACGCACCGCCTGAACACGCAGAGCCGCCGCGCCATCGAGCGGCTGGGCGCGCAGCTCGACGGCATCCTGCGCAGCCACCAGATCAGCCCCAACGGCAGCCTGCGCGACACCGCCGTCTACAGCATCACCGCCGCCGAATGGCCCACCGTGCGCGCGCACCTGAACTTCCAGCTCGAACGCCCCCGCTAGCCCAGGCCGGGCCGGGGCGGCCCCTGACCATGGCCCAGAAGAAGAACCTGACGATCGACGTGCTGTGGCAGCTGCAGCGCGCCGGCCCGCCCAGCCTGGCCCCGGACGGCGCCCAAGCCGTCTGCGCGCTCGGCAGCTACTCGATGCAGGACAACACGAGCGCCAGCGCACTCTGGCTGCTGTCCACCCTGGGTGGCACGGCGCGGCGGCTGACGCACTGTGGCGTCAAGGACAGCCTGCCGCAATGGTCGCCGCGCGGCGACCTGATCGCCTTTGCCGCCAAGCGCGATCAGGAAGGCGTCAAGGACGAGGAAGCGCAGCTCTACCTGATCGCGCCCGATGGCGGCGAGGCACGCCGCGCCGGCCCGGTGGCCACCGGCGTCGAGGCCTTCGCCTGGTTCCCCGATGGCCGGCGCATCGCCCTCGTGTCCTGGGTGTGGCCGGGGCTGAAGGGCATGAAGGCGCAGGAGAAGGCACTGAAGGCCTTCAAGGAACGCAAGGAAAGCGGCTACGTCACCAGCCAGGCGCAGTACCGCCACTGGGACAGCCACCTGCCGATGGGCCGCGTGCCCCATCTGCTGGTGCTGGACCTGGACAGCGGCCGGGTGCGCGACCTGTTCGAAGGCACGCCCTACGAGCTGGTGCGCAGCGATCCCGACCGCCACGCCTTCGATGTGTCGCCGGACGGTCGCCGCATCGTCTTCGCTTTCGATGCCGACCGAGAGAAGCGCGCGGGCAACTGCTTTGCGCTGGCCGAGATCGATCTGAAGAGCGGGCGCGTGCGCGAACTGGCCCGCGATGCCGCCTGGGACATGGGCGCACCGCGCTACAGCCCCGATGGGGACCGGGTGGCCTTCCTGGCCAGCCACCAGGGCCGCAAGCACACCATGCCGGCGCAGCTGTGCGTGTGGGATCGCGAGACCGGCGGCTGGACGGTGGAGAGCGAGGCCTGGGACCATGAGCTGATGGCCCCGCTGCTGTGGGAAGAGGACGGCCAGTCGCTGCTGTTCACCGCCGAGCAGCAGGGCCGCCAGCACCTGTGGCGCTTCGACCTGCCCGACCGCCGCGCCGAGATCGTGGTGCGCGGCGGCACGGTCAGCGCCTTCGACAAGCGCGCCGGTACGCTGGTGACGCTGACCGATTCGGCGGAGCATCCGGCGCGGGTGCATGCCCACCTGCCTGGCCAGAAGCCGCGGCGCATCGAGTCCTTCAACGACCGCACACTGGCCGGCGTGCGGCTGGGCCGCACCGAGGAGCAGTGGTTCACCGGCGCGCTGGGCGATCCGGTGCAGATGTGGTTGAGCTACCCGCCCGGCTTCGATGCGAAGAAGCGCTACCCGCTGCTGCACGTCATCCATGGCGGGCCGCACGCGGCGGCCGGCGACGGCTGGCACTACCGCTGGAACGCCGCCACCTTCGCGGCGCAGGGCTACGTGGTGTGCAGCGTCAACTACCACGGCTCGTCGGGCTTCGGCTATGCGTTCCTGGACAGCATCTCGCAGCGCTATGGCGAGCTGGAGCTGCAGGACCTGGAGGCCGCCACCGACGCGCTGCTGCAGCAGCCCTGGGCCGACCCGCAGCGCGTCTTCGCCAGCGGCGGCAGCTATGGCGGCTATCTGGTGGCCTGGATGAACGGCCATGCCGCACCGGGCCGCTACCAGGCCTATGTCTGCCACGCCGGCTGCTTCGACTGGACGGCCATGTTCGCCGACGACAGCTACCCCTGGCATGCGCGTGAGTTCGGCGCCTGGTACTGGGACAACCCCGACAAGGTCAATGCACAGAGCGCGCTGAGCTTCGCCGCGAACATGCGTACGCCCACGCTGGTGGTGCACGGCGCGCTGGACTACCGCGTGCCCGACCAGCAGGGGCTGGCCTACTACAACACGCTGAAGGCGCGCGGCGTCGATGCGCGGCTGCTCTGGTTCCCGGACGAGAACCACTGGGTGCTGAAGCCGCGCAACTCGAAACTCTGGTACGCCGAGTTCTTCGACTGGCTGCAGCGCCACGACCCGGCGAACCGGCCGCGCCGCGCACCGCCGCGCTGATCTGCCGCGGCGCTCAGAGCGGCTGGGGCTGCGTCG